>DATEDO010000037.1:0-19704 GCA_035281625.1 Candidatus Methylomirabilota bacterium
AGCCAGCCGCGGAGGACGCGCGCCCCCATGGGCGTGCGCGTGGTGTCGAGGAGGCCGATGAGCGAACCGCGCACCGACCGCTCCTGTGCGGTCTCGAAGAGCTCGAGCGTGGTCAGCGCGGTGCGGTCGAGCCCGAGCGCATCGCCCGCGGTCAGGCGGGCCAGCGCGCGGAGGTGCGCGAGGCGGTCGCCCTGAGTCTCGCGGAGATAGGCCAGCGCCGCGCCTCCGGCCTGGAGCCCCACGGTGAGATCGCCGACCCCGAAGCGGTCCAGATCGCCGCCGCCGAACTGGGCGCGAAGGCTCTCGCGCGCCGGCTGAAGCCGGAACCAGGCGGGTTCGGCGCTGGTCAGCGGGATGCCGAGGACGCCCAGACGCCGGCGCAGCGCGGGATCGCCGTCACCGGCCACGAGGATCTCGGCGGGCCGGCGGAGCAGCGCCGCCTCCAGCAGGGCCTCGCCGTCGCCCGCGTCCTCGCCCACCTGGAACTCGCCCGTCGACACGTCCGCCAGGGCGAGCCCGAGGCCACCGGGCCCGCGGTGGACGGCGAGGAGGTAGTTGTTGGCGGCGCCGTCGAGATACTGGGTGTCGGTCAGGGTGCCCGGCGTGATCACCCGCACGACTTCTCGTCGGACGAGCTTCTTCCCCTTGCCCGGCGCCTCCATCTGTTCGCAGACCGCCACCTTCTGCCCCTGCCGGATGAGCCGGCCGATGTAGGTGTCGGCGGCATGATGCGGGATGCCCGCCATGGGGGCGTCCTGCCGCGCGGTGAGCGTGATCTGGAGCAGGCGGGCGCCGAGCTGCGCGTCCTCGAAGAACAGCTCGTAGAAGTCGCCGAGCCGGAACAGCAGCAGATAGTCGGGGTACCGGCGCTTGAGCTCGCGGTACTGCTGCATCATCGGCGTGGGCTCGGCGCCGGCGGGGTGGGTCACGGGCGCAGCAGGGCCGTCAGGCGGTCGTAGGTGGTCTCGAGCGTCTCCGGCAGCACCTTGGTGTCGGCGACCACCGGCATGAAGTTGGTGTCGCCGTTCCAGCGCGGGACCACGTGGGCGTGGATGTGACCGAGCACGCCCGCGCCCGCCACTCGTCCCTGATTGATGCCGAGGTTGAAGCCGTCGGGGTGATAGCCCGCATCGAGCGCGCGCATGGCCTGCTGGGCCAGGGTCATGGTCTCGGCCAGCTCCTCGGGGGTGGCGTCTTCCACCCGGGCCACGTGGCGCAAGGGCATGGCCATGAGATGACCGGTGGCGTAGGGATAGGCGTTGAGGATGAGAAAGGCGCGCTGACCGCGCCGGAGGATCAAGGACCGCCGGTCGTCACCGGCGGAGAGCGCCGCGCAGAAGACGCACGCCGCGTCGGGCGCCCCGGCGGAGGCCACGTAACTCATCCGCCACGGTGCCCACAGTCGCTCCACCCCGCGGGACTAGGTGTTGACGAGCTCGCGCAGCCGCTTGCCGACCTTGAAGAACGGCACCCGCTTCTCGGGCACGCTCACCGAGTCGCCCGTCTTGGGATTGCGTCCCTTGCGGGAGTTGCGGTGGCGGATGCGGAAGCTGCCGAACCCGCGCAGCTCCACCTTGTCCCCCTTGGCGAGGGCATCGGTGATGTTGTCGAAGACGGTGTTCACGATGAGCTCCGTCTCCTTCTTGGTCAGGCTCGACACCCTCGACACTTCGTCGATGAGATCCGCTTTGGTCATGACCTGACTCCCTCCCGTGCCCCCGCCCAGCCGAGCCGCGCGCGGCCCACGTCCCCGTTGGAGGCGGTGTGATCCTGTGGTGACGCTAGCATGGTGGGCGAAAGATTGTCAAGAAGGGCGAGGGGTTATGGAGCACCCCCCGCCCCCTCCCGCCCTAGTACATGAGGTAGAGGGGGGTCCGGAGCGACGGGAGCGCTGGCAGGAGGGCCGTCGGGGCCCCCAGACCGAGCTCGCTCTTGAGGAAGTCGGTGAGCGAGAAGCGGCGCCGCGGGAGGATGAGCTTGGGCTTGCCGGGCACGCCGGCAAGCTTGCCCGCGGCCTCCACCGCCTCCTCGAAGCCGCCCAGCTCGTCCACCATCTTGAGCGCGTGCGCCTGCTGGCCCGAGTAGATGCGGCCGTCGGCGAAGGCCCGCACCGAGGACTCGTCCAGCTTGCGCCCCTGCGCCACCGCGGTCACGAACTGCCCGTACACGTCGTCCAGCAGCGTCTGGAGGATGCGGCGCTCCTCGGGCGTCATGGTGCGGGCGAAGTTACCCACGTCCTTGTAGGCCCCCGCCTTGATCACCACGTACTCCACCCCCACCTTCTTCAGGAGGCTCTCCACGTTGGCCATCTGCATGATGACGCCGATGGAGCCGGTGAGCGTACCGGGGTTGGCGAAGATGCGGTCGGCGGCGGTGCCCACGTAGTAGCCGCCGGAGGCCGCCACCGCCCCGAAGGAGGCCACGACGGGCTTGCCCGCCTTCCGCACCCGGTGGATGGCGCCGACGATCTCCTGGGTGGGCCCCACCACCCCGCCCGGGCTGTTGACGCGCACCACCACCGCCTTCACCGCCGGATTCTCGGCGTGCTCGCGGAGATCGCGCACGACCTGGTCGCCGTCGAGGATGATGCCCTCGATCTCGACCACCGCCACCCGGGGGCCGCCGGGCAGCGCGCCGTCCTCGACCACGGACATCAGCACCCACACCGTGATCAGGAAGGCGACCAGGAGGAGCGCGGTCAGGCCCGTGCCGAGCAGCAGGCTACGCGCCCGTGACGCCACGGTCGGCTAGTCCTCGTCGTCGAAGTCGTCGTCCTGCCGGCGGCGCTTCCCCTTGCCCCGACCGCGGCCCGGGCCCTCCGAGTGAGTCGGCTCGTCCATCATCACCGCCGCCGCGAGCTCCTTGAGACTGAGCCCGATGCGCCGCTCGTTGGGATCCACGCGGATCACGAGCAAGGTGAGCTCGTCTCCCACGTTGACGAGGTCGGCCGGCGTGGCGATCGGCCGGTTCGACATCTGCGAGATGTGGAGCAGCCCGTCCACCCCGGGCTCCAGCTCCACGAAGGCGCCGAAGTCGGTGAGGCGCACCACCTTGCCGGTGACGCGGGAGCCCATGGGATAGCGCTGCGAAACGGTCTCCCACGGATCGGGCTGCAGCTGCTTGAGCCCCAGCGAGATCCGCTTGTTGTCACGGTCCACGTTGAGGATCTGGGTGTCCACCGGCTGCCCCTTCTTCAGCAGCTCGGACGGATGCCCGATGTTCCGCGTCCACGACATGTCGGAGATGTGCAGCAGGCCGTCCACGCCGGGCTCCAGCTCCACGAACGCGCCGAAGTCGGTGAGGTTCCGCACCTTGCCTTGCACGCGCATGCCCGGCTTGTAGCGGTCGTCGATGGAATCCCACGGATCCGCCTCGACCTGCTTCATGCCGAGCGAGATCCGCTTGGTGGCCTTGTTGACGTCGAGCACCTGCACTTCCACGGTGTCGCCCACGTTCACCACCTTCGAGGGGTGGCGCACCCGGCGGGTCCACGACATCTCGGACACGTGCACCAGGCCCTCCACGCCGGGCTCGAGCTCGACGAACGCGCCGTAGTTGGTGAGGCTCACCACCCGCCCCTGCACGCGCGTGCCCACGGGATAGCGCTGATCCACCACCGCCCACGGATCGGACGACTTCTGCTTGTAGCCCAGCGACACACGGCCGGTCTCGCGGTCGAAGTGGAGCACCACCACCTCGACCTGGTCCCCGACCTGGAAGATCTCCGACGGATGCCCGATGCGGCCCCACGACATGTCGGTGACGTGCAGGAGGCCGTCGATGCCGCCCAGGTCGATGAAGGCGCCGTAGTCGGTGATGTTCTTCACGGTGCCGGTCAGCGCCATCCCCTCGGTGAGCACCGCGAGCGTATGCTTCTTCTTCTCCTCGCGCTCCGTCTCGAGCACCGCCCGGCGCGACAGCACCACGTTGCCGCGGCGGCGATTGAGCTTGATGACCTTGGCGCGGATGGTCTGGCCCATCATGGAGCCGAGGTTCTTCACCGGGCGCAGATCCACCTGGGAGCCGGGGAGGAAGGCGCGCACGCCCACGTCCACCGCCAGCCCGCCCTTGACCACCTCGACCACCCGCCCCTCCACCGGCGAGCCGGCGTCGAAGGCCTTGGAGATCTGGTCCCACACCTTGATCTTGTCGGCCTTGTCCTTGGACAGGACGATGAGGCCCTCGGAATCCTCCTTGGCCTCCAGGAAGACCTCGATCTCTTCGCCCACCTTTGGCGCGCCGGTGAGGCGGAACTCGTCGATGGGGATGGCCCCCTCGCTCTTGTAGCCGATGTCGACGATCACGTCGCCGGACCGCACCTCGACCACGCGGCCGCGGACGACCTCGCCTTCCTCGATGTCCCCCACGCTGCGGGACAGCCAGTACTCCATCGTCTCCTCGGGGGGCGTGTCCATCTCCCGGTGCGCGCCCATCCCGCCCTGCACCTTCCGTTCATCCGTCGCCATAAGTCCTTACTGCCTCCTTTGTTCCCTCTATATATACGATGTTGCGTGGTTCCGGTCTGGGTTCTTCAGGCCGCCCGCGCGGTGAGCTGCGCGATGGCGCGCATCATCTCTTCGCTGGCGGCGCGGTACGCGTCCTTGCGCCCCTCGGCGTTCTCGTGCTTGGTCTTGAACGTGAGCGGTGGACCGAAGCGCACGATCACCTTGCGGGGGCGCGGAACGAACGAGCCGCGCGGAAGCGAGCGTCCCGATCCCGTGATGAGCACCGGCACCACCGCCGCTCCGCTCAGCACCGCGAGCATGCCCGCTCCCGGCTTCGCCTCGCGCAGCGCGCCCTCGGGGCCGCGCGTGCCCTCGGGAAACACGAGGAGCGCCTTGCCTTCCTCGAGCACGCGCAGTGCCGCCTTGAGGGCGCGCGCGTCCGACCCCTCGCGGCGCACCGGACGCGCGTTGAGCGCGTGGATGAAGCGCCCGAAGAGCGGGACGTCGAAGAGCTGCGCCTTGGCGAGGAAGCAGAGCTGTCGCGGCGCGGCGCCGCCGACGAGAGGCGGGTCCAGGACGCTCGAGTGGTTCGAGACGAGCAGGAGCGCGCCCTCGCGCGGCACGTGCTCGGTGCCGTGCGCTTCCAGGCGGAAGTACAGGCGCATGAGCAGCACCGCGATCGGCTTCAGGATCTCGTAGAGCACCGGGCCCGCTCCACCACGTCGACCAGCCGCTCCAGCACCTCGGCCTCGGCCAGCCCCGTCGTGTCCACCAGCACCGCGTCGGGCGGCCGAACCAGGGGCGCGATGGCGCGGCCCATGTCCTGGCGATCGCGCCGCGCCACCTCGTCGCGCACGCCTTCGAGATCCGCGGCGATGCCGCGCTCGGCCAGCTCCTCGCGCCGCCGCCGGGCGCGCGCGTCCAGGGTCGCGTCGAGGTAGAACTTCACCTCGGCGTCCGGGCACACCACGCTGCCGGTGTCGCGCCCTTCCAGCACCACGCCGCCGCCCGCGGCGAGCCGCCGCTGCATCGGCGTCATCTTGTCCCGCACCGGACCGAGCATGGTGAGGACGGAGGTGAGCTCGCCCACCAGGGGGGTGCGGATCGCCGCGGAGACGTCGCGCCCGTTCACGAACACGCGGTCGCCCTCCAGCGTCACGTCCGTCCGCTCGAGGAGCGTGCGGAGCGCGGGGCTGTCCTCGGGAGGCAGGCCGGCCTCGCGCACCGCCCACGCGAGCGCCCGGTACATGGCGCCGGTGTCGAGCAGGCGGAAGCCGAGGCGGCGCGCGAGCGCGCGCGCGGCAGTGGATTTCCCCGCCCCCGCCGGGCCATCGATCGTGATCACGGGCTCTCGCCGGCCGTCACAGGTCACGCGTCCGCCCTCGCCGCCGGAGATCCCGCCAGGTCGTTGACCGCGGTGAGGAAGCCCGGGAAGGAGGTGGCGATGCAGTCCGTATCCTCCACCACCGTTTCGCCGTCCGCAAGCAGCCCCGCGATGACGAGGGCCATGGCCATCCGGTGATCGCCCCCGCTCGTCACCACCGCGCCGCGCAGGCGCGTCGGGCCCGCGATGCGCAGGCCGTCCGGCCGCTCCGTCACCCGCGCGCCCATCTTGCCGAGCTCGGTGGCGATGGCGCGGATGCGGTCGGACTCCTTCACGCGGAGCTCGGCGGCGTCGCGGATCTCGGTCACGCCCTCGGCGAGCGCGGCGGCGACCGCGAGAATCGGCACCTCGTCGATCAAGCGCGGAACGAGCGCCCCGCCCACCTCCGTCGCGCGGAGGGCGCCGCCGCGGACCACGAGATCGGCCGCGGGCTCGGCCGCGCTGCCCGCGCCGCCCACCGCCTCCGGACGGATCGTCGCGCCCATGGCGGCCAGCACCTCCAGCACCCCGGTGCGTGTCGGATTGGTCCCCACGTGCGCCACCGTCAGCTCGCCGGCCGGCATGAGCGCGCCCGCGACGAGGAAGAACGCCGCGGAGGAGATGTCCCCCGGCACCGCGACCGGCTGTCCGGCGAGCGGCGCGCCCGGGGTCAGCGTCACGCCGTCGGGGGTCACCGCCAGGCGCGCGCCGAAGCCGCCGAGCATGCGCTCGGTGTGATCGCGCGACGGCGCGGGCTCGCGCACCGTCACCGGCCCGTCGGCCCAGAGCCCGGCCAGGAGCAGGGCGGTCTTCACCTGGGCGGAGGCCACGGGCGAGGCGTAGGTCAGCGCCTTGAGCGGACGCGCGCCGCGCACCGCCAGGGGGAGGCGGCTGCCCTCCCTTCGGCCCACCACCGTCGCGCCCATGCGCCGCAGCGGCTCGGCCACCCGGTCCATCGGCCGTCGGCGCAGGGACTCGTCGCCGGTGAGGAAGGTCCAGAAAGGCTGCCCCGCGAGCACGCCCACGAGGAGCCGCGCGCTCGTGCCGGAGTTACCGCAGTCGACGACATCCTCGGGCTCGCTGAGGCCATCGAGCCCGGCGCCGTCCACGAAGTAGTGTCCGGGCCCCTTGCGCGTCACGTCGGCGCCGAGAGCCCGCACTGCCCTGAGGGTGGCCAGGCAGTCCTCGCCCTCGAGATAGCCGGTGATCTCGGTGCGCCCTCGCGCGAGGGCGCCGAAGAGCGCGGCGCGGTGGGAGATGGACTTGTCCCCTGGCACGGCGACGCGGCCGGCGAGGCGCCGCACCGGGGAAACCCGGATCCTCATCCGACCCGCTCGCGCTGCTTCTTGATGCGCTCCAGCTCCGCCTCCACCGCGACGGCATCGCCGGTGGCCAGCACGTTCTCGAGGTGGTCGAGCGACTTGCGGAACGCCGCCAGCGCCTCGCCGAGGGCGGCGCGGTTGTCCTGAAAGATCTCGCGCCAGATGGGCGGGCTCGACGCGGCGATGCGCGTGGTGTCTCGGAAGCCCCGCGCCGCGACCTCGAAGAACGCCGGGTCCATGCGCGTGACCGCGTCCACCAGGGCGTCCGCGACCAGATGGGGCAGATGGCTCACCGCCGCCGCCGCGCGGTCGTGGGTCAGGGGATCGAGCACGGTGATGCGCGCGCCCATCGCCTCCCACAGCCCGCGCACGCGAGCCAGCGCGGCGGGCGCGGTGCGCGCGGTGGGGGTGACAATGACGGTCGCCCCGACAAAGAGATCCGCCCGCGCCTCGGCGAACCCGGCGCGCTCCGAGCCCGCCATGGGGTGGCTGCCCACGAAGGCGAGCGGGCGCCCCGCGGCGAGCCGCTCCGCGCGTTCCACGATGCGCCCCTTGGTGCTGCCCACGTCGGTGATCACCACGTCGGGCTCGGCGGCCGCCCACACCGCGGCGAGCTGATTCTCCAGCGTGGCCACCGGGGTGGCGAGGATGCAGAGATCGCTGCCCCGCAGGCCCTCGCCGAGATCGGTGACGCCGCGATCCACCGCGCCGGCACGGAGGGCGGGCGCCACGCTCGCGTCGCTGCGGCCGACCGCGACGATCTCTTGCGCAAGTCCCCGAGCGCGGGCGGCGAGGGCCACGGAGCCGCCGAGCAGTCCGGGGCCGACGACGCAGAGCCGGCGGATCACGCGCGCTTGGCCTCCTGCAGGACCTTCCGCAGCGCCTTCATGAGGCGGCGGTTCTCCTCCGGCGTGCCGATGCTGATGCGGAGGGTGCTCTCCATGCCGAAGGACAGCATGGGCCGGACGATGACGCCCTCGCGAAGCAGGCGCTGGTACACGTCGAGGGCGTTGCGGCCCACGTCCACCAGGATGAAGTTCGCCCGCGAGGGAGGGAATCGCAGCCCCAGCGACGCGAACTCCTCGGTGAGATACGCCCGCCCGGCCTCGATCATGCGCAGACACTCGGTGATGTGGGCGTCGTCCTCGAGGGCGGCGAGGGCCGCGGCCTGGGCCAGCGCGTTCACGTTGAAGGGCGCGCGGATGCGGTTGACGAGGCTCACGCAGTCCGGGTCGGCGACCGCGTAGCCCACGCGGAGGCCGGCGAGACTCGCCGCCTTGGAGAAGGTGCGGAGGGACACGACTTTGCGCCCCTGGCGCAAGTAGCCCAGCGAGTCCGGGAAGTCGGGCCCCTGCGCGAACTCGTAGTAGGCCTCGTCGAACACCACGATGACCCGGTCCGGCACGCGCGCCATGAAGTCCTCGACCTCGGAGGCGGTCACGATCGTCGCGGTGGGATTGTTGGGGTTCGCGATGAAGACGATCTTGGTCATGGGGGTGATCGCCCGCGCCATCGCCTCCAGGTCGAGCCGGTGATCCTTGAGCGTGACCACCACCCGGATCCCGCCCACCGCCTGCACGATCATGGGGTAGACCACGAACGACGGGTGGGGGATCACCGCCTCGTCGCCGGGGCGCATGAACGCCCGGGCGAGCAGCTCGATGAGCTCGTTGGACCCGTTGCCGAGCACGATGTGATCGGCGCTGACTCCGTGGCGCCGGGCGACCGCCTCGCGGAGGTAGTAGCCGCTGCCGTCGGGGTACCGGTTGAGCTGCGCGATGGCCGCCGCCACCGCGTGCTGCACCCGGTCGGAGGGCGGCAGCGGGTTCTCGTTGGAGGCCAGCTTGATGGCGTCGTGGATGCCGAGCTCGCGCTCCAGCTCCTCCACCGGCTTGCCGGGCTCGTAGGGCGCGATCCCGAGGATATGATCGTTGGCGAGAGCTTCCCAGGACGTGGACATTGCGAAGAGCTCCTTAGGCGGCCGGGTACGACCCGAGGATCTTGAGGAACTGGCAGCGCTCGCGGACGGCGGCGAGCGCGCCCGCGACGATCTCGGTATCCCGATGGCCCTCGAAATCGACGAAGTTGACGTATTCCCAGGGCCGCCGCTTGGTGGGTCGCGATTCGATCTTGGTGAGATTGAGTCCGCGCTCGGCGAAGGGCTGGAGAATGCTGAAGAGCACGCCGGGCTGGTTCTTCATCGAGAAGAGGATGGAGGTCTTGTCCCGTCCTGTCACGGGAATGGGCCGGCGGCCGAGCACGAGGAAGCGGGTCGAGTTGAAGCGGTTGTCCTCGATGCGCGGCCGGAGCACCGGCACCTCGTAGAGTCGTCCGGCCATCTCCGAGGAGATCGCCGCCACCGTCGGGTCGTCCTTGGCCCGCTCCGCCGCGGCGGAGGTGGACGACGTCTCCTCGGTGGGCACGTCGTGCAGGTTCGCGTTGAGCCACTGCCGGCACTGGGCCAGGCCCTGGGGATGCGAGCACACGCGCTTCACCTCGGAGAGATCCCCCGCCCGCGAGAGCAGGAAGTGACTGATCTCCAGGGTCACCTCGCCGGTGATGAGGGCGTCGGAGTCGATGAGCCGGTCCAGCGTCACGTTGACCGGCCCCTCCGTGGAGTTCTCCACCGGGACCACCCCGTACTCGGCGCGCCCCCGCTCCACCTCGTCGAACACCTCGGCGATGCTCCGCGTGGGCCGCAGCATGGCGGAGGAGCCGAAGCGCGCCTGCGCCGCCTGATGGGTGTAGGTGGCGGCGGGGCCGAGATAGACCACCGGCAGCGGGTTCTCCAGAGCGAGCGAGGCGGAAAGAATTTCCCGCCAGATCACGCGGAGCGCCTCCGGAGGAAGCGGCCCGCGGTTCTGCGAGATCAGCCGGTCGAGGACCTGGACTTCACGCTCCGGGACGAAGTAGGGGAGGTCCTGCTGCCTCTTGAGCTCGCCGATGTGGAGGGCGGCGTCTGCGCGCTGATTGAGGAGGTTGAGGATCTCGTTGTCGAGGTCGTTGATCCTGGATCGCCAATCGTCCAGGTTCATAGAGGCTCCTGACGCCCGTCTGTCTCTAAAGCCTCCGCATTATAGGCGACCCCCCCTACCCGCGCAAGCCATTGAGATCCGCGATTTCCCGCGGGCGCAGCGGCCGGCTCTTCCCCGGAGGAAGGTCCCCCAGCACGAGAGGCCCGAAGGCCACGCGGCGCAGCCGCCGCACCGGGTGGCCCAGCGCCTCCGCGTAGCGCCGCACCTCACGGTTGCGGCCTTCCGCGAACGTGAGGCTGAGCCACGTGCTCGCCCCCGCCCGCCGGAGCACGCGCACGCGGCGTGGGACCGCGGGGCCGTCGGCGAGGGTCACGCCGCGGCGCCAGCGCGCGAGCTCGGCGTCGCGCACGTGGCCCTCCACCTCCGCCTCGTACACGCGGGGGATCTCGTACCGCGGGTGCAGGAGGTAGTTCGCGAGGGCGCCGTCATCGGTGAGGAGGAGCAGGCCCTCGGTGTCGTAATCGAGCCGCCCGACGGGGAACACGCGGGCGCGGATGTGCGGGACGAGGTCCAGGACGACGGGCCGGCCGCCCGGATCGGCGCGGCTCGTCACGTAGCCGCGCGGCTTGTTGAGGAGCAGATAGGTCCGCGCCGCCGCGGGCTCGAGGCGGCGGCCGTCCAGCGTGATGACATCGAGCTCGGGATCGGCCTGCGCGCCGGGCTCCCGGCGCACCTGCCCGTTGACGGTGACGCGGCCGGCGAGGAGAAGGGCTTCAGCCCCGCGACGCGAGCTCAGCCCCGCCTGCGCCAGGATCTTGCTGAGACGGATCGGTGGCAGCGGCCAGCTCCTTGTCGAGATCGCCTTGCTCGTCCGGCGCGGCGGCCTGGGGAGCGGCAAGGTCGGGGATCACCAGCTCACCCTCGGGCTTGGGCAGATCGGCGAGGTCCCGCAGCCCGAAGGCGACCAGGAAGTCGCGCGTGGTCTCGTAGAGGAAGGGCCGGCCCGGCGTGTCCTTCCGCCCGGCGATCCGCACGAGCCGACGCTCGAGGAGATTGTCCAGCACGCCCTCCGAGTTCACTCCCCGCACTGCATCCACCTCCGGCCGCGACACCGGCTGGCGATAGGCGATGATGGCCAGGGTCTCCAGCGCGGGACGCGACAGGCGCTGGCGCGTGCGCGCGCGGGCGAGCTTGACGAGCCAGGGAGCCGCCTCCGGGCGCGTGACCATGCGAAAGCCCCCACCCACCTCGATGACCTGAAGCGCCCGCCCTCCGTCGCGCAGGCGCGCGGCGAGCCCGTCCACGAGGTCGCGGGCGGCGCCGGGCGAGTCCAGCTCCAGGACGTCCCGGATCGTGGCGAGCTCGACCGGGGTGTCGGAGGCGAAGAGGAGCGCCTCGAGGACGTCGATGGGCTCGATCATGCGTCGTCTCCCTGCGGGGCCGGTGTCGCGGCGGCCTCCGCGTCCCCGGCGGGGACCCCGGCGCCGCGCTCGATGGTGATGTCGCCGAACAGCTCTGCCTGCCGGGCGCGCGCCTGCCCCAGCCGCACCAGCTCCAGCAGGGCGAGGAGCGTCACCACCCACTCCGCGCGCACGCGTTCGCCGCCCGCGACCGACGTGAAGAGCAATGACCACGTGGAGCGGAGCAGCGACACGATCTCGGCCATGCGCTCCACTACCGAGATGGGATCGGGCTCCACCGAGCGGGGCCGCTCGCGCCGCTGCTCGTCGACCAACCGATTCATCGCGCGCAGGAGCAGGTGCACGGAGAGGTCCTGGAGCGGGATGTCCTCGGGCGGCGGCAGCTCCGCGCTGGTGCGCCCGAACAGGAGGGCCTGCTCGGCCTCGCGCGCGCCCAGCCAGGCCCCGAGCGCCTTCACCCGCGCGTACTCGGCCAGGCGCGCCGCCAGCTCCTGACGCAGGAGCTCGCCCTCGGGATCGAGGTCTTCGTCGTCCGGCTCGCCGGTGGCGGGCAGCAGGAGCTTGGACTTGAGATAGATGAGGGTGGCGGCCAGCACCATGAAGGAGCCCGCGGTCTCGAGGTCGCGGAACTGCGCCGCCTCGAGGTGGGCGAGGTACTGATCGGTGACGGCGCGGATGGGGAGCCGCGCGAGATCCACCTCATTGGTGCGGCAGAGGTGCAGGAGCAGATCGAGCGGCCCCTCGAACTCGTCGACCCGGACGGTGAGCGTGGGGCTGGCGACCTCGGTCATGGCTCGAGCCTCACCGCGTCCCGCACCTCGTCCATGGTCTGCCGCGCGAGCTTCTGGGCGCGCCGCGAGCCCTCGTGGAGGATCTCCAGGAGGTCCTTCGGCCGCGCCATCCAGGCTTCGCGGCGGTCCCGGATGGCGGAGAGCGGCGGCAGCATGTGCTCCAGCAGCACCGCCTTGCAGTCCAGGCATCCGATGCCCGCGGTGCGGCAGCCCACCGCGCACTGCTCGCGGGGCCCTTCCGGCGTGAAGATGCGATGCAGATCGAAAACCGGGCACACGTCGGGATTACCCGGATCGCGGCGGCGCTTGCGCGCGGGATCGGTGACCATCGGCTTGATCTTCTGCGTGATGGCCTCCGCGGAGTCGGCGAGCTCGACGGCGTTGCCGTAGGACTTCGACATCTTGCGGCCGTCGGTGCCCGGCACCTTCGGGATCTGGGTCAGCTTGGCGCGCGGCTCGGGGAACACCGGCTTCCAGGTGTGGTTGAAGCGGCGGGCCACCTCGCGCGTGAGCTCGATGTGGGGCACCTGGTCCGCGCCCACCGGCACCCAGTGGGCCTTGTAGATGAGGATGTCCGCGGACTGGAGCAGCGGGTAGCCGAGGAGGCCGTAGGACGGCGCCTCGATGCCGAGCTGCTCCACCATCTCCTTGTACGTGGGGACGCGCTCGAGCCACCCCACCGGCACCACCATGGAGAAGAGCAGGTGCAGCTCCGCGTGCTCGGGCACGCGCGACTGGATGAAGAGCGTGGAGCGGTCGGGATCGAGCCCGGCGCCCAGCCAGTCCGCCGCCATCTCGAGGGTGCTGCCTCCCGCCTCGGCGCTCGATTCCGGCGCGGTGGTGAGCACGTGCCAGTTGGCCACGAAGTAGAAGCACTCGTACTCGGCCTGCAGGCGCACCCAGTTCTCGAGGGCGCCCAGATAGTTGCCGAGGTGGAGGCGGCCCGTGGGCCGCATCCCCGATAGCACCCGCTGCGTCTCGGCCATTCCGCTCCTCAGTGCCCGCCGTCCCGCGCCAGCCGCGCTTCCCAGGCCTTGGCCATGCGCAGGAACACGTAGTCGGCGTACAGGACGGCGAGCACGAAGCCGCGCCAGCCGTCGAGGAAGCCGCGCTGGATAATGTACATCGAGAGGAAGCGGCCGAGCGGGCGGAAGATGAGGTCGGCGCGCCCCGCCCGCTTGCCGCGGCGGAGCCACTCCCCGGCGGCCAGCGTCGAGTAGCGGTTGGAGCGCTGGACGAAGTCCTCCAGGCTGCGGTACGAGTGGTGGAGAAGCGCGTCACCGAGCCGCTCCACCCGGCCCTCCACCCGCACGGACTCGTGCACGGCGTCGGCGAGGAAGCGGCCGGCTTGCCGGCGGAACAATCGGAGCTGATAGTCGGGGTAGAGGCCGCCGTGCCGCACCCACCGCCCCCAGAACACGTTCTTCCGCGGAAGCGCATAGCCGTCGGCCACCGGATGTCCCGCGGCGTCGTCCGCGAGGATGCGCGTGATGCGCGCGTGGAGCTCGGGTGTGACGCGCTCGTCGGCGTCCAGCGCGAGCACCCAGTCTCCCGTGGCTTGCTCGAGGGCGAAGTTCTTCTGGGCGGCGAAGCCCGGCCAGGGCCGCACCCACACCCGATCCGTGAACTCGCGGGCCAGCGCCACCGTCTTGTCGGTGGACTCGCCGTCCACGACCACGATCTCGTCGGCCCACCCCACGCTCTCCAGGCACGCGCGCAGCCGCTCCTCCTCGTTCCAGGCCACGATGGTGACGCTGAGGCGTGTCATCGCGGCGCGCTCCGCGCGAGCATGGCCTGGGCGGCGTCGAGCACCACCTCCGGCGTGAGGCCGCCCATAGTCCCGTCGGGACTCTGGAGGCCCTGGTGCTCCGCGCCGTACGGGCCGTTGCGCTCGACGCTCGTGGGCCCGTAGAGGCCGAGGGCGGGCGTGCCCAGGGCGGCGGCCAGGTGCAGCGGCCCGGTGTCGCCCGCGATGATCAGGCTCACGCGGCGGAGCACCGCGGTGAGCTCGTCGAGATCGGTGGGGGGCGCCACCTGGGCGCTGAGGCCGGTGGCGATGCGCTGGGCCAAGGGGAGCTCGTCCGGCCCCCAGAGGATCAGGACGCGCGCGTCGGCCTGCGCGATGAGCCGCTCGGCGAGATCGCGGAAGCACTCGATCGGCCACAGCTTGTCCTTCCGCCCGGCTCCGGGATTGAGCGCGACCACGCGCTCCCCGTTCGTGAGTCCGACGGCGGTGAGGGCCTGCTCCATCCGGCGGTCCACCTCGGGACGGACAGGCAGAACGAACTCGGCGGGAGCGGCCGCGATGCCGAGCGGGGCCAGGAGGGCCAGGTTCTGGTCCACCACGTGGACGGCGGCGGCGGGCGGGCGCACGCGGCGATTGGTGAAGAGCACGTTCAGGCGCTCGCGACAGTAGGCGCGGCGGAAGCCGATGCGCAGGCGGGCGCCGGTGAACGCGGTGAGGAGCCCGCTTTTCAGCAGCCCCTGGCAGTCGATGGCCACATCGAGGTCGGCCATGCGCACGCGGCGGCGCAGCCCGCTCACCTTGCCCCACACCTCCCGCGCGCCCTCCGGGTACCGGAGGAGCCGGCGCCAGCGGCGCGTATCCACCGGGATCACGCGGTCGAGATCGGGGTGCCCGCGGAGAATGGCCGACTCGCGCCGCTCCACGATCCAGGTGATCTGCGCCAGCGGGTGGGCGCGGCGGATTGCGCGCGCGAGGGGGAGCGCGTGGACCACGTCGCCCAGCGCGGAGAGCTTGACGATGGCGACCTTCACCGCCTGCCCCCGAAGCGCTCGACGATGACGCGGATCAAGTCACGAGAGCCTGGCTCGCTCACCGTGAGCTCCCGAAGCGCTCGACAATGATCTGAATAAGGTCGCGTGTCGAGTGGTCCTTGGGATCCCCGGCGATGGCGACCCGGCCGCCCGCGGCGCGCACCGCCTCACGCTCCGGCACGGTGGTCTCGGTGTAGTCCGTGCCCTTGGCCTGCACGTCGGGGCGGATCAGCCGCACCAGCGCGTCCGCCGTGTCTTCCTCGAACACCACCACCGCGTCCACCGCCGCGAAGGCGGCCAGGAGCTCCGCCCGCTCCCCCGCGGTCATCAGGGGCCGGCCCGCGCCCTTGAGGCGGCGCACCGAGGCATCGGAGTTGAGCGCCACCACGAGCACGTCGCCCAGCGCGCGCGCGGCCGCGAGGTAGCGGGCGTGGCCCACGTGCAGGAGGTCGAAGCAGCCGTTGGCGAGGACGATCCGCTTGCCCAGGCGCCGCTGGGCCTCCGCCCAGCGCCCCGCCTCCTCAGGACCGAGAACGGTCGCCATCGCGCCCCGATTCCGCGGCGAGCGCCTGGGCGATGTCGGCGGGCGAAACGCTGGCGGTGCCGCGCTTCATGACGACCACGCCGCCGGCCACGTTGGCGAGCCAGGCCGCCTGCGCGGGCGGCGCGCCCGCCGCCAGCGCGGTGGTGAAGGCGCTGATCACGGTGTCGCCCGCTCCCGTCACGTCGGCGATCTGATCGCTGCCGTGGATGGGAATGAACGTCACCGGCCCCTCGCGCTCGAAGAGCGCCATGCCGCGGCTGCCTCGCGTCACCAGCAGGAGGTGCGCCTCCAGCCGCTCCAGGACCTGCCGCCCCGCCTTCTCGACGGCGCGCTCGTCGACGAGCTCGGCGCCGGTGAGCGCCTCCACCTCGGGCTCGTTGGGCGTGGCCGCGGTGGCGCCGCGAAAGCGCACGAGATCGTAGCGGCTGTCCACGGTGAGGGGAACGCGCCGCGCGCGCGCCAGATCGCGCACCGCCTCGAACACGCGCGGCGACACCACGCCGTAGCCGTAGTCGGAGCACACGAACCCGTCGGCCTCGCCGCCCACCGCGGTCAGCCGCTCGAGCACCCGCTCCTCCACGTCGGGCGCCAGCATGGGCTCCGGCTCGCGGTCCAGGCGCACCACCTGCTGCCGCGTGGACTCGTAGCCGCCCGCCATGATGCGCGTCTTCACCGGCGTGCGCCGGCCCGGCGCGCGCACCAGTCCGCCCGCGCCGATGCCCGCCCGCTCGAACAGCTGGTGGACGTCGGCGGCGGCATTGTCGTCGCCCACCACGCCGACCGGTATGGCGCGGGCGCCGAGGGCCTGGACGTTGTGAGCGGCGTTGGCCGCGCCGCCGAGGCGGACCTCGCGATCCGTGAAGCGCAGGATGAGCACCGGTGCCTCGCGCGAGATGCGCGCGGGCTTGCCGTAGAGGTACTCGTCGGCGATGAGGTCACCCACCACGACGATGCGCCGACCGCGGAGCCGGGCCACCAGGTCGAGCGTGGCGCGCGCGGGAAACATCATGGCCGACCGCGCGCCAGCGCCCAGTCCACCGCGTCGAGCAGATCCCCGGCGACGTGATCCGGCTTCGCCGTCCACTCGTGGCGCTGATGCTCCCACTCGCCGCGGCCGTAGCCGGTGAGGACGAGCACGCCCGCCGCCCCCACCGCCTGCCCCACCGCGACGTCGGACATGCGGTCCCCGACCATCACCGAGGCGGCGAGGTCGAGCTCGAGCTCCTGCGCCGCGCGCAGCAAGAGGCCCGGCCGCGGCTTGCGGCAATCGCACGCCACGCGATAGGGCGGCCGACCCTCGGTCGGATGATGGGTGCACACGTAGAGGCCGTCGAGCCGTGCGCCGCCCGCGCGCAGCTGCGCCACCATGGCCTCGAGCGAGGCCCGGAGCACGGCCTCCGAGAAATACCCTCGGGCAATGCCGGCCTGATTGGTGATCATCACCGCCGGCATGTTCGCTGCGTTGAGACGCCGCACCGCCTCGGCGCTGCGCGGCAGGAGGTGAATCCGGCTCGCGTGATTGACGTACCCCACCTCCTCGGTGAGGCAGCCATCTCGGTCCATGAAGACGGCTGGCCGGGCGGGCATCGAGAGGCAGTGTAAGGCCGCGGCCCTGAATGATCAATAAAAATCGAGGGTTTCGAGCCCGACCGCGCTCAGAGGCGACGGTAGAGCGCCTCGAACCCAGCGGCCTGCGCGGCATACGTATAGGGCTCGGCGGCGGCGCGTGCCGCCCGCGCGAGGGTGCGCGCATCCGACGAGCGCAGCCGTGCGAGGCCCTCGGCGATGGCCGCGGCCGAGACCTCCTCGGCCACCCAGCCGTTCTTCCCTTGGCTGATCAGCTCGGCCCCGCCGGCGTGGACGCTGGTGAGCACGGGGCGTCCCGAACTCAGCGCCTCCAGGTGCACGTTGCCGAAGGGCTCGTAGCGCGCCGGCAGCGCCACCACGTCGGCGGCCGCGTAGAGCCGCTCCACGTCGGCCCGGGGTCCGGTCCACACGACCCGCTCGGCCACCCCCAGCCGCGCCGCGAGTGCGCCGTAGGCGGCACGATCGCCCTTGCCTGCCACCACGAGCCGGGCGCCCGGCTCGGCGACGCGCGCCAGCGCTTCGATGAGCGGCCCCAGCCCCTTGCGCTCGAAGCCCGATCCGACGAAGAGAACGGTCCACGCGTGCGCGGTGAGCCCGAGCTCCGCGCGTGCCGCGTCTCGCACGCGCGCGAGCGTCACGGGGTCGAAGCGGGCGAGGTCGACGCCGTTGTAAATCAGGCTCACGCGGTCGGCGGGGGTGCCGTAGAGGCGTTCGATCTCGGCCTTGCCCCGCGCGGAGATGGCAACGACATGCCTGACACCGTCGAGTTGAAATATCCGTGTTTCTAGGAAGATAACATACCTATGGTAAGGGCCTCCTTTAGACGATCGCCCCATGGCGGCGCGATACCCCCGGTGTGTCCCCTCGCCCGCCCGATAGACGTCCACGCCACGAAGCCGCTCGTGGCTCTGGATCACGTCGTAGCCGCCCCGCCGCGCCGCCGCCCGCGCCGCGATGCCGAAGGAGATGAGGCGCAGCAGCGAGGGCTGGGGGAGCACGGGGAGGGCGCGCACGACGATGCCGGGCACGGGCGCCTGCGCGCGCGTGGTGAGGAGCTCCACGTGATGCCCGCGCCGGGCCAGCTCGCCCAGCAGCCCGGCTGTGGAGGTCTCCACGCCCCCGTGGAACACGAAGGGCCGGCAGACGAGGGCCAGCTTCATGGCCGCCGCGCCGTCGTGGCCGCGCGGCCCAGGAGTCGGTCGATCAGGGGAAAGAGGTCCTTGCGCGCGCGCGCGTAGCTGTAGTGCTCCACGCAGCGGGCGCGGGCCCGCGCGCCGAGCTCTCGGGCCAGCGCCGCGTCGTCGGCCACGCGGGCCAGCGCGGCGCCGAGCGCGGACACGTCGCCGGGCGACACCACGAGTCCGCAGCCGTCGAGGATTTCCGGGATCATCGACACGCGCGTGGACACGATGGGACGCCCGAGCGCCATCGCGTCGAACAGCTTGGCGGGCACCTGGCCGCGCGTGTCGGCAGTGTCGCGCTGCGGCACCGCCACCACGTCGGCGGCCTCGAGGAAGCGCGGGATCGCCGCGACGGGAATGGGTGGCACGAGGGTGAGGCGGGGCCAGCGCGCGCGGAGCCGCCGGCCGGCGGCGCTCTCGGGATCGGTGCCGACGAGGGCGAGAACGAGATCGGCCCGTCCGAGACGCTCGAGCGCCTCGACGAGGTCATCCACGCCCTTGTGCTCGCGCGCGGTGCCCAGGAACATGACCAGACGCCGGGCGCCCACGCCCAGACGCTCGCGGATCTCCCGACCGTCCACCGCCCCGGGACGCCAGGCATCCGTGTCGCGCACGTGTGGGATCAGCGTGCCGCCGAAGCGCTCCTGGAGAAAGCGCGAGGCCACCGTGATGGCATCGGCCGCCCGCGCCGCGCGCTCCATGAGCCAGGTCCAGGGCAGGCCGCGCGGATTGCCCCAGTTCAGCGCCCGGCCGGCCACGCCCCACGCGCCGCCGCGGAGAAAGAAGCCGACCTCCCAGTCGTCGATGTCGAGCAGGAGCGGACGGCGCCCGAGGCGGCGCTTGAGAAAGGCCACGCCCGCCGATCCCAGTCGCGGCTTGGAGGCATAGAGGAGGTCGCCGTCGGCGGCGCGGAGCAGCGCGGGGAGGGCGGCCGCGAAGCTCGGCAGTCGCCCCGCCGGCACGCCGACGTAGGTGACGTCCTCACCCGCCACCGGCGCCCACACGCCCGTCCCGTGCCGCGGCCCCACGACCTCCACGGACGCGATGGGCGCCAGCAGCCGGGCGAGGAGATGAGCGCGGCCCGCGGCGTTGTCCGACACGTCGAAGCAGAGGACGGAGACCTTCACGCGGGCGCGGTGGCAGACGTGAGGGCGCCATACCGCGCGGCGAGCGCCTCCGCCACGCGGGCGCCCGAGCAGCGCCGCTCGACGAGGTCGCGGCCGGCGGCGGCCAGCCGCGCGCCCAGCGGCCGATCCGCGAGCAGGCGCTCCAGGGCGTCGGCGAGCGCGGTGGCCTC
>DATEDO010000038.1:0-8950 GCA_035281625.1 Candidatus Methylomirabilota bacterium
CAGCCCGAGCACGAGGACGAGCGCGGCGAGCGCCAGAAGCCCACCGGCGCGGAGCCGGGTGCGGGTGGAGAGATAGATGGCCACCACCACGAACACCGCGGCCGCCGTGGCGTGGCCGCTGGGGAATCCGTAGGCGACGCCTTCGGGACGCGGCCGCCCGACCAGCGCCTTCCACGTGTTCTCGACCACCGGCGCCAGCACCAGCGCGAGGCCCCACAGCCACCAGCGCGCGCGGGCGTGACGCGACAGCGCGTAGAGGCCCGCCGCGGCAGGGACCAGCACCATCCACGTGCCGCCCAGATTCACCGCATGCGCGACCGCCATGGCCTCGGGCGGGAACTCGGCCCTCACGGCGGCGCGCACCGCGACGTCCCCGGGCAGCGGGCCCTGCGCGGCGGCCACGCTCAGCAGCAGGAAGAGGGCGAGGGAGCCAAGGGCGAGGGCCCGCCAGCGCGCGGAGGCGCTCATGCGTCGCGCCGCCCGTCGCAGGAACGGTCGAGGCCGGCGGGGACGGGAAGCATAGTGGAAGCCGATTGCAGTGTAGTCGTGCGCCGTCTGGAGTGTCAACTTCGGGTGCGGACGCGACGCAGGATCGCGTCGGCGAACGCCTCCGCCCCGCGGCGCGCCTGCGTGAAGAAGAGCCCGGGCTCGTGCAGCTCCACCTCCATCACCACGAAGCCCGCGCCGGTGGCCACGCCGTCCACGCGCGCGTAGAGGGGCGCGATGGGCAGGCCGGCCAGGGTGGCCCGCCCGGCGGCGAGCGTGTCGGCATCCGGCGTGGCCGCGTCGGCGCGTCCGCCGAAGCTCGGCTGCACGCGGAAGTCGCCCGCGGCGGGATGCTTGAGGGCGGCGTGGCTGAAGGCGCCGTCGATGAAGACCAGCGACCATTCGCCCGCGGTCCGGATCTCGGGCACGAAGGGCTGCACCATCACCGGCCGGCGCCGGCGCCCCTCCGCGATGGCGCGCGCGACCGCCGGCGCCTCCTCGGCGGTCACGAGCGTGGTGTCGTGGCCGGAGGCGGACACGACGGGCTTCACCACCGCCACCGTCCAGCCCCGCTCCGCCAGCACCGCGGGCAGCCGCGCCTCGTCTCCGGCCTCGAGCGTCACCGTGGGCACCACCGGCACGCCCGCCGCGGCGAGGGCATGCAGGTAACGCTTGGACAGGTTCCAGCGCACCAGGTCGGGGGGATTCCAGAACCGGACGCCCTCCGCCTCCCACCGGGCCAGCCACGCGAGATAGGCATCGGGGGTGTGGTGATAGTCCCAGCACGAGCGGAACACCACCGCGTCGAAGCCATTGAAGCGCGTGTCCTCGCCGTTCCACGGCCGCACCGCCACCGCCGCGCCGCGGGCCTCGAGCGCCTGCTGCGCCACCGCGTCGCTCGCCGACACCTCGGGCCAGCGCGCGCAGGACACGAAGCAGACGCGGGCGACGGGCGCGGCGGCCATCGGTCAGCGGCAGCTCAGCCCGGCGCGGAGATGCTCCAGGTTCGTCCGCATGAGCGCGAGATAGTCCTTGCCGGCCGCCGCCTCCTCTCGGGTCAGACCTTCCACCGGGTTCAGCACCAGCGTCTGCGCGCCCAGCTCACGGGCGAGGGTCTCGGCGACGCGCGGGCTCACCAGCGACTCGAAGAAGATGTGGGTGACGCCCCGCTGTCGGGCGAAGCGCACGAGCCGCGCGAGATCGGCGGGGCTGGGCTCGGACTCGGGCGCGATGCCCATGATGGGCACCTGTACGAGGCCGTAGCGCGTCGTGAGATAGCCGAAGGCCGCGTGGGGGGTGACGACCTCGCGACGGGCGCAGCGCGCGAGGCCCGCGGTGAAGGCGTCATGGAGCTCGCCCAGCCGGGCTCGATAGGCCGCCGCATTGTCCTGGTACGCGCGCGCCCCCGCTGGGTCGACCCGGGCGAGCCCCTCCGCGATGGCGTCGACCTGGCGCTGGGCCAGCAGGGGATCCAGCCACACGTGCGGATCCTTGGCCCGCCGGGCCGGCGCCCGCCCGCCTTCTGCGGGCGCCTCGAGCAGCGGAAGGCCCGCGGAGGCGTCGACGGGCACGGGTCCCGCCCCGCCCGCGAGCTCCTTCAGGATGCGATCCGCGGCCTGCTCGAAGCCGGCGCCGCTGTAGACGAACACGCTCGCCTTGCGCACCTCCGCCACGTCCCGGGGCGAGGGCTCCCAGTCGTGGGGCTCCACGCCCGGCGGCACCAGCGAGGTCACCACCGCCCGGTCGCCCGCGACATGGCGCGTGAAGTCCGCGAGCGGGTAAAGACTGGCCACCACCGCGGGCTTGGCGGGAGCCGTCGTGGGGCCGGGCGCCCGCTCGCACGCGCCCAGACAGAGCGCGGCGGCGAGGACGAGGGCGCGGGCGCCGGAAGTCAGGAGCGATCCTCGCGCAGCGAGGGAGTCGCGCGGGCGGTGCGCAAGGCCTGCGGCCCGAGGAGGCCGGAGTAGCGGCCGGCGGCCTTCGCGTAGATCCCGAGCACGACGAGGGCGGCGCCGAAGGCGCACACGACGGTGGCGCCGGTGGGAAGATCCAGCACCGCCGAACCCACCATTCCGAGCACGCTCACCGCGGTGCCGAAGATCCAGCCGATGACGAGCCGGGTCCCCAGCCGGCCGCCGAGCAGGATGCCGGCCAGCGCCGGCACGATGAGGTACGAGAACACGAGCAGCACGCCGCCGATGCGCACCGAGCTCGTCACGACGACGCCGAAGGAAGCGTAGAAGAGGAAGTCCCAGCCGCGCACGGCCCAGCCCTCGCGGAAGGCGCGCTCGGGCGCGGTCGAGATGACGAAGAACGGCCGCCGGCACCACCAGTGGAAGAGCCCGATGCCGGCGTAGAGCAGGCCGACCTTCAGCACCTCGCTCCCGCTCACGCTCAGGATGCTGCCCACCAGCATGCTGCGCAGATGCTCCATGCCATGGGGGGTGCGATCGGCCACGAGCACCGCGGCCGCCGACGACACCGCGTAGACCACGCCGATGATCGCCTCCTGAGACACGTGGCGCTCGCGCGAGCGGGTGAGGGCGAGGACGAGGGCTCCGAGCACCGTGAAGCCGATCCCGAACGCATAGGACTCCCAGGTGTGGACGTCCCAGCCGAGCACGTATGCGGTGGTCGCGCCGAACGCCGCGATCTGGGCGAGCGCGATATCGACGAAGACCACCTCTCGCGCCAGCACGTGGATCCCGAGGTACGCGTGTATTCCGGTGAGGACCAGGCACATGAGGAACGGCATCCACATCAGCGCGAGGAGATCGGCGGCCATGGTCGCTGTTTACTTGAGGGCCTGAGCGAGGGTCTTCACATTGTAGTCCACCGTGTCGATGTAGCCGCTCGGGCCTTTCACCCCGCCGACCGCCGGGGCCATGGGGACGACCTTCGCCCCGCTTTCCTCCCCGATCCGGGCGGCCAGCTTGCCGTCGCCCCAGGGGACGGTCAGGATGGCCTTGATTCGCTCGGCCTTGATGAGCTGTATGACCTTGGCGACGTGGGTGGGCGTGGCGGGAATGCCGGGCCGCTCCTCGATGGTGGCCGCCTGAACGAGGCCGAACCGGGTGAGGAAGTAGGTCCATATGCCGTGATCGACCACCACCTTGGCCCCCTTGACCGGCGCCAGGGCCGCCGTCCACGCCGCCTGCGCCTGCTCCAGACGCGTGAGGAAGGCCTGGCGATTCCGCTCGAACGTGGCCCGCCCTTGGGGGGCCACTCGCACGAGGCCGGTCACGATGTTGGCGGTGATCGCCGGGGCCATGCCGGGATCCGGCGTGTAGTGCGGGTTGCCGAGCGGGTGAACGTCGCCCATCGAGCGGTCCACTCTGGTCTTGGGCACGTCGAGGACCAGGATACCCTCGGAAGCGTCCACCCGCCCGGGGGCGCCGGGCACGAGCTTGGGATTGTTGGACCCTCGGATGACCACCTCCGCCCACTGGTCCAGCTCGAGGCCGTTCATCACGATGAGGTCGGCCCGGCGCAGCTTCACCATCAAGCTGGGCCGGACCTCGAGGTCGTGGGGATTCTGATTGCCGCGCGCGAGGGTGTCCACCTCCACGAGGTCCCCCCCCACCGCTTCCGTGAGCGCCTTGAGATCGGTGATGGTGGCCACCACTCGGATCTTGTCGGCGGCGCGGCCGGCGGGGGCGGTCCCGAGGACGCTCAGGAGCACCAGGAACAGGACCACGCAGCGTCGCATGACGTCTCCTCCTCTCGTCATCACGGCTAGAAGGGATGGGCGGGATGCGCGCCCAGCAGGAACGTGGCCTGGAGCAGGAGCTCGTCGACGATGCGGCCGCTGCTGTCGTTGTCGCTGAAGCCGTCGCGCTTGCTCCGCTCGGTGTGCTTGTAGGCGAGCCGGAAGCGGAGGAACTCGCTGGGCATGAAGGTCACGTAGGGCTCCACCGCCCACTCCTGGCCGCGCTGGTCGGGGAACTCGGTGCGATCGAAGCGGACGCCGAATAGCCAGCGCTTCCAGGGCTGTACCTCGGCATACGCGTACCAGCCGGACTTGTGGCGCGTCCGATTCTCGGGGGCGTGCTCCAGGATGCCGTCGCCGTCGTCGTCGGCGCCCTCCGTGGTGAAGCGCCGAGCGAGATGGAGCCACTCGCCGGCGAGCGTGAACAGGGCATGCGACCAGCCATCCGGCCGGTACTTGTACTTCGCATCCACGCCCACCACGGTGCTGCGCAGCCGGTCGGGCGTGGTGCCGCTGGCGACCGAGGTGCCGAGCTGGATGGCGCCCCACTCCTCGAAGTCGAGAAACGTGCGCAGACGCCCGGTGAGCAGGGGCTCGGAGATCTTCCCGAACCCGAAGAGCACGTCGTTGTCCCCGTTGAAGACGCCGCCGAGGAGCTCGACGAAGAAGGGGAGCGGTGGGATCCAGGTCGCTTCCATGCCCGCCTCGCGAAGCCCCTCCTCGCCGAAGAAGCGGGTGAGCACGTTGGGCCGATCGATCTGCGGCCCGTCGTGGAGGTGAAGCTGATTGAGGAGGCCGAAGCGATTCCGCATGAGGCCCAGCTTGGCCTGGGTATTGAATGGCAGCGTGAGTAGAGTCAGATGGGCCTCGGCGAGACCGAGGTGGAGGTCACGCTCGCCGTCCTCGAACTCCTCGGCGGCCTCGATGCGCACTTCCCCGCGGGCATAGGGGTCGATCTGACCGAAGAGGGAGAGCTCGATCTCGCGCGGGAAGAAGCGGTTCTCGCGGCCCGCGAAGGTGCCGGCATTGGCCTTGTCGACATTGCGCTGGGTGAAGTTGGCGACGAAGTCGCCGGCCACACCCATGTCGAACAGGAGCTGACCGGCGCCTCGGCGCTCGTAGAGGGCGAAGGGCTCGCGCGGCCGCGCGAGATCCATCAGGGACGGCGTGCCCCCGCCCGGGGCCTGGGCCAGGTCCGCGACATAGGGGCGCCCGGCCGGGGCCGCGGCCGGCGTCGCGGCGACCGGCGTGGGCTGCGTCTCCAGGGTCTTGATGCGGTCGGCCAGTGTCTCCATGGTCTTCCGCACCGTCTCCAGCTCCTTGCGGAGCGCCTCGATCTCGGCCTCCTTGCCCTGCGCTTCGGCCCAGCCGGGAATGGCGATGAACGCCAGGAGCAGCACCACGCGAACCAGTGCGCGCATAGACGGATCCTCCTCGTGCAATGGGGAAGGGCGCGCCGCACCGTCGGATGGACGGCGGGCGGAGTCGGCTTCCGGCGAGGGGAACGCTAGCGAGCGGGCGGAGCGCGGGGTGCCGCGTGGCGCAGGACGGACACGCGTGGGGGCGGTCCGTCGAGGAGCACGACGAAGCCGGCGAGAACCGCCAGGAAGGCGATTCCGGTGGCATCGGGCAGGGGGACCCCGCTGGAGGGGGTCGCCAGCAGCGCGGCGAGGAGATGCTGCTCGTTGTAGAGAGCGGGGCTCTCGTCCTTGTGGAGGTGGAGGAGCTGGCTCTGCTCGAGGACGAGGGCGCCCAGCGCGAAGAGGATGAGCAGCAGAACCCCGAGACGCCGGAGCGAGGCGGCGCGACGCGGGCGACCGGAGCCGGAGCTCATTGCGACTTCTTATACATGAGCGCCGCGCGCGCTGCAAACCGCGGCTTCGCGCGCGGCAGGGCTTCAGCCCTCCGACGGCGGTCCGAAATCGTCCGGCCGCACCCGATCCACCCATTGGCGCACCTCGGTCCGTCGCGCGGCTCCTTCGGCCCGGCAGGCCCGGGCCAGGGCGCTGGCGGTGGCGAGGATGGGCGCCCGCGCGCGGATAGCCAGGGCGAGGGCGTCGGCGGGGTGACTGGGCAGCCGGAGCTCCAGCCCGTGCTGCACCAGCACGAGCGCCCCGGAGATGCCGTGCTCGTCTCCTTCGAGCTCGGCGCGGAGCACCCGCGCCGGCAGAGCCGCGATGACCGACTCGGTGAGCTCGAAGATCGGCGTGCAGGAGCACTCACCCATGCCGAGCGCGCGGGACAGGCGATTGGCCTCGTTGAGCGGCAGGTAGAAGGCCAGGCGCTGGGTGCCCGCCGCGTCTTCCAGGAGGAGGGCGGGCTGCCCGGTGATCCGGCAGGTCGAGAGGTCGAGCACGCGCATGGGGGTCAGGTCGTGCGAATTCATGAAGTTAGGGATACCTAATCAGAGGCCCCGCTGTCAACCCCCGCTCGCCCCCCGCTACTTCACCAGCGGGTACTGGCTCCTGAACCAGCCGTCGAAGCCGTCCTCGAGCACCACGTGATTGCGGTAGCCGAGGTCCTGCAGGAACTTGTGGACACCGCCCATGTCCTCCAGCGGGCACTGGCAGTACAGCACCACGCGGGCGGACTTGGGGATCTCGCGATATCGCTTCGAGAGATCGGCGAGCGGGATGGAGATGGCTCCCGGCAGGTGCCCCGCGCTGAACTCGGCCGGCTTCCGCATGTCCACCAGCACCACCGGCTCCTTCACGTCCAGCATGCGCTTCACCGCGTCCGAGCGGAGGGTGGGGAAGCTGGCCGCCGGCGCGTGCCCGGCCCAGGCCGGTGCCCCGGCGAGGAGCAGCACGAGAGAGCAGAGGGCAAGCGTCACAGCGTGCCCTCCTTCCGCAGCTCGGTGACGGTGACGTTGGGCGGCACGCCGCGCAGGGTGAAGGCCACGACGTCGCCCACTGCGACGCCGTCATAGATCTTCGGGTCCTGCGCGCGAAAGCCCATGGTCATCGGGGGCATGAAGCCGGGGATGTCCTCGTGCGAGAGCACGATCACGTTGATCTCCGACACCACCGCCCGCACCACGCCGCGCCCGCGGAACACGCGCTCCACTCCCGCGGGCACCGCCTGCGCCCGCAGGGCCTCCGCCTCGGCGCGGACGTCGGCGAGCGGGCGTCCCCAGGCGAGGTAGCCCACGAGCAGGCCCACGCCCAGGGCGAGGTTCACCAGCACCACCACCCGCCAGAGGCGCATGCCTAGTGGACGTGCTCCGCGGGCGGCGGCGCGGGCGACTCGCGGTTGAGCGCCTGGATCTCTCCCACCAGGGCCCGCATCTCCGCCCAGCCGGCCCCGGGATTGCCGGGAATCCAGCGTGCGCGGAGATAGCCCGCGCGGTCGATGAGGAACTCGACGTGCGGGGGCATGGGAGGATCGGGCTTCATACCGTCCGGCGAGAGCGTACGTCGGAACACCCCGTAGGCCCGCGCGATCTCTTCCGCGCCCTCGGTGACCACCGGGAAGAGAATGGGCGGATTGGCGCCGAGGCGCGCGATCACCGGCCCGTCAGGCCGCAGAGGGACGGCGACGATCTCGGTGCCCAGCATCTGCAGGGTCTCGTAGGCGCGGGCGAGATCCGCGAGGCGTCGTCTCGAGTCATCAAGCGTAAAGAAAACGAGCAGTAGTGTCTTCTGACCTCGAAAGTCCTTGAGGCTCCGCGCGGGCACCGGGCCCACCGCGAAGCTGGCGTCCGGCGCGACGACGCGCGGCCGATTCGGCTCCACGGCGGCGCCGAGCAGGCGGCCCTGCTCTCCGGCCCCAAGCGCCCGGATGTAGTTGATCAAGTCCCACCGGTCATCCTCGGAGAGGATGGCGCCGAAGGCCGGCATGCCCGAGGCGGGGATGCCGTGACTGAGCCACCAGTACATGTCGCCCGCGGTGTGCTGGGCGGTGTGAGGCGCGGTGAGATCGGCGGGCTTCTTCGGCAGCCCTCCGCCCGCCGGGCCGTCGCCCCAGCCGGCGGGGCCGTGGCAGAGCGCGCAGTGGTGACGATAGAGCTCGAGCCCGTGCGCGATGGACGAGGCCTGATAGGGCACGGTGGTGCGCCGGAACGTGGTGGGATAGGCGTCCACCGAGAGCGGCGGCAGCGCCACGCCGAGACCGATGGCGATGAGCGCGAGGCCCGCCGTCGCGGCCAGCAGGCGCATGCGCGCGAGCAGGAGCGCGACGACCACGCCGAGGAGGCCCACCACCGCAACCTGGGTGCCGATGAGGAACCGGGTGCGCACGCCGGGCAGGCCTGCCGCCGCCTCCCACGAGAGGCGGAAGGACAGCGGCCACCACGGCGCGTCGTGACGCGCGGGCGGCGTGGCGCCCAGCACGGCGACCACGGCCAGGATGGCCAGCGCCAGGCCCCACTCCGCGGCCACGAAGCGCGCGAGGCGGGCCATGGCGGGGCGACCCACCGTGACGGCCTCACCCGCGAGGGCGGGGAGCAGTCGCTGCCGGTTGATGGCGGCGAGCGCGAGGATGGGCGCCAGCAGTCCCAACTTGACGAGGAGGAGCCAGCCGTAGCGCGTGCCGATCAGCGAGGGCAGGTCGCCCACCAGCGTCCACGCGTTCCAGAGCCCCGTGGCCACGAGGACGAGCATGCTCAGGAGCGCCAGCCGCGAGAAGCGGCGCACCGCGAGCACGGCATAGGGGCGCGCGTCGGCGCCCTCGGGCGTGGCGGCGGCCCGCAGGAGCAGGGCCAGGGGGGCCAGCGATCCCAGCCAGACGCCGGCCGCCACGAGGTGCGCCAGATCC
>DATEDO010000039.1:0-15167 GCA_035281625.1 Candidatus Methylomirabilota bacterium
TCCTCGGCTCGCTCGTGGTTTCGGGGCCTTCGGCCGGACGGTCGCCGCGCCGGCCCACGGCGACGATCCTGCCACAGGCCCCGCCGGGCGTCAAAGCGGGTGGGCTGCCACGCGCGCGTGCCCCCGTAGGAGCCGCCGGCCCGCACGACCAGGAGCGCGCGACGCCTAGCGCACCCGGTACTCGTCGATGACGCGCAGGATGCGGGCCCGGACGGCGGCGCGAACGGCGGGATCGCTGAGATTGCGGCCGAGAAACTCCTCCTCGATCTCGAACATGCGGACGAAGCGAGGCGGCTGTCCCGGCGGCGTGCGCTCGACAAACGGCGCGTCGCCCGCGAGCACGCCGTCCCAGATCTCGCGCAGCAGCGCCCAGAAGGGCGCTCGCGCCCGGGCGAACTCCACCGCCACCGCGCACTCCGTGTCAGGCAGGCGTACGTACCAGGTCTTGCCCAGCTCGCGGGCCAGCGGCGCCCGCCCGGCGGCGGTGTGAATGGTCTTCACGTTGTTCTGCCGCTCGAGCCAGCTCGACCCGTACGCCACGATGCGCGTACTCCGATCCAGTGCGTGGTAGTCCGAGCGGCTCATGTCGCGCGTCTCCCGGCCGGGAATGGGCGCGTAGTCGGCGCACGCCCACTCGGGATAGCCCCCGGCGCTGGTCCAAGGGGCCGCGCACTGATAGCGCAGCCCGTCGTCCAGATTGGTGATCCGCCGCGTCCACTGCGCGGGCTTGCCCCGCAGGTCGCGCACCTCCCACCGCTGGGGCGCCACGAAGTCGTAGAGGTAGGGGGCGTCGTACTCCCAGTCCTCGGATTGATGGCGCAGCAGGGTCTCCTTCCGCACCACCCCGTCGAGCCCCGCGGAGAAGAGAATGCGCTGCAGGCGCACCCGCCCCGGGTCGAGCACCTCCGCGGTGATCCACTCCTTCACGGACTTGTCGACGTTGACGTCGTAGACCCGCGCGTCGCGGACGTAGCCGGGCTTGAGGCTCTCGACCTCGACGAAGCTGTAGTCGACGAGGAAGCATCCGGTGAGATGGTGGATGGCGGCCAGACCGAGCGCGCGCGGCTCCTGGGCCCCGGCGGCGGCCGCCGTGCCCAGGACAAGGGCGAGCGCGAGCCCTGTCCCCACGAACCGGATGGCCCCCCGCATCGCCGCCGGCGTCCTCGGGAGCCAGAGGTAGATCCCGCCCAGAGCCCTCGCCATGTATCCCAGGTTACACGCGGGCGTGATCGGTCGCCCGCTTTCCCGCGGGCTCGGCCCGACCCCGGCTGAGCCGCCGCTACCCGCTCCGCCTCGTCGCGGATCAGATCTGTGAGTAGCCGCTCCCCTTGCTGTCGACGCCGCGGCCCCGCGCCTCGGTGATCCAGCCGTACTCCTTCAGGATCTCCTGGCTGTAGGTGACGCGGCCGGTGATGCGCTCGCAGGGCTCGGTGGCGAGCAGCAGAGCGGCGCGGGCCATGAGGATGGGCGGCTCGCCCCGCGGATCGTCCATGCTCCGTACGAGCTTGTGATGCACCGTGCCGGGCGTCGGCACGACCTGCGAGGGCGACACCGCGGTGACCGAGATCCCGTGCGGGTACACCTCGCGGGCCAGGCCCTGGGTGAAGCGCTCCAGCGCCGCCTTCTCCGCGCCATAGCAGGTGCCGCCCGAATAGCGCTCGGGCTCGGGATAGGGACCGCGCCCCGGGCCGATGGCCGAGCCCGAGGAGATGTTCACGATGCTCCCCCGCCGTCGCGGGATCATGTCCTCGAGGACGAGCTTGGCGAGGACGAACGGCGCGTGCACGTTCACCGCCCAGGAGCGGAGCCACTTGTTGACGGGGTAGTCCTTCACCTCGATGAAGTAGGTCAGCGCGGCGTTGTTCACGAGCACGTCCACGGGCCCGTAGGCGGCCCGGGCGGCGTGAATCAGCCGCTCGCACTCCTCCGGCTGGGAGATGTCCGCGGCCACCGCGGCGGCCTGCCCGCCCGCGGCCTGTATCTCCGCCACCGTGTGCTCGAGCGAGCCGGCGAGGGGGTGATCGCCCTCCCGAAGGGTGCGCGCCGCGCACACCACGCGGCCGCCCTCGGCGGCGAAAAGGCGGGCGATGTCGGCGCCGATGCCGCGGCTCGCCCCGGTCACCACCACCACGTTGCCGTCGAGCTTGCCCATGCCGCCGCACACTCTAGGGCCGTTCCGGCGGCGGGCGCAAGCGGCTAGGGAACGAGGTTCTCCAGGGGGGCGCCCCGGGCGACGCGGTCGATGTTGCCGGCGATCACGCCGGCGCGCGCCGCCAGCATGCCCTCGGTCCAGCCCGACACGTGCGGCGTCATCAGCACGTTGGGCAGCTCGTGGAAAGGGCGGCGCGCGGGGAGCGTCGCACCCGGCCCAGCGGGATAGCGGTACCAGACGTCCAGCGCCGCGCCCGCGATGGTGCCGCCGGCCAGCGCCTCGTAGAGCGCGTCCTCGTCCACGACCTCGCCGCGTGCCACGTTCACCAGGACCGCGCTCCGCTTCATCAGGGCCAGCTCGCGCGTGCCGATCAGCCCGCGGGTCTCCGGCGTCAAGGCCAGCGTGATCGCGACATAGTCGGCGGTCTGCAGCAGGGCGACGAGACCTTCCGGCCCCTCGAGCGAGGCCACGTCCTCGGGGGCGGCGTCCTTTGGCTCGCGGCGAATGGCTCGGACCGTCATGTCGAAGGCCCGCGCGCGGCGCGCCACCGCCCGTCCGATGCGCCCGTAGCCGAGTATGCCCAGCGTCTTTCCACCCAGCTCGGGCACGAACGGCGGCGGGGGCGCATCGTGGGACCACGCGGCCTCCCAGCGGCCGCGGCGCAGGCTGGCGTCCACCGAGACGAAGCGGTGATTCCACGCGAGGATGGCGCCGAGGACGTACTCGGCGATGCCGCGCTCGTGACCGTAGGCATTGGCGACCACGGCCCCCACCGGCAGCGCGCGCCGATCGATCCGATCGACGCCCGCGCCCGGGACCTGCACCAGCCGCACTCGCCCGGCGGCCGCGCCCATGGCGGGGGTGAAGGCCAGGCTCACCACGACGTCCACGTCGGCGAGCCGCGGCAGCAGCTCCCGCTCCTCGCCCGCCAGGAGCTCGCAGGCATTCTCGAGCCGGGCCCGCACCGGCTCCACGAAGCAGGCCGCGAAGCCGCCCACGAACGCCACGCGGAGCGGTGGCCCGACCCGTGTCACGTGAGCACCATCTGGGTCTGCGTGGTCAGCGAGAGCATGCGCCCCGACGCGTCGGTGATGCGCGTCTGCCACACCTGGGTGCGCTTGCCGCGATGGAGCGGCGTGGTCTCGGCCTCGACGATCCCGTCGCGCCCAGCGGCGAAGAAGTTGGTCTTGGATTCGAGCGTGGTCGTCCCGGCGCCGGGCGGAAGGTTCAGCACGGTGGCGACCGCGCCGATGGTGTCGGCGAAGGCCATCAAGGTGCCGCCGTGCAGCGGACCGCCGACGGTTCGAAGATCGTCGCGAATGGTGAGCCGGGCCACCACGCGCTCCGTCGTCGCCTCCACGAAGTCGATGCCGAGGAGGTCGCCAAGCGTGCCTTTCCAACGTTGGGTCAGCTCCCGGGGATCGAAGGTCTCGCTCATGGGCTCGCTCCTCCTGCCGGGATGGTGGCCCCGGCACGTCGGTCGCTCAATTACCTGAGAGGTAATGTCTCACGTTCCCGGCGCGGTGTAGACTTCGCCCATGCAACGCACTCGCGACACTCGCACGCCCCCGTCCCGCACGCCCCGCTCCCACACCCCGTCCCGCGCGCCGCGGTCGAGCTCGGTGGGTGCGCTGCTGCGGGGATGGCGTGAGCGGCGACGCCTCAGCCAGCTCGCCCTCGCGATGGAGGCGGAAGTCTCCACGCGGCATCTCTCCTTCGTGGAGACCGGCCGCGCCCAGCCGAGCCGGGAGATGGTCTTGCTCCTGGCCCGCGCCCTCGACGTGCCCGCCCGCGCGCGCAACGAGCTGCTCACCGCCGCGGGCTTCGCGCCTATCTACCGCGAGCGGGGGCTCGAGGCGCCGGAGCTGGCCGACGTCCGGCGCGCCCTCGAGTTCATGCTCCGCCAGCAGGAGCCCTTCCCCGCTCTCGTCCTCGACGGCGGCTGGAACATCGTGCTGAGCAATGGCGGCGCCCAGCGGATGCTCGGCCTCTTTCTCACGCCGGCGGAGGTTGCCGCGCTCGGCGCGCCCAACGCGATGCGACTCTTCTACCATCCACGGGGGATGCGGCCCTACATCGTGAACTGGGAACCCACCGCCGCCGCGCTCATCCAGTGGCTGCACCGCGACGTGATGCGCGGGGTGGGCGAGCCGGAGACACGGCGGCTGCTCGAGGAGCTCCTCTCCTACCCGGACGTGCCGCGCCAGTGGCGGATGCTCGACCTGGACGCGGCGCGCGCGCCCTTCCTCGCGGTGGAGCTGGCCAAGGGCGACGTCCGACTCTCGTTCTTCTCGCTCCTGGCGGGGCTCGGCGTGCCGTACGACATCACGCTCCACGAGCTGCGCGTGGAGTGCTTCTTTCCGGCCGACGCGGCGAGCGAGACCTTCCTCCGCCGCCTCGGCACCGAGGCGGGGGGCGCGGGCCGCTAGAGGCTCCCCCAGACGTCCCGGGCGGTCTCCACGCACAGCGCGAGCTTCGCGCGCTGCTGCTCGACGCCGATGTCGTTGCCCTCCACGGTGGACGAGAAACCGCACTGAGGGCTCAGGCAGAGCTGCTCGAGCGGCACGTACTTCGCCGCCTCGTCGATCCGGCGCTTGAGATCGTCCTTCCGCTCCAGCGCGCCCGTCTTGCTGGTGACGAGCCCCAGCACCACCCTCGGTCCTTTCCCGACATGGCGCAGCGGCGAGAAGTCCCCCGAGCGCGCGTCGTCGAACTCGAGGAAGAACCCGTCGTAGGGCATCTGGGTGAAGACCGTCTCGGCCACCCGCTCGTAGCCACCCTGGGCCCGCCAGGACGAGCGGAAGTTCCCGCGGCAGAGGTGCGTGCACACGGTGAGGTCACGGGGCTTGTCGCGCAGGACCTCGCCGATCATTCGAACCGACAGGGCGAGCTGCCGGTCGGGATCGTCGCCGCGGGCCTGGCCCTCCGCGCGCATGTTCTCGTCGCAGAGATAGGCCAGGCTCACGTCGTCGAGCTGGAGATACCGGCATCCGGCGGCGTAGAGGTCGGCGATCTCGGCGCGATACGCGGCGGCGGTGTCGTCGGCGAAGCGCTCGAGCTCCGGGTAGACGGCGCGCGAAATGTTGGGCTGACCCACCTGGGTGAGGAGCATGGACGGCGACGGCAGCGTGAGCTTGGCGGTGCGGCTCACCACGCCGCGGAGGAACGTGAAGGGCTCCACGAAGATGGGGCGCCCCCGCTTCACCGGTGACGTCACGGCGAGGTCCGGCCGCGTGAAGAACATCTCCCCGGACTTCCCGCGGAACGTGACGGGCAGGGCCTTGCCCTCGCTGCTGAGCCCGGAGAGCTGCATGAGGAAGTCCATGTGCCAGGACTTCCGCCGCATCTCGCCGTCGGTGATGCCCTGGAGGCCGACCCCTTCCTGAAGGGCCACCGCATCGCGGATGGCGGCATCCTCCGACGCGGTCAGCGCTTCGGCGGTGGCGCGGCCGGCTTCCCTCTCCAGGCGCAGCGCCTTCAGCGAAGGGGGACGCAGAAGGCTGCCAACGTGGTCGGCGCGAAACGGCGGGCGCAGATCCGGCATGGCCCGAATACTAGCACTTCCAGGCTGTGGGCCATCTCGCGGTATGATGAGTGCTGAGTATTGGCCGTGACGAACCCGGATCTCACGGTGTCCCCGGCATGGCCGGCGTAGTCGGTCTCTTCGCCACGCGTCCGCTCGCCGACTCCGAGCGCGCGGCGGTTCGCAGCGCCGGGCGACGCCTCGACTTCACCGGGGTTTCCTTGCAAGACGTGCGGGCGCACGAGCGCCTGGCCGTGGCGCGGGTCCACCATGCGCACACCGCCCCGCCCGCGCTCGCGACAAGCCCTCGAGGCCTCGCCGTTCTCTTCGATGGCACGCCCCGCATGCCCGACGCCGGGGGGCCCGACGCCGTCGACGCGTGGCTCGCACGCCTCGACGAGGAGGGCCCGGCCGCCTTCCTCCGGCTCGACGGAAGCTTCGCCGCCATCGTGCACGACCCGCGCGCGGGCCGGGTGACATTGGCCGCGGACCGCTTCAACTCGCGGCCGCTCTACTACCGGTCCGGCGCGGGCCTGCTCGCGTTCGCCAGCCAGGCATCGCTGCTCCTCCGGCTTCCGGGCGCGAGGTCGCGCCTCGATCCCACCGCGGTCACGCAGTTCCTGACCTTCCAGACGGTGCTCGACGAGCGCACGTTCCTCGCGGATGTCCGCGCGCTACCGCCCGCCGGGCACCTGGAGTTCCCCGACGGCCCGCGCCCGCCGCGCCGATACTGGTGGTGGCGGCCGGGGCCGGACGACGGACGGAGCGGCGAGGAGTACGGCGAGCGCCTCGTGGAGCCGCTGCTGGGCGCGACCCGGCGCCTCGTGGGGGACGGGCAGGGCCTCGCCTTGCTGCTCAGTGGCGGGCTCGACGCGCGCGCGGTGGTGGCGTGCGCGTCTCGGCCGCTCGCCGCGGTGACGCTGGCCGACTTCGAGAACACGGAGATCGGGCTCGCCCGGACCATCGCCGGCAAGCGGGGCTTCCCCTTCACGTTCGTGCGCCGCCGGCCCGAGCACCACGCGGAGCTGGTCGATCTGTCCGTCGCGCTCGGCGACGGCGCGCACCGCTATGACAACGCCCAGTTCGCGTATCTCCGCGCCGTGCTGCCGCCGGAGATCACCGCCCTGGCAACCGGCTACGGCTTCGACCGCTACTTCAAAGGCAACTCGCTCCCGCGGCAGCCCCGTCGGCTGCGCGGTTGGCCGCTGCACCGGTACGAGCTCTTGCCGCTCGCCCCGGCGCTTTCACTGCCCGATGTCGCGCGGACCATTCTCGCCAGGCACGCTCACTTTCTCTGGGGTCAGGCGCCTCTCGCCGAGATTCTGCGCGAGCCGTACCGGAGCCGGCTCGAGGTCACCCTCCTCGAGACGCTCGAGGGCATCCTGCGGCTGCACTGGGACCACTGCCCCGACGCCATCACGCGCTTCGAAGCGCCCACGTTCAACATGTTCATGGGGCGCAACCACGCCTACTTGAACGTGCTGAGCATCCGGCATTTCTTCGAGGACCGCCTGCTCATGGCCGACAACGCCCTGCTCGACGCCGCCATCTCCGCGCCCCCCCGCCTGCGCGTGAACGGGGTGCCCTATCGCGCGGCCATGCGGCGCATCGCGCCCGATCTCTGGCGCATCCCGGACGGGAACACCGGCATGCCGCCGGACACGTCGCCCCTCGTCCTCCACGCGCGCGACCGCGTCCGCGAGCTGCGGCGGCGGCTGGGCGGGAGCGACGGGACGCGGCCGCTGCCCGATCCCGCATTCACCGAGCGATCGTGGCCGAACATGGCGGAGCTGCTGCGGCACCGGCCCGCGCTCGCGGAGCGGCTGGCCAAGACCATCGCCGATCCGGACGCGCTGCCGCCCGACCTCTTCGACGCTCCGGCGATGACGCGACTCCTGGAGGCGCACCTCGCTGGGCGGGCCAATCACGTGTGGCTGCTGCTGCTGCTCGTGACTTTCGGCACCTGGTATCGGCGCCATCTGGTGGAGCGGCCGGGCGAGGCGGAGGAGCAGCGGCCGCTCGGGCCGGTACCCCTCGAGGTGATGCGCGAGGCGGCGACCGGTTAGCGGGCGGCCTTGTCCACCGCCCCGTAGATCATGTTCCGGAGCACGGTGCGCGCGGCCACCCGCTGCTTGGGCGATTGCATCATGTACACGACGAAGAGGGCTTCCTTGGGATCCACCCAGAAGTAGGTCCCCGCCGCGCCGCCCCAGTGGTAGTCGCCCACCGTGCCCGGCCAGGGCGCCATGCCGGTGTCCTTGCGCACCCCGAAGCCCAGCCCGAAGCCATAACCGGGTCCGGGACCGGAGCCCACACCCGCCCCCAGATGATCGGCGGTCATGTAGGCGATGGTCTTCGGCGTCACCAGGCGCTTGCCGTTGAGGCTCCCGCCGTTCAGCAGCATCTGGGCGAAGCGCGCGTAGTCCATGGTGGTGCTGACGAGCCCGCCGCCGCCGGACTCCCATTTCTGGACCACGCGCGGATCGTTGAGCTCGGCGTTGGTCCCGATCACGCGGTCGTTGGCGAACGGCTCCGCGATGCGCGCCTGCTTGGCGAGGGCGGGCACGTAGAAGGCCGTATCCGTCATGCCCAAGGGAGTGAAGATGCGCGCGGTGAGGAACTCGCCCAGCGTGCGCCCCGACACCGCCTCGACGACGCGCCCCAGCACGTCCGTGGAGTGGCTGTACTCCCAGGTGACCCCGGGCTGGTGCATGAGCGGGAGCTTGGCGAGCCGCTCCACGAGCTCCGCGTTGCTCGGATAGTCCTCCCAGACCTTGGCCTCCAGGTACGCCCTCTTCACCAGCCCGGAGCCGAACAGGCCGTAGGTGAGACCCGAGGTGTGCCGCAGCAGATCCTGGATGGTCATCTCGCGGCGCGCGGGCTCCAGCTCCAGCGTGGGCCCGCCCGCGCCCGGCTTCTCCACCCCGACCTTGAGCCCGCCGAGCTGGGGAATGTGCTTCGACACGGGATCGCTGAGGGCGACCTTGCCCTCCTCCACCAGCATCATCACCGCGAGCGAGGTGATGGGCTTGGTCATGGAGTAGATGCGGAAGATGGCGTCCTTCGTCATGGGGGCGCGGCTCGCGGGGTCGCGCGCCCCGATGGCCTCGAACCAGGCGATCTTGCCCTGTCGCGCCACCAGAAGCGTGGCCCCCGGGATGACGCCCTTGTCCACGTCGGCCTTGAGGACGGCGCTGAGCTGGCCCAGCCGCTCGCTGGAGAGCCCGACCTGCTCGGGCTTGACCGCCGGCAGCACCGGCGCCTGGGCGTGGGCCGCCCCGGTGAGGAGGAACACGTGCAGGAGCAGCGCCAGGACCATCGCTCGTGTCCGCATATGCGATCCTCCCGATCGAAGGCTACCGCGGCGACCGTGTCGGACCGAGCATCGGCCAGCGGGGGCCCTGCGTCAAGGCGGGCCGCGCTTGGTTGACAGCCCGCGGGGGGCCGCCTTAGTCTGACCTCGAGTCGACCACCGCCGGGAGGGCGTCCCATGGCCGTGACGTTCCGGAAGCTACATCCCCTCTTCGTCGCCGAGGTGAGCCCCGTGGACCTGCGCAGGGCCGACGAGGACACCCTGGCCCGCATCCGCGGCGGCATGGACGAGTACGCGGTACTCGTGTTCCGGGACCAGCCCTTCACCGACGCCCAGCAGCTGGACTTCGCCCAGCGCCTCGACGGCGTGCTGCACACCAAGCTCGGCATCAGCGCGCTCCAGAAGAACCGCTTCGGCAACGAGGCGCTGGGAGACATCTCGAACCTCGACGAGAACGGTGAGATCCTCGGCTCCGACAATCGTCGCCGCATGTACAGCCTCGGCAATCGCCTGTGGCACACCGACGCGTCCTTCCAGGATCCGCCCGGGCGCTACTCCATGCTGTCGGCCAAGATCGTGCCGTCGGTGCCCGCCGACACCGAGTACGCGGACATGCGCGCGGCCTACGATGCCCTGCCCGCCGAGCTCAAGGCCACCTGCGAGGGCCTGCGCGTGCACCACTCCATCGCCTATTCGCGGCAGACCCTCGGCTTCGAATTCTCGGAGACCGAGCAGGACGCGCTCAAGGGCGCGGTGCATCCGTTGATCCGCACCCTCCCGCGCTCGGGCCGCCGCTCCCTCTACGTGGCCTCGCACGCCTCGCGCATCGTCGACTGGCCGGTGCCCGAGGGGCGGCTGCTCCTGCGCGACCTCATCGAGCACGCGACCCAGCGCCAGTTCGTCTACCGCCACTCGTGGCGGGTGGGTGACCTCGTGATCTGGGACAACCGCGCGACCATGCACCGCGGGATGCCCTACGACGACACGAAGCATCGCCGCGAGCTGCGCCGGGTGACCACCCTCGACGTCCCCGAGCCCGCGTTCGCCGCCCGGTAGCCCGCTCCCGCGTGTCCGAGCTCGAGCACCCCTCCACCTCGCTCTCCTCGACGCGCAAGTGGGCGATCACCCTCTCGGTGATGCTGATCACCGTCACCCAGATGCTCGACACCAGCATCACCAACGTGGCCCTGCCCCATATGCAGGGCTCGCTCTCCACCAGCGTGGAGGAGACCTCCTGGGTCATCACCTCCTACCTGGCCGCCAACGCCATCGTCATCCCCGCCACCGCGTGGCTGACCGGCTTCTTCGGCCGCCGCCGCCTCTTCCTCATCTGCACCACGCTGTTCACCCTGTCCTCGTTCCTCTCGGGGCTGGCGCCCAATCTGGAATTCCTCGTCGCCATGCGCATCCTCCAGGGCCTGGGCGGCGGGCCGGTGGTCCCCATGGCGCAGGCCACCATGTGGGAGATCTTCCCGCTGCGGCAGCGCGGCCTCGCCATGGCCGTCTGGGGCATCGGGATCATGATGGCGCCCATCCTCGGTCCCACCCTCGGCGGCTGGATCTGCGACAACTGGTCGTGGCGGTGGATCTTCTACGTCAACCTGCCCATCGGCGTGCTGGGCTTCCTCATGGCGAGCGTCTTCCTGTTCGACTCGCCCTACGTGAAGAAGCCCAGCTCGGTGGACTGGGTGGGCGCGGCCCTCATGGTGGTGGGCTTCGGCGCGCTACAGCTCATGCTGGACCGCGGCGAGCGCGCCGACTGGTTCGAGTCGGGCGAGATCACGACGCTCCTCGTCCTGTCGGTGTTCGCCATCCTCGCCTTCCTCTACCGCGAGCTCACCGCCGACGAGCCCATCCTGAACCTCACCGTGTTCAACGACCGGAACTTCGCGGTGGGGTCGGTGGTGATGGCCTCGGTGGGTTTTGCCTTTTTCTCCAGCACCGTGCTGCTGGCCCTCTACACGCAGAAGATCATGGGCTACGACGCCTGGACCTCCGGGCTCGTGCTCGCCCCCGGCGGCATCGGGAACATGCTGGCGCTGCTCGTCTCCGGCCGGCTCGTGGCCCGCATGGATCAGCGGCTCCTCCTCGGCATGGGCTGCGTGCTGAACCTCCTCGCCTTCCTGCTCATGACCCAGGTGACGATGGGCATGGACTACTGGGCCCTCGCCTTCCCCCGCTTCGTGCAGGGGCTCGGCCAGGGCTTCACCTTCGTGCCGCTCCAGACTCTCGCCCTGGCCACCGTGCCCATGGACCGCCTCTCCAACGCAACCGCCGCCTACAGCGTGGTGCGGAACTTCGGCGGCAGCATGGGCATCGCGCTGGCCACCACGCTCCTGGCGCGGCGCAGCCAGTACCATCACTCCACGCTGGGCGCCCACGTGAACGTGTGGGACCCCGAGACCGCCCTGCGGCTCAAGCAGTGGACCGGCCACTTCATCGCGCAGGGGGCCGACGGCTTCACCGCCGAGCGCCGCGCGGTGGCCATGCTCTACCGCGGCACCGTCGATCAGGCGCACGTCCTCGCCTACGCCGACGCCTACGTGGTGCTGATGGGGCTATTCCTGGGCATTATCCTGCTCCTGCCCTGGATGCGCCGCGTGCGCGCCGACCAGACCGGGCCGAAGGCCGGACGCGCCGCCCCTGCCCGCCGGGAGCCCGTTCCCGAGCCCGCCGACTAGGACTCACAAGGAGATCATCGTGCCCAAGGGACTCACCGCCGTCCTGCTGCAGCCGGGAAAGCCGCTCGCCCTCGAGACTCTGCCCACCCCCGAGATCGAGCCGGGCGGGCTTCTCGTCAAGAACACCGCCGCCGCCATCTGCGGCTCGGATCTGCACTACTGGCGCAATGACGGGAACTACTCCGGCCCCGACATCCGCCGCGTGCCCGGCCACGAGTTCACCGGCGTGGTGGCGGCGCTGGGCAAGGGCGTCACGACGGATTCGTTGCGCCGGCCGCTGAAGGAAGGCGACCGCATCGCCTTCCCCTTCTTCAACCCGTGCAACCGCTGCTACTGGTGCGTGCGGGGCGAGCATCACGCCTGCCCGCATCGCCAGCGCCGGAGCAATCAATTCACGCTGAATGAATACCCGTACTGCGACGGCGGCTACGCCGAGTACTACTACCTCCCGCCCGGCCACTACGCCTTCAAGGTGCCGGACGAGCTGCCCGACGAGGCCATCCCGCCCGTGAACTGCGCCCTCTGCCAGGTCCTCTACGGCCTCGAGTCCGCGGAGATGAAGTTCGGCGACGTGGTGGTGATCCAGGGCGCGGGCGGGCTCGGCATCTACGCGGCGGCCGTCGCCGCGGAGAAGGGCGCGGCCAAGGTCATCTCCATCGACGGGCAGACCCCACGCCTGGCCCTGGCGAAGAAATGCGGCGCCACCGACGTCATCGACATGAACGAGTACCCCACGCCGGACACGCGCATCGCCCGCGTGAAGGAGCTCACGGACGGACGCGGCGCCGACATCGTGGTGGAGGTCGTGGGCATCGCCGCGGCCACCGTCGAAGGCCTCAACATGGTACGCCTCAACGGGAAGTACGTGGACATCGGCAACATCGTGCCCCAGACGGTGACGCTCCCCGCCACGCTCGTCATCACGAACCAGCTCAAGTGGCTGGGCACCACCCACTACGATCCGTGGATCATCCCCGCCGCGCTCGACTTCCTCGTGCGGACGAAGGCCAAGTACCCACTGTCGTCGCTGGTGTCCCACAGCTTCCCGCTGAAGGACATCAACAAGGCCTTCGAGATGGCCGAATGGCAGGGGAAGAACACCGGAACGGCGGCGACGCGGGTGATCTTGAAGCCGTAGGGTCCGATGCCTGTCGCGAGCCATGCGAGGCTCGGGCCGCTGCGGCGTGATGCTGGGCGGCCCGCAATCACTGTATGACTTGGTCCGCCTGCAATAGCAATGCGGGCGGAATCGTCAGCCCGAGCGCCTTGGCCGTCTTGAGGTTGATGGCCAACTGGAACTTGATCGGTCCCTGCACCGGCAGTTCAGCCGGCCTCGCGCCGCGGAGGATCCGATCCACGTATGACGCCGCCTTCCGGTACAAGTCCAAATAGTCGGCTCCATAGGAGATCAGGCCCCCCTCCTTGGCGAAGTAGTCGGTCGGGTAGATGGCCGGGAGGCGATGCTGTGCCACCAGGGCGATCGTCGTCCTGCGATGGTTGATGGTGGTCACGTCGGGCAGCACAACAAGGCCGCCGTTCGCCCCCCGCGCGAACTCCTCGATGGCGCGCTTGATATCGGTGGCATCATGCACTGGCGTTGCGATCACCTGGACTCCGATGGAAGGCGCCGCGTCCTCGATCAGACGCCGGTAAAATGCGCCCCCGCCGGGAGCCATTCTGGGATCGAACATGAACGCAATTCTTTTGAGGCGAGGCGCGATCTCGTTGAGCAGTTGCAGCCATTTCCCGCCGAGCGAAGCGTCAACATTGGTGAATCCTGTGACGTTGCCAGCCGGGCGCGCGACACTGGCGACGAGGCCATCGCCGACCGGATCAGAGACGACGACGAAGACGATCGCGATGGTGTGGGTCTCGTCCTTGAGGGCGGCGGTTACCGGGGTGGTGCGGGTGAGAATCACGTCGGGCTGAAGCTCGACCAACTCCTTGGCGGATCCCCGAATACGGGCGGGATCCTGCGCAGCCCAACGGTAGTCGAAGCGCACATTTTGCCCCTCATTCCAGCCGAGCGCCTGCAAGGCCTCCAGGAACGCTGCGATCTGGGTCTGCGTTGCCAGGTCGCTCTCGGCGAACGGGATGAGAAGGCCGACCCGCCGAATGCGGGCGGCCTGCTGGGCCCTGGCGGCGAGCGGGGCGGCAATCAAGCCGGCGCTCACGGCGCGGAGGACGCCGCGGCGGCTCAGCATGGCGACTCTGTCATCTCGTGAGTCGTCTCCGCTCGGTCGATGCTGCCCCGTCCCCTGTCAGCCGGCTTGCCGTTCAGCGTGTCTCGTATTGCTTTGCGTAGTCGACGGTGAGCCATCGTTCTGGCCGCATGCGCACAACCACGTTCCCGACCATGCCCCGCGTGCTTTCGATGTACGCGTCGCCCACGTCGGCGCCGAGATAACGGCGCGCGAGGGGGCGCCGATCGCGTTCAAGATCCGCCGCTTCGACCGCGACGATCGGCCCCTCCACGCTGACGTACTTATACGGCGGCGTTTCCGTTTGCACGCACAGACTGAATCGGCCCGCGCGCTCCAGCAGCGTTCCCTTTCGCGACGCCCGCCCAGTTATGATCCGGACCTCGCCTCCCGGTTCGTAGGAATACCAGATCGGAACCACGAGCGGCCCATGACCATCTTCCGCAACACTGATGACGGCCACATGAACGTCGGCCAGAAATGCCTCCCGTTCTTCCTTCGTCATCGTGAGCGACATCGTCGTCCTCTCGCCGGCACGGTTCACCGGCTACCGTCGTTGGGCGTCACTTCGTTGCGTGCTCGAGTCATTCAAACACCTGGTCGGCACGTTGCGACCGTCAGCATCAGTGCGGTTGCGAGCGGCGCCGTCCCAGTTCTTGGGCCAGTCCGATGAGAATGCCTTCGGGCCCCCGAATGTAGCAGAGCCGATACATGTCTTCGTACTGGACCACTTTCCCAACGAGCGCCGCGCCCCGCTTGCAGAGCCGGGCGAGCGTATCATCGATGTCCTCCACGGTGAACATGACGCGCAGATAGCCAAGCGCGTTCACGGGGGCGGTCCGGTGATCGGCGACCACGGGCGGCGCGAGGAATCGGGACATCTCGAGCCGGCCGTGGCGGTCCGGGGTGCACATCATGGCGATCTCAACGCGCATGTCTCGCAGTCCGGTGACGCCATCTGCCCAGTCTCCTTGGATCGGGGCGCGCCCTTCGAGCTCGAGGCCCAGCTCGGTGAAGAACTCGATGGCGGCATCGATGTCTTCTACCACGATGCCGACGTTGTCCATCCGCTTGACTGTCATTGAAGCTCCATATGCTGATGTTCCGAACACGCTTCCCGCGCGTCTAACGAGAAGTCTCTGGGGCCGTGTGCCGAGCGGATTCAGCCGACCTAGGCCTTCGCCCACCGCCGCGCGGACACGATCGAGGAGACAGCGCCCGCGAACACGCCGACGCCGCACTCGCCGGCTAGGCCCGTGAGCTTACGCCCAAGGGCACACGGCGAAGCGGCTTACGC
>DATEDO010000040.1:0-11948 GCA_035281625.1 Candidatus Methylomirabilota bacterium
GGGTGCGGCGCCCGCCGGGCCCGCCGCCGTCGAGGGGCAGGGCGCGGCGACGCGCGACGAGGGTGCGTAGCACCCCCGATTGACGCGCAGTATAGAAGGGCACCATAATTCGGGGACCTTGCAAGGCGCATTTCCCATCCGACGCCCACTAGGCGAAATTCTCGTCGGGTCCGAGGTCATCACCCCGGAGGCCCTCACGGATGCCCTCGTGCACGCCGCCCGAGAGCGCCGTCGTCTCGGGGAGGTGCTGATCGCCCAGGGAGCCGTCTCGGAAGGTGACGTGTCGCGCGCGGTGGCGCAGCAGCAAGGCCTGCCGTTCGTTCCGGCCGAGGAGCTGCCCTCGACGCCTCCAGCGCTCAAGGATCTGTCCCCGAAGTATCTGCGGCAGAACCTGGCCTGCCCCATCGCCCTGGACGGGGCGGTCCTCTCGGTGGCCACGTCCGAGCCGGCCAATGCGCTCCTCGCCGACGATCTCGAGCAGACCCTCGGGCTGACGGTCAAGCTGTGCGTGGCGACGCCCTCGGCGATCCTGGAGGCCATCGAGCGGGCGTACGGGGCGAATACGGCGCTGCAGAAGATCGTCGAGGGCATGGGACCGTCGGGCGTGGAGCGAGACGCCGACGTCGACGACGACGTGAATCATCTGCGCGACATGGCCTTCGAGGCCCCCGTCGTCCGCCTGGTCAACATCCTGATCGACGGGGCGCTCGCCGCGGACGCCTCCGACATCCACATCGAGCCCTTCGAGGATACCCTGCTCGTGCGCTACCGCATCGACGGGCTCCTGTACGATCAGGAGTCGCCGCCGCGCCGCCTGCGGGCGGCCCTCACCTCGCGCATCAAGATCATGGCCGAGATGAACATCGCGGAGCGCCGCCTGCCCCAGGACGGGCGCATCCGGGTCACCGCGCACGGCCGGCGGGTGGACATTCGCGTCTCCACCGTCCCGACCGTCCACGGCGAGTCCATCGTGATGCGGCTGCTCGACCGATCCTCGGTGTTCCTCTCCTTCGACCGGCTCGGCTTCTCGCCCCGCACCGCGGCTAGCTTCGAGGCGTTGATCACGCGCCCGCACGGGATGCTGCTCGTCACGGGCCCCACCGGCTCGGGCAAGACGACCACGCTCTACGCGGCGCTCGACAAGATCAACCGGCCCGACCTCAAGATCATCACCGTCGAGGACCCCGTCGAGTATCAGCTCAAACGGGTCAATCAGATCCCCGTGAAGCCCAAGATCGGCCTGAACTTCGCCACCGGGCTGCGCCACATCGTCCGTCAGGATCCCGACGTCATCATGGTGGGCGAGATCCGCGATCTCGAGACCGCCGAGATCGCCATCCAGGCCGCGCTCACCGGCCACCTCGTGTTCTCGACGCTGCACACCAACGATGCCCCGAGCGCGATCACCCGGCTGCAGGACATGGGCTGCGAGCCCTACCTGTTCTCCTCGGTGCTCAACGGCGTGCTCGCGCAGCGCCTGGTCCGGAGGATCTGCCGGGTGTGTCGGGTGCCGAAGGCGCCGGAGGCCGCCCAGCTGGCCGCGCTGGGAATTGCCAGCACGGGCGCCGAGGAGCTCTTCCACGGCAAGGGCTGTGACGAGTGCCGCGGCACCGGCTACCGCGGCCGCACCGGGATCTACGAGCTCTTGCGAGTCACCGAGGCCATCCGCAGCCTGATCGTGCGCAAGGCGCCGGCCGCCGAGATTCGCCGGGAGGCGATGGCGCAGGGCATGGTCACGCTGCGGGAGGACGGCTGGGCCAAGGCCTGCGCGGGGCTCACCACGATCAGCGAGATCCTGCGCGTCACGGAGGACGAGGTCTAGCGTGACCGTCTTCACGTATCGCGCGAGGGATCGAAGCGGGCACGCCATCGACGGCGTCATGGAGGCGCCCGACGCGCGAGCCGTGGTCGACCGGCTGCAGCGCGACGCCTACTTCCCCATCACCGTCGCGCCCCAGGGCGGGCGCCGCCTATTCGGCCTGGCGTGGCCGGAGCGACGCGCCGGGCGCGTGGCCCGTCGCGACATCCTGGCGTTCACCCAGCAGCTCGCGACCCTGCTCGAGGCGGGCATGCCGCTCGACCGCGCGCTGGCCATCCAGGCCGAGCTGGCGCCCAATCCGAGGCTTCGGGCGATCCTGGCCGACGTGCTCCAGACCGTTCGCGGGGGCTCCTCGCTCGCCGATGCCCTGGCCAGGCATCACCCGCGACCGTTCTCCCGCCTCTACGTCAACATGGTGCGGGCCGGGGAGAAAGGGGGCGCCCTCGAGGCCACCCTCCGTCGGCTCGCCGAGTTCCTGGAGGAATCGCAGGAGTTCCGCGACGCGATCGTCTCGGCGCTGATCTACCCCGCGCTGCTCGCCGCCGTCGGCGCGGCCGCGGTGATCTTCCTGCTGGGCTTCGTGGTCCCGCGCTTCGCGGCCATCTTCAGCGACGTGCAGGCCACCCTGCCGCTGCCCACCCTGATTCTCCTGCGGGTGAGCGAGACGATTCAGCGGCACGGCTGGCTGCTGAGCATCGGCGCGCTCGCCGTGGTGGTGGCGATGCGTCTGGCGCTGGCCACCGGCGGCGGGCGGCTTCGCGCGGATCGGCTGCTCCTCGCGCTGCCCATCGTCGGCGACGTCGTCGTCAAGATCGAGGTCGCGCGCTTCAGCCGCATCCTGGGCACGCTCCTGCGAGGCGGAGTGGCGCTCGTGAGCGCCCTCGCCGTGGTCACGGACCTCCTGGGGAACCGCGTGCTGGCGCGGGCGGTGGAGAGTCTGGGTGATGGCGTGCGCCGGGGCGCCGGGCTCGCGCAGCCCATGGCGGAGACCGCGATCTTCCCGCCCTTGGCCGTGCACATGGTCCGCGTGGGCGAGGAGACGGGCCGCCTCGAGGAGACCCTCCTCCGGCTCGCCGCGACCTACGAGGCCGAGAGCCGCAAGGTGCTCAAGCGGCTCATCGCCCTCATCGAGCCGTGCGTCATCCTGGCGATGGGCTTGGTGGTGGGCTTCATCGTCGTGGCCATGCTGCTGGCGATCCTCTCGATCACGGATCTTCCTCTCTAGGCGCAGGCAGCGAGAACGCGAGCGTGACGCCGACCGCGAAAAGACCCGATGAGGCTCGCCACGGCGAGCGGGGCTTCACCCTGGTCGAGCTCCTGGTCGTCATCATCATCCTGGGGCTTCTCGCCAGCCTGGTGGGGCCGCGGCTCTTCGGCCGGGTGGGACAGAGCAAGCAGGCGACGGCCAAGGCCCAGATCGAGCTCCTGGGCTCTGCCCTGGACCAGTACCGCCTCGATGTCGGCGCGTATCCGCCGTCGGGGTTGGGGCTCTCCGCCTTGGTCCAGAATCCGAACGTACGCAACTGGAACGGCCCCTATCTCAAGAAGAACGCCGTGCCCGCCGACCCGTGGGGCAAGCCCTACCAGTACAAGTGCTGTCCCGGGGATCGGGGGGACTACGACATCTGGAGCTACGGAGCCGATGGCGCCCCGGGCGGTGAGGGCGAGAACGCGGACGTGGCGTCGTGGGACACGAGGTGAGACGAAGCGCCGGGTACACGCTGCTCGAGCTCATCCTCGTCATGGCGGTGCTGGCGGTGGCGAGCCTCGTGGTGACCCCGGCGGTGGGCCGCGCCCTGGACGGGATCCGCGTGCGTGCGGACGTGGCCGGTGTCGCGTCGCTGCTGCGGTGGGCCCGCGAGCAGGCGGCCACCCAGGGTCAAGCCCGCGAAGTGGTCTTCGACGACCGCGAGCGCGCGCTGGTGGTTCGCCGCGCGGCGGGCGGTTCGACCGGGGCGGTGGAGCGGCGCCGGCCGCTGTCGTCCCGCGTGGCGGTCGCGCCCCCGCCGGGCGGCCTCCTCGCCCCGATCACGTTCATGCCGATGGGACTGTCGAATGGCGGGAGCCTGCGGCTCGAGGCGGGCCCCCGCGTGTATGTCGTCACGGTGGATGCGCTCACCGGGCGGGTGAGTACGAAGCGGGTGGACTCGTGAGCCGCGGCTTCACTCTGCTCGAGGTCCTGGTCGCCCTCGCCATCGTCGCGCTGGGGGTTCTGACCATGGTGCAGCTGTCGGCTCACGGGCTGCGTCTGCTGCGCACGTCGGAGGACTATCAAGAGGCGGTCCGGCTCGCGGATCATCTCGCCCGCGCCGCCGAGCCCGATCGCGAACGGGTGGACACGGGCCAGCAGGGGGCGCTTCGCTGGGAGCGCCGCATCTCGCTGATGTCGGTGCCCGACGAGCTGACGCCGGGCGCCGGCCCGAAGCCCCGGCTGTACACCGTGTCCGTCGCGGTGGCCTGGGGATCCCGCCGCACGCTGGAGCTGACGAGCCTGCACGCCGCCGTCGAGACGTCGGATGGCGAGGCCACCGAGAGCGCCCTCCGATGACCCGTCGCCGCGCGAACGGCTTCACCCTCGTGGAGGTGCTGCTGGCCCTCAGCATCGGCGCGGCCCTGCTGGTCGTCGTGTTCGGGGCCGTGCGTGCCGGGCTCGCGGCGTGGGGCCGGGGGGAAGCCCGCGCGATGGCGCTCGAGCACGATCGCAGCCTGGATCAGCTACTGAGACGGGCGGTGGCCGGCGCCTTTCCCTATCGCGGCGGGCCGATCAAGGGGGGGACGTCGGGCGTGCTCTTCGATGGTCGGCCCGATTCCCTGACCCTCGTCACCGCCTCGCCCCCGATCCCCGCTCCCCTTCCCGTCGCGTTCACGGCGGTGCACGTCTCGCGCGACGAGCGCGGACTGGTGGTGCGCCAGCTCGCCTTGCCCAGCGCCGAGCCGGTGGAGCGGGTGGCGGCCGTCGTCACGGACTCCGCCGTGCTCGCCCTTCGCTTCCGCTATCTCGGCGAAGAGGCCGACGCCTGGATCGATCGCTGGGACATGGGCAAGGAGGACGGCTTGCCGCGCGCGGTGGAGATCCGGCTGATCACGACGACCGGAGCCCGCGTCGTCGACCAACCGCCCGTCGTGGTCCCGATCCGAGCCCTCACCCCATGAGGAGCGAGCGCGGCTTCGTGCTGGTCTCGGTGATGCTGGCCATGGCGCTGCTCGCGCTGGTGGTGACGGAGTTCGTGTTCTCGATGCGCCTCGAGGCGTCGATGGCCCGTGCGTATCGCGACCATATCCTCGCCGAGCATCTGGCCGAGTCCGGGGTGCAGCAGGCGGTCCGGGAAATCCTCAGCCAGGCCCAGATCGTGGCGGCGGGGGAGGGGGGACAGCTCGTGTTCTACCGAGCCCCATCGGGGCAGGCGCAGCCCCAGCGCCTGCCCGCCCTGCCGCGAACCCGGGTGGCGCTGGGACGGGGCGAGTTCTCCTATCGCATCACCGACGAGGCGGCGCGCCTCAACATCAACGCGAGCTCGCCCGTGTGGGTCGATCGCCTGCTCGCCGCTCTCGGCGTCGACCGAGGGCAGCGTGACATCATCAACGATTCCCTCCAGGACTGGCGGGATCGCGACGAGCTCCGCCGGCTCAACGGCGCCGAGAGCGAGGACACCTACCTGCGGCTCCCGCTGCCGTACCGTGCGCGAAACGGAAACCTGCAGGATGTATCGGAGCTGCGCCAGATCCGCGGCGTGAGCGCCGAGCTCTTCACCGGGACCGCCGAGCGGCCCGGGCTCGGCGAGCTGGTGACCGCGATCTCCGGAGGCGGCGTCAACCTCAACACCGCGGCCGCGCCGGTGCTCACCGCCCTCGGCCTCTCGGACGCCGAGGTGTCCGACGTGCTGTCGACGCGGTCGCGCGCCCCGTACCTCATCGTGCCGGGCCGTTTCGCGAACCGCGGGCTGGTGGTCGAGAGCGCGACCTTCCGGATCGAGGCCGAGGGCGTTGTCCCGGGCTCGCCCCCGAGCCGCATCGTCGCCGTCGTGCAGCGCGGCGGCCGCGCCGGCGCGTCGGGGCTGACGGTCCGGTCATGGCGTCCGGTGACCGAGCCATGATCGGCGACTCCATCGGCCTGCTGGTCGAGGAGAGCCGGCTCACCGTCGTGGCGGTGGGGGGCGGCGACCGGCTCGTGCACTTCACCGTCGAGGGCGCCGAGGATCCCGCCAGCGCGCTCGATGCCGAGCTTCGGACTCGAGGCCTGAGCGCTCAACGGATCGGCCTCGGCCTCGATCGCCGGGCGGTGGTCGTGAAGGCGCTGGAGCTGCCGGCCGGCGGCTCGGGCGATCTCGACCGCATGATCGGCTTCGAGCTGGAGCGGCATCTGCCCTTTCCCGCCGACGAGGTGTGCGCGAGCTGGGTCGTTCTTCCGGACGGCGCCGGCGCATCCCCTCGGGTGCTGGTGGTGGCCACCGGCCGGCGGCCGCTCGAGCGGCCGCTCGGCCTGCTCGCGGGCGCGAAGCGTCGGCCGGCAGCCATCGTGGTGGCGAGTCACGAGCTGCCCGGGTTCCTGGCGCGGACGCTGCCCGCGCGGCGCGCCGTGTGGGCCCATCGGCACGGCAGCCGCACCGACATCCTCCTGCTCCTCGGTCGCACGCTTCTCATGAGCCGCTCGGTGGCGGTCGCCGATCCCGAGGAGCTCGCGCGGGAAGTCCGTCGCAGCCTGCCGCTGGTTGGCTGGGACACCTGTGACGTGGTGTGGATCTCGGGCGACGAGGCGGCGGCCTGGGCGTCCCGCCACGATCTGGAAGCGGGGCTCGATGCGCCCTTGTCGACCCCGCCCTACGACGCCCGTCACGGCGCCCTCGTCGCGGCGCTGCCGGAGGAGGCCCGCGGCGCGACCCTGCTGGCGCTCGCGGTGGCTCTCGGCGCGCGCCGCCCGGCCTTCGACTTGCTGCCCGCGCCCCTCCGGCCGTGGCGGCCCTCGCGCCCCCAGCTGGTGACGGCGGCGATCGCGTGCGCGACCGCGCTGCTCGGGCTCACCTTCGCCTTCACGCACGTCACCCTGTCCGAGCGCTACCTGGGACGCGTGAGCGACGAGATTCGCCGGCTCGACCCCGAAGCCAAGGCGATCGATGCGCTGGCGGCGGAGCGGGAGCGGAACCGCCGCGTTCTGGCCGGGCTCGAATCCCTGCGGAGCGCGAGCCTTCCCGCGCTTCCCATCCTGCGCGAGCTCACCGAGGCGCTGCCCGAAAGCGCGTGGCTCCAGGTCCTGAACATGGACCAAGAGGGCGTCGAGCTGATCGGGCAAGCCGAGGCCGCGAGCCAGCTCATCCCGATCCTGGAGGGCTCGCGCTGGCTCGAGCGCGTGGAGTTCACGTCGCCCGTGACCAAGCTGCAGGGCAAGGAGCAATTCCGCATCCGGGCGGCGTGGGAGCTGCGGGCGGCGCCCCCCGCCCCGGTGCGCTAGCATGGCGGGTCTCGGCGGCCGCGAGCGGACCCTCATCGGCGTCGGCGTGGCGCTGGTGCTGCTGGTCGCCCTCTACCTCTTCCTCGTCGAGCCGCTGGTGGACCGGGCGCGTGAGGTCGAAGACCGGACGGCGGCGCGCGAGGCCTCCCTCGAGCGGCGGCGGCTCGCCATCGCGCGCGGTCCCGGGATCACCGAAGAGCTCCAGACGGCCCGGCGGCGGCTCGAGTCCGAGTCGGCGCGGCTCCTGCGCGGGCCCACCGCGCCGCTGGCCGCCTCCGAGCTTCAGAAGCTCGTCAAGGAGGCGGCGGCCGGCAGCAACGTGGAGGTCCGAAGCGAGCGAGTGCTGCCGGCGTCCGAGCGGGAGGGCCTGCAGGAAGTCCCGATCGAGATCGTGATCGCGGGCAGCATCCGCGACACCATCGGAGCGCTCTACCGGATCGAGCATGCAGAGCGGCTGCTGACGATCAAGGAGCTGAAGGTCCGCGTCGTCGCCGTCGGACAGCCGAGAGAGCTGCTGACCACGCTCATCGTGGCCGGCTACGTGATGCCGGACACGGGGCCCCGACCCGCCGCCAAGCCCATGGCGAGGGCGAACTAGCATGTCCCGGAGGCTCCTCCTCGTGAACGTCGTCGTGGGCGGCCTCGGCTGCCTGTTCGCGGTCGGTATCGTCCACGATGTCATCCGGAGCCGCTCGCTGCCGCCGGCGCCCGTACTCCGCCCGAGCCAGTCGACGCCCGAGCCCACGGGCCAGCCCGCCCCGCCCGTGCCCTTCGGCGCCTATCAGGTCATCGCCACCAAGAGCATGTTCAACCCGGGTCGCTCGGATGCGACCGAGGCGGCGGCCGCGGCCGCGACGACCGCCGGCCCTCGACCCATTCTTCATGGCGTGCTGATCGATGGCGACCGGAGCCGCGCGTATCTGGAGGAGCCGCCCGCCCGGGAGGTCTTTGGCTATGCCGTGGGGGACCGGGTCGCGGGAGGACGGCTGGACTCGATCGAAACCGACCGGGTGGTGATCCTCAGGCCGGAGGGGCGGCTCGTGGTGCTGCTGCAGGATCCGTCGAAGCCGCGGCCGGCCGCGGGGGGAGGTCCGAGTCCGGCGGGAGCGCGGGGCCGAGCCTATCCGGGATTTTCGCGGGTGCCGCCGCCGAGCCCGCCGCCACCCCCCAACCCCGGCCAGCCGGGCAACCCGCCCCAGCCGCAGTGATTCTGGCCGGACCGCCGGGCGCCCGCGCCGGCGAGGACCGGCACAGGCGCCAGCGGAGGCTCTACTCCACGGTCGTATCCGGCAAGCCAACCTCGCGCAGCAGCGCCGAGCGCTGGGCCTTCAGCGCGGCATTTTGCGGCGCCTCGTCGATCAGGTCGTTGAGCGCCGCGATGGCGTCGTACCAGAGGCCCTCTCCGGCGTACAGCGCCGGGAGATCGGCCTTGGCCGTGCGCGAGATCTTGGCGGTCAGGTCCGCGGGCGGCGCGACCCGCTCCAGGCTCGCCCCAGCCAGGATGTCCTTCGACCGGCGCCCGGTATCCGGCATCACCGCGACGTACCACTGGTACGCGACCGCGGGATCGAGCCGAACATTGTGCTCGGAGAGCCTGATGCGATGGACGCCCGCCGCCACCGGCGGGGGAATCCGGAGCTCGATCAGCGGGTCACTCTTCTGGGGATCCACGAGCGTGAGCTCGACCGGGTGCGAGCTGGGGCTCGAGATGAACCAGTAGAGCACCGGCTGTTCGCTCGTCGTCAGCCCGGTGTGGGAGGGGGCCAGCACGGACAGGATGAAGGCTTCCCGTCCGGTTCCCCGCGTCCCGCCGCCGACCCGGCCGCCCGGCGCGCCCCGGAGCGGCGGCTTGTACGACGGCGCGGACGCGGTGACCTTGCTGGTTTCCGTGGGTGGATCCGCGGGCGGTTTCGTCTGTCCCTCGCTGGGGACCACCGGGGCCACCACCGACGCGGCCCACAAAGCGAGGGTCGCGATCGCGATCCGGCCCATTCCCAAGGACTTCGACCATGTGCTCATTGCCGTACCTCCCACGGAAGCCCCCTTCCGGCGACACTCGGTGTCGCGCGTGGGGGCTCAGCCGCTCTCGATGGTCCGGATCCGACCAGGGCTGCCGCCGGGGCCTCGACCGGCACCGGCGCTCGCTCGCCCAGAACCCGATAAATCGCGACCAGCTGCTGCTTACCCTTGAGTCGAGCCTCGGCCACCCACTCCGTCTCGAACAGATCGCCCACATAGGCATGGGTAGATTGCCCGATCAAGGTCCGGCAGGGCCGGATCAACGGGTCGGGCGGATACACGTCCTTGTCGAAGCTCTCCAGCCGTGACGCCGTGTTCAAGGTGTCGCCAACCACAACGTATTCCCAGCGTTCGGTGCTGCCAAGAGTACCGGAAACCGCCTCGCCGGTGACGATCCCGATTCGCATTCCGGTCACCGGTTTGCCGGCCTCCTGCCATGCTCGGTTCATCTCCAGCAAGCGCTGTTCCAGCGCCACGGCACAACGCACCGCGTTGATCGCGTCCCGGGCGATCTCGTCTTCGCTCCGGCGCGGCACCGGCACCCCGAACAGGGCCACGATCGAGTCGCCCGCGTATTGGCGGATGACCCCCCCGTGGCGGCTGATGACGGGGGCCATCGCGCCCATGTACTCGTTGAGCCAGTCCATGAGCTGCTCTGGCGTGAAGGCCTCGGACACGGTGGTGAAGCCCGTCAGATCGGTGAAGAAGGCCGTGACGATCAGGCGGCGGGGCTGCGGCCGGCCGCCGCCGGCGAACTGCTCCCGGTCCCGCCAGATGTCCTCGGCCACTTCCTTGGACACGTGCTGCGAGAAGATGCGCATCAGCGTTCCGCGCTCCGCGCTCTCCCGATACGAGTGATAGGCGATCACGAAGCCGGTGGCGAAGGAGAAGGAGAGCGCGGGCGGCACCACCGACCACCACACGCCATTGACGAAGGCGAGGTAGGCCGTTGTCACGATGATCACGAGCCCCACGAGGAACGCCACGGTGAGGACCCGCGCCTTGAGGGTCCGGATGCCGAGAAACGCCCCGAGCCCCGACCAGAGGAGGACCCACACCCACGTCAGCACGATGGGCGGGCTCCAGAGCGGGCGGTCGCCGTGGAGGGCGATCCGCAGGAGCTGGCTGACGAAGTGCGCGTGGACCTCGACCCCCGGGACGTGCTGCTTCGGGTGTCGGGCGGCGCTGAGCGGCGTGTAGAAGTCGTCCTTCACGCTCTCGGCGGTCACGCCGACGAGCACGACGCGGTTGTGCACCATCTCGCGGGTCACCTCACCCTGGAGCACCGCGCCCAGGGTGGCGCGCTCGAACGGACGGGCGCCCGCGCCATAGTCCGCGAGGAACTGATAGCCTCGAGCATCCAGGCCGACGTAGGGCCCGTCGCTCGCGGCGAGCGGGAGTATCGAGGTCCGGCCCAGCCGGACCACCGTCTCGTCCTTCGGGTCGGCGCCGAGGCCGATTCCGTCGGGCGCCAGGTACTGCAGGGCCAGCCGGAGCCCGAACGAGTAGAGCGCGGTCTGACCGTCGTCCAGGAACATGAGCACGCGCCGGACGGTCCCGCCCGAGTCCACGACGACGTCGTTGAAGCCGACCTTGTCCGTGCCCTTCACCGCCGCCGGCGGCGCCACGCCGGTCAACCCGCCTTCGCCGAACTTCGTCACGACGACGACGGGGTGCTCCCTCAGCAGGTAGTCGAGCTCGGCGGTGCCCGGGGCGATCGGCACGTCCCGGTACACGTCGAGCCCGATGGCCCGGGGGCCGAGCCTCAAGAGCGTGTTGAGCGTGCGCGCGAGGACCCCGTCGGGCAGCGGCCAGGCGCCCTGCTCCTGGATGTCGCGCTCCGTGATCGTCACGACGAGGACCCGAGGATCCGCCGGCGCATCCGCCCCCGGCGCCCGGATGAGGAGAAAGCGATCGTAGAGGGCGAGCTCGGCGGGCTCGAGCACCCGCACGGCCCGGAGGCCCAGCACGATTCCGGCGACGGCCAGGCTGACGAGAACCGCGACGGCCCAGTCGGGGAGCGACACCGGCATCAGGCGTCGGAGTCGGCGCATGTCAGAAGGCCGCCAGCAGGAACTGGAAGTGCACCCCGGCGCGCCCTTTCTCTCCGTTCCGGTCGTTCGTGGTGATGACGTCCTGGAGCGGATCCGGCTTGCCCAGGATCCTGGTTTCACGCAGCCGGTAACCGAAATATACCTCGAATTGCGGCCTGACCGAGACAATGCCGGGGAAGGTGAGGGCCCAGCGGAGGCCCATTCCCACGCTGTAGATATCGATGGGGTCGGACGTCTCACCCACGGCTTGCCACGCGCGCCCATAGTCGAAGAAGGGGGCGAGCTCGAGGTAGTCCGCCCATGGCTTGTTGCGGGCGAGGGGAACCCGGAGCTCGACCGAGGCCAGGAGGGCATTATCTCGGACCAGCGTGTTCTCCCGGTACCCCCGGACCGTGTAGCGGCCGCCCACCGACACCTGCTCGAGCACGAGCAGAGGATCGGGGGTCAGCTGCACGTCGGTGCGCACGATCATCTGGGCGTCGAGGAGGGGAAGCCGACTGGCCCACTGGGCCTGCCCGAGCCAGGCGAAGAATCGTCCGTCGGGTACGTCGGGATCCGAATTCACGGTGGCCCCCAGCGCATCGATGCCGAAGGAGAAGCGGGAGCGCAG
>DATEDO010000041.1:0-12995 GCA_035281625.1 Candidatus Methylomirabilota bacterium
CGTGGCGGTGGTGAAGGTGGGCGCGGCCACCGAGACCGCGATGAAGGAGAAGAAGGCGCGGGTCGAGGACGCGCTCAACGCGACCCGGGCCGCGGTGGAAGAGGGCATCGTGCCGGGCGGCGGGGTGGCCCTGCTGCGGGCCGCCAAGGCCATCGACGGCCTCAAGCTGGAGGGCGACGAGAAGGTCGGCGGGATGATCGTCAAGCGGGCTCTCGAGGAGCCGATCCGCCAGATCGTCGAGAATGCCGGGCTCGAGGGCAGCGTAATCGTCGAGCAGGTCAAGAACGAGACGTCGCCCGGGCGTGGGTACGACGCGGAGAGCCTGCAGTTCGTGGACATGCTGAAGGCCGGCATCATCGACCCCACCAAGGTCGAGCGGGTGGCGCTGCAGAACGCGGCGTCCGTCGCGTCGCTGCTGCTCACCACGGAAGCGCTGGTCACCGAGCTGCCGGAAGAGAAGCCCGCGGCGGCGCCGCCGATGCCGCACGGGGATTTCTGAACAGAACGGGCCACGTAAGGGGCCGGCGAAAGGAGGATCCGCAATGGCGATCGATCGTTGGCGCCCGTGGGGAACGGTGATGGAGCGGAATCCCTTTGACGAGCTCCAGACCGAGATGAACCGGCTGTTCGACGCCTTCCTCGGCCGTCCGGCCCCCGCGCTGGAAACGGGGAGCCGGTTCTGGATGCCGAGCGTGGACGTGTGGGAGACGAACGACGAGCTGATCCTGAGCGTCGATGTCCCGGGAGTGCCGGAAAAGGAGATCTCGCTGTCGATCACGGGCGATGTGCTCACGCTCAAGGGGGAGCGCCGGGGCAACGAGCGGCCGAACCGCGATGGCTACGTCCACGGCGAGCGCCCCTTCGGCAGGTTCGAGCGCTCGCTCCGGATCCCCGTGCCGGTGGAAGCGGAGCGAGTGAAGGCGACCTACCGTGACGGAGTGCTGGACGTGCGGCTGCCGAAGGCCGCGTCGAGCCGGCCGAAGGAAATCAAGATCGCGGTCGCGTAACGACGCCGGGAAGAAGGACGGTGGCAGCCATGCGATGGCAGGAATGGCGTTGGGTCATGGCGGCGGCGCTGAGCGCGGGGGTCGTCATGGCTCTGGCCCCGCGGACGTGGGGGTACTGAGCTGCCGTGAATCGTACGGAGGAGGGAGACACCATGGGCGTGGCGGATCATGCGTGGAAATCGAGAAGCGGGGCGGTCGTGGGCAGCCTCCCGATGGATTGCCCCTACTGTCTGGAGATGCTCCAGGCCGCCCCTCGAGGGTGGGTCTGCCGCCGCTGTCGCTCCACCATGGGGGCCGAGGTCGGACATGACCGGATAGAGGAGGGTCTGCGATGATCGTGCGACAGGTGAACCCGTGGGGTCTCGGAGGCCCTTCGCCGGCCGTGGTGGCTCAGATGCGGCGGGACATGGAACGCCTCATGGAGCGCCTCACCGGCGTGGCCGAGGACGGATCCACGGCCGGGGTCTTCCCGCCCATGAACGTCTCGGAGGATGCGGACCACTACTACGTGCGGGCGCTGCTTCCCGGAGCCGATCCCGACCAGCTCAATGTTTCGATGGTGAACCAGACCATCTCCGTCTCCGGGACACGCCAATCGCCCGAAGAGAAGGAGGTCAGCTATCACCGGCGGGAGCGGGTCGAGGGCGCCTTCAGCCGCAGCGTGACACTGCCGGCGGCGTTCGACGGGGCGGGCGTCGCGGCGAAGTACGTAGACGGGATCCTCACCCTCACGTTGCCAAAGCCCGAGGCCGCCAAGCCCCGGCGCGTCAACGTCACCACCTCGTAGCGAGCGGAAGGAGATCGGGCCATGGCGACCAACCGACCCCACGGGCTGCAGACTCAAGATGGTCGCGATCTTGCGACCGCGACCGAAGCCACCAGACCGGGCGTCCTGCTGACACCTCCGGTCGACATCTTCGAGGACGCCCATGCCATCACCGTCCTGGCCGACATGCCGGGCGTCACGCCGGGCCAGCTGACGATTGACCTCCACGAGGGCGTGCTGACCATCACCGGCCGCGGGGAGCCCCTCGATGGGGCATCGGAGCGGCCCGTCTTCCAGGAGTATCCGGCGGGCGTGTTCCAGCGCAGCTTCACGCTCTCCGAGGCGATCGACCAGGAGCGGATCCAGGCGACGCTGAAGCACGGCGTGCTTCGCCTCCGGCTGCCGAAGGTCGACCGAGCCAAGCCGAGGCAGATCACGATCGACACGGCGTGAATCCGGGCCTCGCCCTATGACCGACAAGGACTACTACCTGATCCTGGGGGTGTCTCGGTCCGAGAGCACCGCCGGGATTCGGGCGCGCTTTCGCGACCTGGCGCGCGCCCTCCACCCCGATGTGGCGGGCACCGAGAGCACGAGCGCCTTCCAGGAGGTGAGCGAGGCGTACGAGGTCCTCGCCGATCCGGTCGCGCGCCGGCGCCACAACGCCGAGCTCGCCGCGTGGGAAGGCCGCGCGTCGCGCGCGCCGGCGGGGGTCCCGACGGCGCCATGGCGGAGACAACCGGTGTCGGTCGTGGGCGATCCGTACTCGATACGGCCTTCTCTCGACGCCCTCCTCGAGCGCTTCGTCCGGAACTTCACCGGCATCGGGATCCCGAAGTCGGAGCGTCCGGAGGGGCTGACCCTGGAGGTGATCCTGACTCCGGCCGAGGCCGTCCGCGGCGTCGAGGTGCCCGTCGGCGTGCCCCGAGCCGCGACGTGCGCCGATTGTGACGGCATGGGTCGACAATGGCTGTTCGCGTGCGCGGTCTGCGCGGGAACGGGCGTGACGGTCGCCGAGGACCTCGTCCGCATCACGATTCCGCCTCTGGTGCGCCCGAACTCGATCTTCGAGCTGCCGCTCGACGGCCTGGGGATCCACAACCTCTACTTGCGGCTCCTCGTTCGGATCGAGTAAGCGTCCGATCGCGACGCCGGAGCGAACTCACATGCGCTGGAGAGGGCTCGCGGTCGTCGGGCTGGCCATCACGTTCGGGTACGGGCTGGGCGCGTCGGCGATTCCGTCGCCCGCGCTCGGAACACTGTTCGCTCCCGCGCCGGCCGTGGCGACTCGGACCGAGCCCGATCCAAGGCCGGCGGCGGCGGCCACCGAGGAGGGCGCGCAGGAGCTGACCGCCGACGAGCGCCGTACGGTCCAGATCTTCCGGCAAGCCTCCGCCTCGGTCGTCCACGTCGCCAACCTCGCCCTGCGCCAGGACCTTCTTTCCTTCGACGTCCTGAAGATCCAGCAGGGCACCGGCAGCGGGTTTGTCTGGGACACGAACGGCCACATCGTCACCAACTTCCACGTCATCGACGGCGGCGCCACCTTCAAGGTGCGTCTTGCCGACCAATCCGAGTACCCCGCCACCCTCGTGGGGCACGCGGCGAACAAGGACCTGGCCGTGCTGAAGGTCGCCGCGCCGGCCGGCAAGCTCGTGCCGCTTCCGCTCGGAGCTTCCGAGCGCCTCCTTGTGGGGCAAACCGTCCTCGCCGTCGGCAACCCGTTCGGGCTCGACCACTCGCTCACGGTCGGCGTGGTCAGCGCGGTCGGCCGCGAGCTCAGATCGCCCGGTGGGCGAAGGATCTACGATGTCATCCAGACGGACGCGGCCATCAACCCCGGCAACTCGGGCGGGCCTCTCCTCGATTCCAGCGGCCGCCTCATCGGCGTCAACAGCGCGATCTACAGTCCGAGCGGCGCGTGGGCCGGCATCGGCTTTGCGATTCCGGTCGATGTCGTGAAGCGCCTCGTCCCCCAGCTCATCGCGCACCGTCGGCCGATCGTCCCCGGTATCGGGATCGTCGCGCTGCCCGAGTCGATGGCGCAACGCAACCGGCTCGACGGCGTGGTCGTCCAGGACGTGATCCCCGGCAGCCCCGCCGCCAGATCGGGCCTGGAAGGCCTTCGGCGCGGCCGCGGCGGCGGGGCCCTCGTGGGCGACCAGATCGTGGCCGTCAACGGCAAGCGCGTCCAGACGTTCGACGATCTGCTCTACGTCTTCGAGCAGCAGGGGGTCGGCGCGGTCGTCGAGTTGACCGTCATGCGCCGGGGCGAGAAGCGCACGCTCAAGGTGCCGCTGGTCGCGATGGAATGAGGAGGCGCGCGAAGGGGTCAGCGGACGCGCACGACGCGCGTCCCTGACACCAGGTCGGCCATGTCGCGCCCACGGCCCACGAAGAGGGCGACGATGGCGGCGAGGCCGAGGGTGAGCAGCACGATCGTGTTGCCCACCGAGCGCAGCAGCGCCCGCCCGTAGCCGGGCACCGCACCGTCCATCCGCACCACCGCGATGCCGAGCGCCATGCGCCCCAATGTCTGGCCGCATCCTCCCAGCAGCACGACGTGATAGATGAGGTGGAGCCCCATCGCAAGCCCGACGGCCGCGGCGTAGAGGAGGAGCACGCCCGGCAGCTCGCTGGGCAGGCGGCCCCGCAGCGCCCACACGCCGAGGATCAGCCACATCACGCAGAGCAGCCAGAGGGCCAGGCCCAGCGCGGTGTCGAGGAGGCCGGCGGCGGCGCGGCGCCAGTAGCCCGCGCGCCGCATCACCGTGCCTCACTGGCATAGAGCCGGCGATACTCCTCCCAGCCGATCATGACGCGCCGGACGAAGTTGCGGGTCTCGTTGTAGGGGATCTGCTCCACCCACACCTCGAGGTCGTCGGACTTGCGCGTGCTCCACCACTCGCGCACCCGCGTGGGGCCCGCATTGTAGGCGGCGACGGCCAGCCGCGCGTCGCCGAAGTCACGGACGAGGCCCCCGAGATAGGCCGAGCCCAGCTCGATGTTGGCGGCGGGATCGTCGAGCAGCTCACCGTCCTGGAACGCCAGACCCCGCACCCGCGCCATCGGTCGCGCGGTGTCCGGCATGAGCTGCATGAGGCCGCGCGCCCCCACGCGGGAGCGCGCCAGCGGGTTGTACGACGACTCCTCCCGCACCACCGCCGAGACGAGATAGGGGTCGATGCCCGCGCGCCTGGCCGCGCTCGCCACCTCGGCGCGCCACCCCAGCGGGTAGAACATCTCCCAGAAAGCGCGCGGCAGCCAGGCGTAGCCCGCCCGCGCGTAGGGGACGAAGTCGCGGCGCAGGATGCGGAGCGCCTGGTGATGGCGCGCGTCCTGGGCGAAGGCCGCCGAGACGGCATAGAGGCGCGGCGCCTCGCCCGCGGAGCGGCGGGCCACGTCCTCCAGCTCGGCGTCCGCCCACGCCCCCAGCCCGAGGCCGCGCAGGGTCTCCGCCTTGCTGACGCGCGGCTCGTCGCGCAGCACGGTCAGGACGTCGTCGGGTAGCGCCAGCGGCGCGCGCGGCTCGCGCGGCGGGGGCAAGCCCAGCCCGCGCCGGGTGAGCCGGGTCGTCGCGAGGATGCCGAAATAGCCCCGCGGCTGATGGCTCACCGCCTCGGCCCACTGGCGCGTCGCGCCATCGACGTCGCCCCGCTCCTCGTAGGCGCGCCCGATCCAGTACGTGGCGTTCTCGCGATAGGCCTGACCGCCGGGCAGATTGGCAAGACGGGCCCAGCGCGCCGCCGCCACGTCGTAGTCGCGGCGGAACCACGCGAGCCAGCCCAGCCGCCAGAGCCCGCGGCCCGCGTCGTCGTCGTCCGGGTACTCGATCACCAGCCGGGTGTAGGTGGCCTCCGCCTCCACCGGCTGATTGAGCGATTCCAGGAGCTGCGCCCGGAGGAACAGCGCGTCGCTCGCCTCGCTGCTCCGGGGATGGTCGCGCACCAGGCGGTCCAGCGTGACGAGGGCGGTGGCCGCGCCCCGGGGCTGCTGCAGGCGGGCGCGCTCCAGGAGCCAGGTGGCGCGGCGCTCGCCGGGGGCGACCGCGATGGCGCGGTCCACGGTACGGAGCGCGTCGTCGGGCTTGCCGGTGCGGCGATAACCCTCGGACACCACGCGGAGCGCCCGCAGCAGGGGATCGCCCGAGACCCCCTCCCCAATCAGCGCCTCCATCTCCTGCCGCGCCTGGGTGGCCTGGCCCCCCGCGAGGAGCCGCTCCGCCCGGTCCACTCGCTGGCGCGCGGTGACCGGCGGCGCCGGTACTCCGCGATCGGCGAGCGCCCGCTCCCGGTCACGCGCGGCGGGGGCCGCGAACGACAGCGGCGCGGTGAGCCAGACGCTGCGGAACAAGCGCAGCGCTTCCTCGGTCTGGCCCGTCGCCTCCAGGGCCTCGGCGAGGCCGAAGCGCGCGCCCGCGCTCTCCCAGTGCTCGGGGAACCGGTCCAGGAACCGGCGATAGAACGCGATGGCGGGCCCCGTCTCCCCCGCCCGCGCGGCCTCGCGGGCGGCGAGCAGCAGCGCCGGGCCCAGCAGCGGTCCGTCGCCCGCCTGCTCCACCGCCTGGGCGGCCACCTCGGCGGCCGCGCCATCGCCCATGCGGGAAAGCGCATCGGCCTGGAGATACAGCGCGTACTCGGGGATGGGGCTCGGCACCGAGGCGGCCTCGCGGAAGAGCCGGGCCGCGGTGGGATAGTCGCTGGCGCGCTGCGCCGCGATGGCCGCGGCCAGGGGAGGCGCGGCGCCCTGCGAGGCGACCGCCGGCGCGGCGAGGGTGACGATGAGGAGTCCGACACGGAGCCACCGCCACATACGTCGAGTCTACCGGAGGGTCGGCGCCCGCTCCACGCTTCGCGCGACGCGCCGCGTGTAGAAGATGCGCTGGAGCGCGGTGAGGTGGGTGAGCACGGCCAGCACCGCCATGGCCGGGGTCACCAGGTGGAACGCCGCCCCCGCGATCAGCACGATGAGCCGCTCCGGCCGCTCCATGAGCCCGATCTCGCAGGCGATGCCGATCGACTGGGCGCGGGCCTTGGTGTAGGACACCATCACCGTGCCGATCAGGGTGGCCATGGTGAAGAGGCACAGGGTCCACTCACCGACCCGCTGGCAATAGACCACCAGGCCCAGCAGCACCACGAGGTCGGAGTAGCGGTCCACCACGGAGTCCAGGAAGGCGCCGAACTCCGTCACCTGCCCGGCCATGCGGGCCAGGCAGCCGTCGAAGAGGTCGAAGAGGCCGGCCACCGCGAGCAGCGCCGCGCCGGTGCGGAGGTGGCCGCCCGCGAAGGCCCAGGCGGCGAGACAGGACACGCCGAGGCCGGCCACGGTGAGGTGATTGGGTCGCACGCGGGCTCGGAAGAGCAGCCGGGCGACGGGATCGGCCGCGCGCTGTACGGGCAGCTTAAAGCGGCTTGAGGAGAGCATCTTCGAGCGCGTCGCGAAGCCGGTCCATCTGGGCCGCGTCCTCGAGCCGGCGCCCCTGATGATCCGTCACGTAGAACGTGTCGTAGGCCTGCTCGATCTCGGTGGCGATGCGCGCGCTACCGATGTCGAGGCCGAGGGTCTGGAAGGTACGGGTGATCAGGTAGAGGAGTCCGACCCGGTCCGGACACTTCACCTCGACCACGGTGTGGCTGTCGGAGAGCTGGTTGTCCACCGTGATCTTGGGCGGCCCCGCCACCGTCGTCGGAGCGGGCCGACCGCTACGCCGCGCCGCGATGAGATCCTCCACGGTCTGCTCGCCCACCAGCACCCGGCGCAGCGCGCCCAGCGTGCGCCGCCAGCGGGCATCCTCGGTCACCGCCTCGCCGAAGGGGTCGTTGACCTGGAAGGTGTCGATGGCGATCCCGTCCGCGCGGGTATGGATCTGGGCGGAGAGGATGTTGATGCCCTCGGCGGCCAGCGTGCCCGCGATGAGGGCGAACAGGCCGGGGACGTCCTTGGTGACCACCACCAGCTCGGAGGAGTCGAGGTCGCGGTGGTGGAACAGCTCGGTCGCCACCACGTCCTCCTCCAGCCGCTCCACGAGACGGAGGTGCGCGGCGATACGCTGCGCCGACGTGGTGACCAGGTAACGATCGGCCATCATCGCGAGGTGGGCCACCACCCCCCCGCGCGCCCCGCCCATGCCTCGCTCCGCTCGGCCCTCATCGTGTATCCGCTCGGCTCGCCGCTCGGCGCGGCTCACCTCGCCAATCTCGTCCGCCACGCGCTCGGCGATCTTGTCGCGGCTGGGACGCTCGAGCTTGCCGCCGGTGAGCCGCGACATCGTGCGCACGAACAGCTCCCAAAGGATGCGGGCCATCCAGCCCGTCATCACCCCCGGCCCCACCGCGCGCATGTCGGCGAAGGTGAGGAGGTAGAGCATGCGGAGACGCTCCGGCGTGATCACCACCTCGGCAAGCGAGGCCACCGTCTTCGGATCGTCGATATCCCGGCGCTGGGCCATGTGGGACAGCGTGAGGTGATGCGCGACCAGCAAGATCACCGCCTCGGCGTCCTCGCGCGGGAGACCGATGCGTGACGTCAGCTCCTGGATGAGCGGGATGCCCTTGGCGACGTGGCCGTGGCCCTTCCCCTTGCCGATGTCATGCAGGAGCATGCCCAGCATCAGGAGGTCAGGGCGGGCCAGCTCGTTCAGGACCTCGGTGATCCCCTCCGACTCCGCTGACATCCCGGGCGCGAGCGCCTCGAGGTTCTCCACCGCGAGCAGGGAGTGCTGGTCGGCGGTGAACCGGTGGTAGACGTCGTACTGCACCAGGCAGGTGAGGGCGCCCCACTCCGGGAGATAGCGGCCCAGCAAGCCCAGCTCGTGCATCTCGCCCAGGGTCTGCGCGGTGCGGCCCCAGTTGCGGCAGATGGCGAGGAAGAGGTCGCGCACCTCGGGAGAGCGCTGGAAGCTCTCGTCGACCAGGTCGAGCCCGTCCTCGACCGCCCGCTCCACGTCCACGCCCAGCTCGAGCCCGAGCCGATGGGAGTGCCAGAACACCTTCATCAGCCGGGTCGGGTCCTCGCGGAAGGCCCGCCCGTCGGGCTCCACCAGGTGGAGCTGGCCGTCCAGCACGTAGAGGCCGTCGGCGAGGGCCTCCTGGCGCAGCCGCCGCTGCACGGGCCGTGAGCGGGACAAGGTCTCCCGGCAGCGCGCGATGAGCCGCTTGGACACGCGGTGGATCACGCGCGCGTGGAGATAGTAGTCGCGCATGAACTTCTCCACCGCCAGCGACATGTCGTCGCCCACGTAGCCGAAGTTCTTGGCGATCTGCGGCTGGATCTCGCGCCCGAGCACGTCGTTCTTGTGCCCGGAGATGAAGTGCAGCTCGTTGCGCACGCGCCAGAGGAAGGTCAGCGCGGCGTCGGCCAGGCGCTGCTCGCGCTCGGTGATGAGCCGCTTGTCCTTGAGCTCGAGCAGGGTGCGCGTGCCGAACTTGGTGGAGGCCAGCCACATGGCGGTATGGATGTCGCGCAGGCCGCCGGCCGACTCCTTCACATTGGGCTCGCCCATGTAGGGGGAGCCGCCGAACTTCCGGTAGCGCTGATCGCGCTCGGCGAGCGCCGTCTCCAGGAACTGGGCGAAGTCCTTCCGGTAGACGTTCTCGGAGAGAACTTTCCGGAACCGGTTGAAGAGCCGACGGTCCCCCACCAGGTAGCGCGCCTGCTGCATGGACGTGCGGCTCGTGAAGTCGGTGCGGGCCATCGCCACGCAATCGGGCAGGCTGCGCACGGCATGGCCCACCTGGAGGCCGAGATCCCAGAGCGTGTAGAGGAGTCCCTGGGTGACCCGCTGCACGAAGGGCACCATCTCGCCCTCGCGCAGATCGTGGAGGAGGAGCAGATCCAGATCCGACAGGGGATGGAGCTCCCCCCGGCCGTAGCCACCCAGCGCCACCAGCACGAGGGGGGTGGGGAGCGTGCCCTCGCGCCGGGCGTCGTCCAGGGCGAGGCGGAAGAGGGTGACCAGAAAGCCGTCCATGAAGGCGGCATAGGCCTGTACGGACTGCTGGCCCGAGGCGCCGCCCAGGTGCGCGGCCCGGAGGAAGTTGACGTTCGACGACAGGTGCTGCCGGAGGAGCTCCAGGCGCAGCCGCCGCTTCCGCTCCGCCCGCTCGGCTGGCTGCCCATCGAACCCCTTCTCGGCCTGGGCCTCCACCCGGCGGAGCTGGCGGAACAGCTCGGCTGACATGACGAAACGTTACATGGCCAGAGACGATCCTGTCAAACGTGGCGCGGACTTCGCCGCGCGTATACAATGGCCCGGCCATGCGAAAAATCTGGCGCGATGCCCTCGATCGGGTCACTCCATACGAGGCCGGTCCTCCGCTCGAGGAGGTGCAGCGGGAGCTCGGTTTGCCCTCGGTGCTGCGGCTCTCGGCCAACGAGAACCCCCTCGGGCCCTCCCCGAAGGTGGTGGAGGCCCTGCGGGCGGAGGCGGCGCGCGCCCACCTCTACCCGGACGGCGGCTCCTCGGCGCTCCGCAAGGCGCTGGGCGCCTGGGTGGGGGTCGATCCCTCGTGGCTGATCATGGGCAATGGCGCCGACGAGCTCATCTCGTTCATCGGCCGGGCCGCGTTCGAGCCCGGCGACGAGGTGGTGCTGCCGCAGCCGGCCTTCGAGCCCTACAGCATCGAGGCGCTGCTCGCCGGGGCCACCCCGGTGGCGAGCCCGCTCCGCGGCTACGACACCGATCTGGACGACATGCGCCGGCGCGTCACCGCGCGGACCAAGGCCCTGTTCGTCTGCACGCCCCACAATCCCGCGTCCACCTTGGTCCGGCGCGGCCCGCTGCGCGGCCTGATCGCGTCGCTCGGCGCGGACGCCCCGCTGGTCGTCGTGGACGAGGCCTATCGGGACTTCTGCGACGATCCGGAGACGCCGGACGGCGTGGCCCTCATCCGCGAGTTCGGGCACGTGATCTCGCTCCGCACCTTCTCGAAGATCGCGGGGCTCGCGGGGCTACGCGTGGGCTACGCCATCGCGCGCCCCGAGGTGATCGACCGGCTCAATCGCCTCCGCGCTCCCTACAACGTGAATCGCCTGGCCCAGGTGGCGGCGGTGACCGCGCTGGAGGACCGCGCGCACCTCGAGCGCACGCGCGCCCTCGTCCTCGCCGAGCGCCCGCGCCTCGCCGAGGCGCTGCGCCGACGCGGCGCCACCGTGCCCGACTCCCAGGCGAACTTCCTGCTCGTGAAGGTGGGAGACCAGGCCGGCGCGCTGCGCCAGGCCTTGATGAAGGGCGGCATCCTCGTGCGTGATGGCGCGGGGATCGGCTTCCCGGGTCATCTCCGCGTGTCCATCGGCGACGCGGCGGGGAACGCGAAGATCGTGGAGATCTGGGACCGGACCGTCGCGCGCTGAGCAGCCGGGCGTCGCCCGGTTAGTGCGCGCTGATTGCGGACGTCGCCCCCGCGGGCTGGGGGCCCATGCGTTCCATGTCGTTCACCAGGGTCCTGCGGCCGGCGAGCAGGACGAGGCCGGAGGCGCAGAGCAGGCAGCCGGTCACCAGCACGGGGATCTTCAGGCCCATCCGGTCCGACGCCACGCCGATCAGCCACGGCGATATGGCGTCACCCAGCAGGTGAATCAGCATGGTGGTGAGGGCGAAGCCGCGGGCGCGCACTTCCGCCGGCAGCACATTCGCCATGGCCGCGTTCAGGGGGCCGATGTTGATGAAGAGCAGGAGCAGCATCACGAACATGGCCGGCCAGAACACCAGGGGATCCGGTGAGAGGATGGCGAAGAGGGTGAACACGATGGAGACGGTCAGCGTCCAGCCGGACACGACGAAGTCCGCGCCCGGCCAGCGGCGCGCGAAGGTCTGGGCGAGCCGGCCGCCGAGCAGCGTGCCCAGGAAGCCGGCGACGACCAGGAGCAGGCCGAACGTCGAGGTGGCGACGGCGAGCGGGATGCCGCGCTCGCGCACGAAGTAGGCCGGAGCCCAGGTGGCGAGCCCACCCATGGCGAAGGTGTAGATGATCTGCGAGACCGTGTTCACCCAGTAGCTCGGGCGCGCGCCGAGCGCGCGGAAGAACGTGCCGGGCCCGCCCGCCGGGCGGGCGGGTCCCGCGTCGTAGGTCCCGCGGCGCGGCTCGGGAAGCAGGAGGAGCAGGAACGCCAGCGCCACCCCGGGCGCGCCCGCCACGAAGAACGCGTTCCGCCAGCCGTAGTGCTCGCCGATCACGCCGCCCACGATGTAGCCCAGCGCCGAGCCCACCGGGATGGCCGCGTAGAAGATGCCCATGGCCCGCGCGCGCCGCTCGGGCGGATAGCAATCCGAGAGCAGCGGCGGCGTGACCACGCCGTAGCCCGCCTCGCCCACGCCGGTGAGCGCGCGGGCGAGCACGAGAAGCATGTAGGTGGTGGCGAGGCCCGAGCCGACGGTGGCGACGCTCCAGACGAAGATCCCGATCGCGGCCAGCGCCATCCGGTTCAGGCGATCGCCGAGCGCCCCCGCCAGCGGGCAGGCCAGGGCATAGGTCACGATGAAGATGGACTGGAGCAGCCCGCCCTGGGAGTCCGAAATGCGTAGATCGGTGAGGATCAGGGTGAGGGTCGCCGCGGCGACGTAGCGATCGAGATAGTTCAGGCCATTGAGGGCGGTCAGCGCGCCCAGGACGACGCCGGGGCGCCGGCGCCACCCGGCCTCAGGCGCCACGTGGCCCTCCCGGCGCGGCCGGCCCGGGGATCCGGGCGGCGAGGACGCGCACCTCGTCCACGAGCGCGCGCCGCTCCGCCATCAGCTTCCGGTGAAGATCGCGCTCGCCCAGGAAGCGGAAGAAGGCACGGGCCTGGCGCGCCACGCGATCGAGGCGCTCGCGCCAGGCGAGCGCGAGCAGGCCGGAGGGGATCAAGAGCACGGCGAAGACGACGGCCACGCGCGGCCCCAGGAAGCGCCAGATCAGCCAGCCTTCCATCGCCCAGCAGAGGGGATAGAGCACGGCGCCGGCCGCCATCTTGTCCGTCGCCTCCTCTTCCTCGGTGCCCCCGATCAGCGGCACCGCGAGCGCGGTGAGCCAGTAGGGGACGAGGTGACAGAGCATGCCCCACACCGCCAGCGGCAGCCCGAGCGCGAGCCAGGCGAGATTCTCGGCCACGTAGCGGCTCACGAGCCCCACGGTGTAGGGCTGCCCGAGCTGCTCGCTGGTGATGCCCACCTCGTCGAGCCGCCCGCGATACTCCTCGAGCCGGCGGCGGAGCGCGAACACGCGATCGGGCTCGCGCTCGGC
>DATEDO010000042.1:0-13248 GCA_035281625.1 Candidatus Methylomirabilota bacterium
CGCGTGGGGGAAGTGCGCCCACACCAGCTCCTGGAAGCCGAAGAGGATCACCGCCCCCAGCACCGGTCCCCAGATGGTCCCCTTCCCGCCGAACAGCACCATCACGATCATGGTGATGGTGGTGACGAGGGGGAACACCGACACGGGCTCGATGTACCCCATGTCGCGCGCGGCGAGACCGCCCACGATGCCGGGGGCCGCCGCGGAGAGGAGAAAGGCGTAGATCTTGTAGCGGAACGTGTCGATCCCCATCGCCTCGGCCGCCACCTCGTCCTCGCGGATCGTCATGAGGCGCAGGCCGAAGCGTGAGGTCACGATGGCGTGGGTGAGCACGGTCACCGCCAGCGCCACGACGCCCATGGCGTAGTAGACGCGCACGCTGGCGTCGAGCGTGGGCAGGGACAAGCCGAGGCCCCCGCCGGTGATCCCTTCGAAGTAGGAGGCGGCCACGCGCAGCACCTCGTTGAGCCCCAGCATGGCGATGGCGAAGTACGGCCCCTTGAGGCGCAGGCACGGCCAGCCGATCACGAAGGCCAGGACCACCGCCATGGCGCCGCCGGCCAGCGCCGCCATGGGCCAGAGCACGCCCTTGGTGACGAGGATGCCCGCGGTGTAGGCGCCCATGCCGAAGAAGGCGACGTGCCCGAAGGACACGTAGCCGGTGAGGCCGGAGATGAGATTCCAGGACTGCGCCAGCGCGATCCACATGAAGAGCTGGAGCAGCACGCGCACGCCGTAGCCGGTGGCCCACAGGGGATAGAGAGCCAGGATCACGAGCAGTACGCCGAGGGCCGGACGGAACCACCGGGCCCAGCGCCGCAGTGCCTCGCCGAGGTCCAGGTTCACGTGGACCGTCCGCCGAGGAGCCCGGTCGGGCGGAGCAGCAGCACCAGCACCAGCAGCACGTAGGCCACCGCCTCGTTGACCTGGGTGGTGAGGAACAGCGACGCGAGCTGCTCGACCAGCCCCAGGAGCAGGCCGCCGAGCAGCGCGCCCGGATAGTTGCCCGCCCCGCCCAGCACGATCACGAGGAACGACTTGAACGTGTAGACCGCGCCCATCTCCGGCTGTATCGCCACCATCACCGTGACGAGGGTGCCGCCGGCGGCGGCCAGCGCGGAGGCCAGCCCGAAGGCGAACAGGTGGATCCGCTGAACGTTGATGCCGCACACCTGCGCCACCTCGCGGCTCTGCGACACCGCCCGGATGGCCTTGCCCAGGCGCGTCTTCTGGAGGAACAGGAACGCCAGCGCGGTGATGCCGGCGGCGAAGAGGCAGGCGATGACTCGCGACTTGGAGAAGGCGAAGGGGCCGATGAGGAAGGAGCCGGTGATGAACTCCACCGAGCGGAGATCGGAGGTGAACGCAAGCTGCGCGAGGTTTACCAGGGCGATGGAGATCCCGAAGGTGAGGAGCAGCGAGGACAGCTCGGGCGCGTCCACCACCCGGCGGACGAGGAAGCGCTGCAGCGCCACGCCGATGAGGAACACCACGGGCATCGACACGAGCAGCGAGATATAGGGGTTCAGCCCCACCGTGCTGAACAGCCAGTACGTGACGTAGGCCCCCAGCATGAGAAGGGGGCCGTGGGCCACGTTCAGCACGCGCATGACGCCGAAGATGAGGCCCAGGCCGAGCGCGACCATGGCGTAGAGGGCGCCCGCGAGCAGGCCGGACACGATCACCTGCCCCAGCATGATGGGCGTGATGACCGGCGTCATGCGCGGGCCCGAGCATACGAGCGCCCGCCGGGATTCCGGCGGGCGCTCCCCTGGAACGGGGTCAACGACACTCGGCTACCGTTGATTCCACGGCGGCGTGGGATAGCGCGCCTTGCCGTTGGCGAGCTCGTCCGGCCACACGGTGACCTTCTTGCCGTCCTGCCACTGGAACATCACCATCTTGTGCGCGAGCTGGAAGCCGTCGGCGTCCACCTTGTAGTCGCCGAACATCGTGCGGGTCTCGAGCTTCAGGAGCTGCTCGCGCACCTTGTCGGCGTCGAGGCTGCCCGCCTTCTTCACCGCCTCGAGATAGATGACGCAGCCGGCGTAGCCCGCCGCCGAGTGGTAGGCGGGCTCGCGCTTGAACTTCGTCTGGTACGCGGCCATGAACTCCTTCTGGCCGGGATAGGGCAGGCTCGGCTCCCACTGGGTGGCGCCGTAGATGTAGTCGGCGTTCTGCTTGAGGAGATCGTAGAACTCGGGGAGATCGCCGCCCACCGTCACGCCGTACATCTTGGGATTGACGTTCAGCTCCTTCATCTGCCGGGTCAGCGCCACCGCGTCGTCGAAGTAGGTGGAGGCGGCGATCACGTCCGGATTGGCCGCCTTGAGCTTGGTCAGGAGCGCGGAGAAGTCCGTGTTGCCCTTGGGGTACGCCTCCTGCAGCACGATCTGGAGGCCCCGCTTCTTCGCGAGGTCCGCGACACCGATGGCCGAGGTCTTGGTGAAGAGGGTGTCCTCGTTGACGATGGCGATGGTCTTGAGCCCGCGCTTGGCCGCCATGTCGACCAGCCCTTCCAGGTACACCTCGGCGGGCGAGATCACCATGAAGGCGTACTTGCGGCCCTTCTTGAAGATCGACGTGGTGGCGGCCAGCGGCGCCACCATGACCTTCTTGTACTTCTCGGTGACGTTGGCCACCGCCTCGGAGATCGGCGAGGAGTAGGGCCCCATCACCGCGTCGACCTTGTCCTCGGTGATGAGCTTCTCGTAGAGCCGCACGCCGGTAGTCGGCGTGGACTGGTCGTCGTACACGACGAACTCGACCTTGCGGCCCAGCACACCGCCCTTGTCGTTGGCCTCCTGGGCACAGAGGTCATAGCCCTCCTTCTGATACGTGCCCGGCTTGGCGTAGGTCCCGGTGAGCGAGATGGACGCGCCGATCTTGATGGGCGCCTGCGCCCGGGCCGCTCCGGCCCCGAGCGTGAGCGCGACGATCAACGCAGTCAGGACAGCGCCGCCTTGGTAGAAGATGCGCTTCGAGATTGTCATTGGAGCCTCCTGTGCGACCCTTCCCTGGGGGGAATTGTGCTGTTTTCTAGCAGACTTACAGTGATGTGTCAAGGAGTCGTCCGCGCCGTAGCGCACCCATGGGACCCGGCCAGTGGCAGGTGGGCGGCGGCTACTCGTGGTTCCGGAGCAGGACGAAGGGGCGACCACCGACGACGCCGCTGGCGACGGGTCGCCAGGAGGGATCGGCATCCCCGCGCAGCGTCGTCCAGCGCTCCTCGCGGATGAGGAGAGCCCGCGGGGTCGCCGGGCGCGTCACCATCGCCAGCACTTGATCCGTGCGGGGCATCTCGCGGATGGATCGCCGGAGGTAGAAGTCGAAGGCGAGGTTGGCGTCGGGATAGGCGACGAGCGCCGCCTCCGAGAGCGGCGCCTTGCGGACCTTCTCCGCAAAGCTCCGCACGCCGTACCACTCGGCGTAGCGCGCGGGATAGCTGATGCCCTCGAGCCCCAGCACGGCGATGAGGGCCAGGGCCCAGCACGTGACGAGGGCGACGCCGCCGCGCCCGCGCCGGACGAGGACGAGGGCGGCGACGGCGCCCGCGACGAGGAAGGCGCCCATGAGCGCGCGCTCGAGCGTGGTCGCGGGGAGGTACACCCAGTCGCCGCCCCGGGCGTCGAGCCCGGCCGGCGCCAGGAGCATGGCGACGCTCGCCACCAGTGCCAGGCCCAGAAATGTCCCGCTCAGCCCGAGCAGGAGCCGGCGCCCCCGGGGCCCGAACGCGGCGGGCGCGCGCACGAAGAACTCCGCGAGGAGGAGCGCGAGCGGGGGCAAGGCGGGCAGGAAGTAGCGCGAACGCTGGGTGCCCGACAGCAACACCGCGGCCACGAAGACACCCGTCCACGCGAGCAGGCGGCGGCGCCGGGCGTCGGGATCCCGCCACCACCAGACGGCCAGTAGCGGCAGCAGCAGGGCCCAGGGGAGGAAGCCCGCGAGGTACGCGAAGACCGCATCCACCCGCGAATCCGCCTCGGCGCGGAAGTACCAGGCGAGATAGTCGGTGAGGAGCACCGACCGCGTGTAGCTCTTCTCCGACTGGAGCGCGTACGGCACCAGCCACGGCAGCGTGGTGAGGGCCATCAGACCGACCCCGGCCGGCACGCGCAGCGTGCGAAGGCCGGCGCGGCCCTCGGCGGCGAGGCTCGCCGCCACGGCGGCCACGAGGGCGAGGAGGGCCACCGGCCCCTTGCTGGAGAGGGCGCCCGCGGTGCAGAGGTAGAAGCCCCACCAGGCGCGGCCATCCTGGGGGGATGCGGCGAGCCGCAGATAGAAGTGAAGCGCCCAGACGAGCCAGGCCGTCACCATCATGTCCGTGAGGACCTGATGCGACATGAAGAAGTAGAACGGCATGGCGGCGAGCACGGCGGCGGCGGCAAAGCCCGCGTGGAAGCCCCAGAGCCGGCGGCCGATGGCGAACACCCCCAGTACCCCGGCGAGCGCGGCGGCGACGGAGACGAGGGGCGCGGTCACGTCGGAGACCCGGCCGGCGGGCAGCGAGACCAGCGCCACCGTCCAGAAGAAGAGCGGCGGCTTGTTGAGATAGACCTCGTCGCGCACGCGGGGGAGGAACCAGTGCCCGTGCTCAGCCACCTCCCGCGCGAGGATGGCGTAGCGCACCTCGTCCTGGTTGTAGAGGGGCCGGCGGCCCACGGGAAGGGTGAAGACGGCGGCGCAGGCGAGGACGAGTGCGGTGAGGGCGAGGGCGCGCCGGCCCGGCACTCAGATCACCCTGGCCTGGCGTGCCCGCGCGAGGATCTTCCGCGCCCTCGTGAGATGCGGCATGTCCATCATCTGTCCCTTCCAGGCGAAGGCTCCCGCCCCGCGGCGCGCGTGCTCCTCGAAAGCCGACACCAGCGCGGCAGCGTCCTCGGCGTCGGCGCGGGACGGTGTGAACACGGAGTGTATCACCTCGATTTGCGAGGGATGGATCGATATCTTCCCCGTGAAGCCCATCGCCACCCCTTCCTCGCACTCCCGGCGGAGCCCCTCGAGGTCCCCGATGTTGGTGAAGACGGTGTCCATCGCCTCCACCCCGGCCGCCGCCGCCGCCACCGCGCACATCACCCGGGCGTAGCGCGGGATGTCGAGGTAGCGGCCCTCGGCGTCGCGCGTGCGGGGCAGCCCCATCGCCGCGGAGAGATCCTCTACCCCCCAGGACACGGTGACGATACGCGGGCTCGCGGCCGCGACCTCCCGGATGTTGAGCAGGCCCTCCGGCGTCTCGGTGGCGATGAGGACCAGGCGGGTGGCGCCGTGGGCGATCCCATGGCGCTGCTCGAGCTTGTCGAGCGCCTGGGCGATCTCCCGGATGTCGCCGGCGTGCCGCGGCTTCGGCACCACGTAGCCGTCGGGCCGGCCCGCGATGGTCTCCTCCAGATCGGCCGCGCCGTGCTCGGAATAGATGGGGTTCATCCGCACCCAGCGTTCGCGGCCCCCGAAGTCCAGGCGCTCCAGCCACCCGCGCACCACGGGCCGGGTCGCCGCCTTGCGCTCGGGCGCCACCGCGTCCTCGAGGTCGAGGATGAGCCCGTCGGCGGGCAGGGTGAGCGCCTTCGCGATCATGCGCTCGTTGCCGCCGGGCACGAAATGGAGCGACCGCCGGAGGCCGGTCTCCGCCATCAGCCGCGCCGCCGCATCATCGCGGCGCGCCGGCAGCGCATCACCAGGTCGCCGTGCTGGTTCTTCGCGCGGTGCTCGAAGATCACGATGCCCCACTCGGGGCGCGAGCGCGACTCGCGCTTCTCCACCACCTCGGTCTCGGAGTAGATGGTGTCGCCGTGGAACACCGGCTTGGGGAACTCCACCTTCTCGAAGCCGAGGTTGCCGACAGTGGTGCCCAGCGTGGTGTCGCCCACCGAGAGCCCCACCGCGACGCCCAGGGTGAAGAGGCTGTTCACCAGGGGCTTGCCGAACTCGGCCTTCTGGGCGGCGTGGAAATCCACGTGGAGGGGCTGCGGATTCATGGTGAGGCAGGAGAACCAGATGTTGTCGGCCTCGGTCACCGTGCGCCCCGGCTGGTGCTGGAACACCTGCCCCAGCGCGAGCTCCTCGAACAGCTTACCGGCCATGGAAGCCCTCCCGGGGTAGAGAAAGCAGGCGGTGGTTACCGGGCGCCGTCCAGCTCGGCGCGGACATCCTCGCTCCGCGCCACGCGCCCGAGCAGCCGCGCGAAGTTCTCGCAGGTGGCCTCGTGCAGGCGCGCGCTCGCTGCGCCGCATCCGTCTTCCACGAGCAGCGCCTGAAAGCCGCGATCGGCGGCGTCGCGCGCGGTGCCCTCGACGCAGGAGTTGGTCGACACGCCGGTGAAGCAGAGCTGGTCCACGCCCCAGGCGCGCATGAGGCGCTCGAAGCCGGAGGAGTGGAAGGCGCTCATGGTGGTCTTGTTCAGCACCGGCTCGCCCGCGGCGGGGGCGAGATCGTCCAGGATCTCGTGCTCCCGCCGCCCCGCGGTGTTGCCGATCTGCTCCGCGAAGGGCCGCATGTGCGGGAGGAGATCGCTGAAGTCCGGCATCTCCGAGCCCACCGTGAGATAGACCACGCGGAGGCTGCGCTCGCGGAAGAAGGCGAGCAGGCGCTGGATGGTGGGGACCACCACGCACTCGATCCGCTCGAAGCGGTACGCGCCGGAGGCTTCCTGGTCGCGGTCCTTCAGGAGGCGCCCGAGCCCCTCGCGGCGGGAGGCGCTGGCGTACTGCATGTCCACCACGACCAGCGCCACCCGGGCGGGGTCGAGGGTCCACGGCGGGTTGAACTGATGGGCATAGTCCGGCGAGCCGGAGGCGAGGCGAGCGGATCCATGATCGTGTGCGCGGGGAGCCTCGGCCATGGCGGGGCCATGTTACCCCAGCCGGCGGCGGGCGGGGACCCCGGCGGCCGCGCCGGGGGAGGGCCGGATTCGTCATGCCTTTGGCGTTGCGGCCAGCCCGGAGCGGGAGCACTCTCCGGATATGCGGCACGTCACACCGGCTTCGGCACCGTCGAGACCATGCACCAGGCGTTCCGGCGCACGTTCCGCGTCACGCCCGTCACTACCGCGCCCGTTTGCGGGGCGCTCGTGAGGCCCGACCCATGCAGATCGCCCTTCTGCTCTTCGACGGCATGACCGCGCTCGACGCGATCGGCCCCATCCAGGTCCTGTCCGCCCTTCCCGGCGCCACCGTTCGCACCGTGGCGAGCACGCCGGGGCCCAAGCGCACCGACGCGGAGGTGCCGCTCGTCGCCGAGCATGCCCTGGCCGACGTCCCGCGCCCCGACATCGTGCTCGTTCCGGGCGGAATCAACATGCAGCCGGTGATGGCGGACGCCCGCGTGCTGGAGTGGCTGCGGGCGGCCCACCCCACGACCACGTGGACCACCTCCGTGTGCACGGGGGCGCTCGTGCTGGGCGCGGCGGGGCTCTTGCGTGGGCTCCGCGCCACCACGCACTGGGCGGCACGCGAGGCCCTGCGCGCCTTCGGAGCCGAGCCCGTTGCCCAACGCGTGATTCGGGACGGCAAGGTCGTCACCGCGGCCGGCGTCTCCGCCGGCATCGACATGGCCCTCCGCCTCGCCGCGCTCATCACGGGCGAATCGATGGCGCAGGTCATTCAGCTCATGATCGAATACGACCCGGATCCGCCGTTTCGTGCGGGATCACCCACCACCGCGCCGCCCGAGGTGCTCGAGGGCGCGATGCGCGCGTTCGCCCGGAGAGCGGAGGCAGCGGCATGAGCCAGCTGCCCTCGGTCAAGCGCGTCGCGGTGGTGCTCTTCGACGGCTTCACCGTGCTGGACGTCTACGGCCCCGTGCAGGCCTTCGGCGCCACCCGCGTCATGAAGCCGGACGGGACGCCGCACCGCTTCTTCCAGGTCTTCACCGTGGCGGATCGCATCGGCCCCATCCCGAGCGGCGAGGGGCCGTCCACCCACGCCGACTACTCGTTCGCGGATGCCCCCGACATCGACGTGCTGGTGGTGCCGGGCGGCTTCGGGACCCGTCGGGCCGTGAGCGACGAGGCCTTTCTCGCCAAGCTGGGCGCGATCAGCCGACGCGCGCCCATCACCACCACGGTGTGCACGGGCTCGGCGCTCCTCGCCCGCACCGGCCTCATGGATGGCCGCCCCGCCACCAGCAACAAGATCGCCTGGGACTGGGTGCTCTCACAGGGCCCCAAGGTCCTCTGGCGGCGCAAAGCCCGCTGGGTCGACGACGGCAACCTCGTCACCTCCTCCGGCGTCTCCGCCGGCATCGACATGACCCTCGCCCTCATCGCCCGCCTCCACGGGCGCGACACCGCGCTGGCCGCGGCCAGGAACATGGAATACGTCTGGCACGACCGGGAGGACGACGACCCCTTCGCCTAGGACGCGGAGCCCTAGACGGCCGGCCTGGCCAGGATCGCGTTGTCGATCTTTCTCGTGAGCAGGCGCCCGTCGGAGGTGGAGCCCAGTAGTTTCCCGCGGTCGGCGATGACCTTACCGCGCAGGATGGTCAGGACCGGCCAGCCGGTGATCGGCCAGCCTTCCCAGGGGCTGTAGTCGGAGACGTGGAAGTCGTCCTTGGTCAGGGTCTTCCGGATCGTCGGGTCCATGAGCACGATGTCGGCGTCACTGCCGGGGGCGAGCACGCCCTTCTTCGGGTAGAGGCCCATGATCCGGGCGGCATTGGTCGCGGTGATGGCGGCGAAGCGCTCGAGCGTCATGCCGCGCTTGCCCACGCCTTCCGTCCACGCGATGCCCAGGCGCGCCTCGGCGCCGAGATTGCCGCCGGTCACGTCCTCGATGGTCTGCCCCTTGAGCTTGAGCTCGAGGTTGGTCGGATACTCGTCGGTGGCCAGGGTGGACACCGCGTCGTTGACGAGCCCGTCCCACAGCGCCTGCTGATCCTCGGGGAATTTGAGCGACGGATACGTGTGCGAGCAGAACCCGCGCGGCGTCTTGTAGTACTCGGCGTTGAAGCAGGCGTACTGGTGAAGGGTCTCCGCGTAGATGGGCAGCCCGTGCGCTCGCGCCTCCGCCACCGCGTCCACGCCTTCCTTGGCGGACGCGTGGACGAAGTAGACGCCGACGCCGGCGGCCCGGGCCAGCGCGATCGTGCGGCGGAAGGCCAGCTGCTCGGAGAGCTTGGTGTGCACCAGGTGGAGGTTGGTCCCCTCCATGCGCTTCTCCTCGCGGAACCGCTCGTAGTTGAACTGGACGAGGTCCTCGTCCTCGCCGTGCACGACCATGAGCCCGCCCGCCGGCGCCACGATCTCCATGGCGTGGTGGATGCGGCCGAAGTCGATGCGATTGCCCGAGCGCTTGGGATGGGGCGGCAGCACGTTCGTGGTGAAGACCTTGAAGGACGGGAAGCCCTGCTGTATCGCCTCGGGAAGCTGCTCGAAGATGCGCAGCGGAAGGGCGCCGGCCAGGGTGATGTGGAAGGTGTAGTCCACGTGGGAGTTGCCTTTCCACCGCGCGGCTCGCCGCTCCACCACCGGCATCACGTCGCCCGCGTCGGGGCGCACGTAGGCGAAGTCGATGTGAGTGGTGGTGCCGCCGCACGCCATGCCCTTGGTGTCCTCCTCGGGCCCGAGCGTCTCCGACGGCTCCTCGGGGTGCGACATGATCGAGTGGGCGAGATGCGCGTGGGGCTCCACGCCGCCCGGCGTGACGACCTTGCCGGTGGCGTCGATGACCCGCGCCGAGCCGGTGGGAAGCGTCCCGGGCGCGGCGACGGCGACGATGACCTCCCCTTCGATCCCGATGTCCCACGAGCCCACGCCGCCAGGAGTGATGACCTGTCCGCCGCGAATCACGAGATCCAGTGCCATGGCTGCCTCCTCACCGTCCGAAGGACGTGACTGCTACATGCCGAGATACGCGCGCTTGACGTGCTCGTTGCCGAGCAGCTCGGGGCCGCTGCCCTCCAGGACCACGCGGCCATTTTCCAGGACATACCCCCGGCGGGCCAGCGCCAGCGCCTGCCGGGTATTCTGCTCCACCAGGAGCACGGTGGTGCCGGCGCGATTGATGGCGGCGATGGTGCGGAAGATCTCCTGCACCACCAGCGGCGCCAGCCCGAGCGACGGCTCGTCGAGCATCAGGAGCCGCGGCCGCGCCATGAGGGCACGGGCGATGGCGAGCATCTGCTGCTGCCCGCCCGACATGGTGCCCGCGGCCTGGCGCGCGCGCTCGGCGAGGATGGGGAAGAGCTGGAACACGCGGGCCAGGCTCTCCGCGCGATGCGGCCGCGCCCGGCGCGCGTACGAGCCCAGCTCGAGGTTCTCCCGTACCGACAGGCTCGGGAAGATCTTCCGGCCCTCCGGCACCTGCACCACCCCGCCGGCCACCACGCCGTGGCTCGGCAGCCGGTCGATGCGCCGGCCGTCGAGCAGGATCTCGCCCGCTCGGGCGCGCAGAAGGCCCGAGATGGTCCGAAGCATGGTCGTCTTGCCGGCGCCGTTAGCGCCGACGACGGTGAGGATCTCACCCTCCTCGATGGCCAGGGACACGCCGCGCAGGGCGGGGAGGTCGCCGTACGAGACGTCCACGCCCCGAAGCTCCAGCAGGCTCACGCCGCGCCCTCCTCCCCCAGATAGGCCTCGACCACGCGCCGGTCGCGGGCCACGTCCGCGGGCGCGCCCTCCGCGATCTTCTCGCCGTGGTGCAGCACCACGAGCCGGTGCGACAGCGCCATGATCGCGCGCATGACGGGCTCGATGATGAGCAGCGTCACGCCGCGCGCGTGGATCTGCCGGATGAGGGCGATGAGCGCACGAGGGCGAGGTCCTCGAGGAAGAGGGCCAGGCCCGCCTACAGCCAGTAGGACGCGTGGATCGCCAGCATCATCACCGCGCCGTGAGCGAAGTTGATGATGCGCAGCACGCCGAAGATCAGCGTGAGCCCGCTCGCCACGAAGCCGTAGACCCCGCCGAGCAGGAGCGACGGCCTGGAGAAGGAGTCCGCTCACCGCCCGCGCTCGGCGGGCCTTATCCCTTCCACGTCGGCACGGGAAACACCGGCTTGGCTTCATCGCGCATCGCGATTCCTCCTGGCGAACGGCAAGGGACTGCTCGCATCGTGGTCATGGAGGCAAAAATGCGCGGTCAGGCTAGCATTCGCCCCGGGGAAGGTCAACGCGCGCACCCGCGCCGTCCGCGCCCTTCCGGCGCTTCGGCCTACTCGCCTTGTCTCCGCGCTACGTGGCGCAACCAAGGCCGCCGGAGCGGCTCTTCGACCTCTCGCGCTTCGCCGCCGAGCGCGTCGGCGCCATCCGCATCGTGAGCGCCGCCAACTTCACGAATCGAGGGCCACATCCCCGCCTGCTCCACCGTCTTCGTGCCGGCGAGGGCCAACGCGCACCGGGGGCGGACGCCGCCTACACGCTGGTCGATCGGCTGGACCCCCCTCCCGAACTGCAGGGACTGATCCGGCGTTCATCGCGGATTGAGCCGCGCGGCCGGCCGCCCGCCTCCGGGCAATCCCCAGGTTACCCACCGCTTGTGGATTCACTGCCCGATGGCCCCAGGATATGGTGCCCCTCCGGCGGGGCAGGTCAAAAACGCACAATGTTGACAGGGGTTTAAGCTCCGGGTACAGTAGTTCCCTAACGCCGAGCCCCCAAAGAGAGCGGCAGCGTTGCCCCCAGGCACGTAGGAGGGCTGAATGATCACGGTTCCCGCGCATCGGGTGAAGCAATTCGGGGTGGAGTTCTTCCAGGCGTCGTTCTCCGCCAAGGACATCGACCGGCTGGTGAAGTTCGAGGTCCTCGGCTACGCCGGCAAGGACGCTGCCGCCCCCAAGGCCGCCCGCCGGAACCGCGCCCGCGTGAACTGGGAGATGCTCGAGAAGCGCATCGGCGAGAGCGAGGCGGCCTACCAGCGCCCGGTGATCCGCCGCAAGATCGACGAGCTGGTGGCCTACTACCGCGACTGCAAGGAGGCGGGGACGCTGCCGGCCATTCCCGGCGCCGTCATCATCACCTCCGAGAAGCGCTTCACCTTCACGCCGATGGCGAGCCAGCACGACCTCGGCCTGCTCCAGATCCCCGAGGAGCACGGCGTGCTCCGCGTGCTCGACGGGCAGCACCGCCTCCTCGCGCTGCACGCCCTGACCCAGGCCGGCGAGAACCTCGGCATCGAGGTGCCCGCGGTGCTCTTCGACCGCCTCGACGCGCGGCAGATCGTGGAGCTGTTCGTCACCATCAACGCCAAGCACACGCGGCTCAACCCTTCGCACATCGTGAGCCTGGCCGGGCGCAAGCTCTATCCCGATCCCAACCAGGCCCTCGCCCACGACGTCATCCGCTCGCTCAACGAGGACCAGACCTCGCCGCTCCACGGCGAGATCAAGATGCTCGGCACCGGACGCGGCCGTGTGTCGCAGGCCCCCCTCGCCGAGGAGATCGTGGACTTCCTCGAGACGGTCGAGAAGATCGGCGGCGGCGCCCGCATGAACGAGCTGCGCCAGGGCGCCAAGCGCTTCTTCCTGAACTACATGAAGGCGGTCGCGGGCGTGTTCCCCACCGCGTGGGCGGGCCGCAAGTACTCGATCAAGACCGGCGCGGCCCTCCGCGCCTTCATCCGCGTGGCCCCCGACGTGATGGCCCGCGCCCGCGAGCTCAAGCGCGACGCCTTTGACTTCAACGCCATCCGCGCGGCAGTTCAGCCCTGGGGGGACCGCCTCAAGGACCGGCGCTTCGAGACCGAGGGCGAGTGGCGGACCAAGCTGGCCGGCGGCACGCGCGGCACGGTGGAGGCGCTCACCCGCGAGCTCCGCGAGGCGATGCGAGCGTAGGGCGAGATGGCGCCCCGGTTAATCCGCGGCCAGCCGGTAGCCGACTCCCGGCTCGGTCAGGAGATGCCGGGGGCGAGCCGGGTCGGTCTCGATCTTCCGCCGCAGCTGCCCCATGTAGACGTGTAAATAGTGCGGCTGATCCGTGTAGGGGCGGCCCCAGACTTCCTTCAGGAGCTGCCGGTGGGTCAGCACCTTCCCCACGTGCCGGATCAGGGTGGTGAGGAGCCGATACTCGATGGGCGTGAGGTGCACGTCCTCGCCCTTCACCGACACGCGGCGGCGCGTGAAGTCCACCGTCAGGCCGCCCGCCTCGTACGTGCCCTCGTCCACCTCCCGAACCGTCCGCTCGGCGTGGCGCAGGAGCACGCGCATGCGCGCCAGCAGCTCACCGACGCCGAAGGGCTTGGCCACGTAGTCGTCGGCACCCGCGTCGAGAGCGGCGATCTTGTCGGCCTCCTGCCCGCGGGCCGAGAGCACCAGG
>DATEDO010000043.1:0-12189 GCA_035281625.1 Candidatus Methylomirabilota bacterium
TCCGGAGCACAGGTACCAGACCCCCCAGGCCGACACCGACCCGACCCGCACGGCGCTCGGCGTTCCGATGCTCCGGGGGGACGAGCTCCTCGGCGTCATCTTCATCTACCGGCAAGTGGTCCGGCCCTTCACCGACGGCCAGATCGCCCTCATGGAGACCTTCGCCGACCAGGCCGCCATCGCCATCGAGAACGCGCGGCTCCTCACCGAGCTACAGGCGAAGAACGCTTCGCTCACCGAGTCGCTCGAGCAGCAGACGGCTACCGCAGAGATTCTGCGGGTGATCTCCAGCTCGCCCACAGACCTCCAGCCGGTGCTGGACGTGGTGGCGGCAAACGCGGCGCGGCTCTGTGAGGCCGACGACGCCGCGATCTTCCGAGTGGATGGAGAGGTCCTCCGAACTGTGGCGACTCACGGCCCCCTGGGAATGGTGAGCCCGGTACTGCCCGCCACCCGGGACACCGTCATCGGTCGCGCCATCCATGACCGCGAAACGGTCCACGTCGACGACCTGGCCGCGGTGCCGGCCTCCGAGCTGCCCGCGGGCGCGGCGCGAGAGCGCGGGCTCCGGACGATGCTCGCCACGCCATTGTTGCGTGAGGGCACGCCACTGGGCGGCATCATGATCCGCCGTACCGAGGTCCGGCCGTTCTCGGACCGGCAGATCGCGCTTCTGAAGACCTTCGCCGACCAGGCCGTCATCGCCATCGAGAACGTGCGCCTCTTCACCGAGCTGGAGGTGCGCAATCGCGACCTGCGCGTGGCGCTGGAGCAGCAGACGGCGACCGGCGAGATCCTGCGGGCGATCTCGAGCTCGCCGACCGACACCCAGCCGGTTTTCGACGCGGTGGTGCGCAGCACCGCGAGCCTCTGTGGTGCGAACGACGTCGGCATGCTCCTCGTCCAGGACGGCGAGCTCCGTCATGCCGCGGGCGTCGGACCGATGGCGGGCAACCTTCCCACCGACCTTCGCATCGGTCTCACTCGGGGCTCCGTGGCGGCGCGAGCGGTGGTGGACCGCACCGTGCTCCACATCGCGGATCTCGCCGCCGAGTCCGAAGAGGAATATCCGGTCGGCCGCGAGCTTCAGCGCCGCTGGGGGCATCGGACGATGCTCGCCGTGCCGCTCCTCCGTGAGGGGGTGCCCATCGGGGTCATCAGCGCCTTCCGCCTGGAGGTCCGGCCGTTCGATGATCAGCAGGTCGTGCTGATGCAGACCTTCGCCGACCAGGCGGTCATCGCCATCGAAAATGTCCGCCTCTTCCGGGAGCTGGAGGCCAAGAACGGCAGCCTCACCGAGGCACTCGAGCAACAGACCGCCACCAGCGAGATCCTGCGGGTCATCTCCCGCTCGCCGACCGACGAGCAGCCCGTGTTCGAAGCCATCGTGGAGAATGCGCGGCGGCTGTGCGACGCCGACTACAGCGTCGTGTTCCTCGCCGAGGCGGGCAACCTCAAGCTGGCGGCGGTCCGCGGGGTGGACGAGCAGGGAATCGCCGCCCTCGGAAAGGCGTATCCGCGACCCATCGCCCGCGACACGACTTCCGGACGGTCCCTTCTGGATCGCCGGGTCATCCACCTTCCGGACTCCTCCCTCGATCCGGAGTACACTCACCCCCTTCGCCAGACCATCGCCCTCCGCTCCATTCTCACCGTGCCGATCTTCCGGGAGGAGGTGCCCGTCGGTGCGATCAGCGTCTGGCGCGGCGAGCCGCGCCCGTTCACCGACAAGCAGATCGCGCTCCTGCAAACCTTCACCGAGCAAGCGATCATCGCCATCGAGAACGTCCGGCTCTTCACCGAGCTCGAGGCACGCAATCGAGACCTGCGGGTGGCGCTGGAGCAGCAGACGGCCACCAGCGAGCTGCTCAAGGTGATCGGGCGGTCCTCGTTCGACCTCCAACCGGTGTTCGAGACCCTGGCCGAGAACGCCGTTCGGCTGTGCGAGGCCGAGCAGGCCTTCATCTTCCGCTTCGACGGTCACCTTCTGCGCGTCGTGGCCACCTACAACGCGTCCGCGGAGCTCCGAGCCTTCTTCGAGCAGAACCCGGTCGCCCCCGAGCGCGGGAGCGCGGCCGGACGCGCAGCGCTCGAGGGCCGCACCATCCACGTTCACGATGTCCGGGCCGATCCCACGCGAACCTGGGCGGCGCACACCGTCGACCCGATTCGGACCGTGCTGACGATTCCCATGCTCCGCGCCGACCAGGTGCTCGGGGTGATCGGGGTCAACCGCCACGAGGTGCGTCCGTTCACCGACGGCCAGATCGCGCTGCTGGAGACGTTCGCCGACCAGGCGGCTATCGCCATCGAGAACGCGCGCCTGCTCACCGAGCTGCAGGCCCGCACCGCCGACCTCACTCGCTCGGTCGGCGAGCTCCAGGCCCTGGGCGAGGTGAGCCAGACCCTCAGCTCCACGCTGGACCTGGAGACCGTCCTCCACACGATCGTCTCGCGCGCCAGCCAGCTCGCCGGCACGGACTCCTGCACCGTGTACGAGTACGACGAGGCCACCGAGGCGTTCGTGTTCCGCACCACGCACAATCTGGACGACGAGGTTGTGGCGGTGGCCCGCCAGGCTCCCATCCGCCGCGGCGAGGGCGTCGCCGGTCGCATGGCGGTCACCCTCGAGCCCGTGCAGATCCCCGACATCGCCCGGGCCGGCGCCTATACGGGACCGCTCCGTGACGTGCTCCTGCGCACCGGCACGCGAGCGCTGCTGGGCGTTCCCCTCCTCCGCGAGGGCCAGCTCATCGGCGGCCTCACCGTCAACAAGAAGTCCCCCGGCGAGTTCCGGCCGGAAGTCGTGGATCTCCTCAAGACCTTCGCCGCGCAGTCGGCGGTGGCCATCCAGAACGCGCGGCTCTTCCGGGAGATCGAGGACAAGAGCCGGCAGCTCGAGGTGGCCGACCGCCACAAGTCCGAGTTCCTGGCCAACATGTCGCACGAGCTCCGGACGCCGCTGAACGCCATCATCGGCTACAGCGAGATGCTGCAGGAGGACGCGAGCGATCTCGGCGCCGAGCAGTTCATGGACGACCTCAAGAAAATCAACGCTGCCGGCAAGCACCTCCTCGAGCTGATCAACGCCGTGCTCGATCTCTCGAAGATCGAGGCGGGTAAGATGGAGCTCTACCTGGAGAGCTTCGACGTCGCCGGCCTCGTGCACGACATCGCCGCGGTGATCCAGCCGCTCGCCGACAAGAACGGGAACCGGCTGGACGTGCAGTGCCCAGACGGCGTCGGGGCCATGCACGCGGACTTGACCAAGGTACGGCAGGCGCTCTTCAATCTCCTGAGCAATGCTTGCAAGTTCACCGAGCGCGGCACCGTCGCGCTGGCGGTGGCCCGGACCGTCGCCGACGGTCAGGAGTGGATCGAGTTCCAGGTTCGCGACACCGGCATCGGGATGACGCCGGATCAGCTCGCCAAGCTCTTCGAGGCCTTCACCCAGGCCGACGCCGCCACCACCCGAAAGTACGGCGGCACCGGCCTCGGGCTCGCGCTCAGCCGGCGGCTTTGCCGCATGATGGGGGGCGACGTGACGGCGGAGAGCGAGTCGGGCCACGGGAGCACGTTCACGATCCGACTGCCCGCGGCGGTGCGCGAAACGGCGGAAGAGACGCCCATCCCCTCGGAACCAGCAGAGCCCGCGCGAACGGGCGTCGGCACGGTGCTGGTAATCGACGACGAGGCCACCGTGCGGGATCTCATGCAACGCTTCCTCTCCCGCGAGGGCTTCCGCGTCGTCACCGCGGCCACCGGAGAGGACGGTCTGCGCCGGGCGCGCGAGCTGGGGCCGGACTCCATCACCCTCGACGTCATGATGCCGGGCATGGACGGCTGGGCCGTGCTCTCCGCGCTCAAGGCCGATCGGGAGCTCGCCGACATCCCGGTGGTCATGCTGACCATCGTGGACGACAAGAACCTGGGCTACGCGCTCGGCGCCGCTGACTACCTGACCAAGCCCATCGATCGCGAGCGCCTGTCTGCGGTGCTGGGCAAGTACCGGCGTGACCAGCCCGTGCTGGTGGTCGACGACGACGCCGAGGTCCGCGCGCTGCTCCGGCGCATGCTCGAGCCGTCGGGCTACGCGGTGGTGGAGGCAGACAACGGCCGGGCGGCGCTGGAGCGCCTGCGGGAGATCAAACCGAGCGTCATCTTGCTCGATCTCATGATGCCGGAGATGGACGGCTTCGAGTTCGTGGATGCCTTCCGGCGCCAGGACATCTGGCGTGCGATCCCCATTGTCGTGATCACCGCCAAGGATCTCGGCCGCGAGGAGCGCGAGCGGCTCAACGGGTACGTACAGAAGGTTCTCCAGAAGGGCACGTACGGGCGGGACGAGCTCCTCGCCGAGGTCCGCGCACTGGTGGCGGCGAGCGTCGCCCGCCGGAGGCCCCACGCCTGATGCCCAAGATCCTGCTCGTCGAGGACAACGAGATGAACCGCGACATGCTGTCGCGCCGCCTCATCAAGCGTGGCTACGAGGTGGCGCTGGCGGTCGACGGCGAGCAGGGCCTGGCCATGGCGCAGTCCGAGTCACCCGCGCTCATCCTCATGGACATGAGCCTCCCCGGCCTGGATGGATGGGAGGCGACGCGCCGCCTCAAGGCCGCCCCGGAGACGCGCGCGATCCCGGTCATCGCGCTCACCGCACACGCGATGGCGGGCGACCGCGAGAAGGCGGTGGCGGCCGGCTGCGACGATTTCGACACCAAGCCCGTGGACCTCGCCCGGCTCCTGCAGAAGATCGAGGCCCTGCTCGGGGGAGCCGCCGCCCGGTGAGCATCGGACCCGCCGCCCAGCTGCGCCACGAGCTCCGCACGCCGCTCAACCACATCATCGGCTACGCCGAGATGCTCCTGGAGGAGCTGGAGGAAGGCGGCCCGCGCGATCTCGTGGCCGGGCTCGGGACGGTCCGTACGGAAGCCCGGGATCTGCTCGGCCGCCTCAATACCGTGCTGGCGCAGGGGGACGCGGGCGCGCCCGATCTCGCGGCCGCCCGGGGAACGCTGGCCCCCCTCCTCGAACGCCTCCGCGCGGCAATGGACACGGTGCACCGGCAGGCCGCCGCGGCCGGCGCCGACGCGCTCGCGCCCGACCTCGACCGCATCCGAACCGCCACCGAGCGGCTCGCAGTGCTGTTGGGCACGGCCGACGCACCCGCCGTACCACGGTCGAGCGCGGCCGCGGACGCGTCGCGCGGCGCCGCCCCGCCCGACAAGCCTCGCAGCGTCATTCTCGTCGTCGACGACAACGAGGAGAACCGCGACATGCTGGAGCGGCGCCTCCGGCGGCAGGGGTACGAGGTGCTCGCCGCCGCGGGAGGGCAGGCGGGCCTCGCGCTGCTCGCGCAGCGGCCCGTCGATCTCGTCCTCCTCGACGTCATGATGCCGGACCTCGACGGCTATACCGTGCTCGAGCGCATCAAGGCGGACCCGGCGCTGCGCGACATCCCGGTGCTGATGATCTCCGCGCTCGACGAGCTGGACAGCGTCGTGCGCTGCATTCAGCTCGGCGCGGAGGACTATCTCGGCAAGCCCTTCGAGCCGGTGCTGCTCCGGGCCCGCGTGGGCGCCTGCCTGGAGAAGAAGCGCCTGCACGACGAGGAGGCGCGCCACCGCCGCGCGCTCGCCGAGATGAACCGGACCCTCGAGCAGCGCGTGGCCGAGCAGGTGGCGCAGCTCGAGAATCTGGGGCGGCTCAAGCGCTTCTTCTCGCCCCAGCTCGCCGAGGCCATCGTGACGGGCGGCGCCGCCGACCCGCTCAAGACCCATCGCCGGGAAGTGACCGTGGTGTTCCTGGACCTGCGGGGCTTCACCGCGTTCGCCGAGACCGCCGAGCCGGAGGAGCTGATGGAGATGCTCCGCGAGTACCACGCCGAGATGGGCCGGCTCATCCTGGCCCACGAGGGCACGCTCGAGCGCTTCACCGGCGACGGCATGATGATCTTCTTCAACGATCCCGTGGAGGTTCCCGACCCGGCGGCCCGCGCCGTCCGCATGGCGGTGGCGATGCGGGAGGCCCTCGCCGGCCTGAGCGCCCGCTGGGCCAAGCGCGGCTGGGACCTCGGCGCCAGCATCGGCATCGCCCAGGGCTACGCCACCATCGGGGCCATCGGCTTCGAAGGCCGCTGGGACTACGGCGCCATCGGAACCGTCACCAACCTGGCCTCGCGCCTCTGCAACGAGGCCAAGGCCGGACAGGTCCTCATCTCGGCCAAGGTCGCGACGGCGGTGGAAGGGCTGATCGACGCCGAGGACGTGGGGGCGATCACGCTCAAGGGCCTCGCGCGGCCGGTTCGGATCTGGAACGTTCGCGGCCTAGTCTAGCCTGTCGCCGTTGACCGCGTCCCGGAAGGCCAGGAGGCGGGGATCGGCGGCCACGCGGATCGGGTCCACCTCGTCGAGGGCTCGTCGGACGAGCGTGATGTCCCCGCTCGCCCAGACCAGACCGAGCGCGAGCACGAGGTCATCGTGATCGAGCGCCGCCGCCGTTCCGGCTCGTAGCCGAGCCACCGCCGGTGGCCCTCTGAAGGCGCGGCGCAAGGACAGGCACAGGTCCCGCGCCTGGGACGCGGCGAGGAGCGCCGGCCCGACCTCCGTCACCGACCCTCCTCGAGGGCCTGGATGTCGGCCACGTCCTGGGCCGACCCGCGTAGGCGTTTGAGCGCGATGAGCCCCGGCCGCGAGACCACGGTGACGACGCCCTTCTCCCAGTGCGCCGCCTCGCGACCGTCCCACGCCTGAGACGTGACGCCGGGCCGAACCTCGATGACGTCCACCACCATCACGTCGGGATCCCCCGTCACGATCTTCGTGAGCGGGTGCATGACGATCTGGCCTCCGGCGAGGCGGGTCGCGGCGGCGTCGCGCCGCCGGTAGCCGAGGGGAGCGAGGGCGTCGTGGAGCCGGGCGACGGCCTCTCCCGGCACGAGGAGATCGATGTCGATGGTCGCGCGAGGCCGCGCGTGGATGGACATCGCGAGCCCGCCGCACACCGCGAACGGCACCGAGGACTCGGCGAGAGCGGCCACGATGGCTCGGAACTCCTCGAAGAGATTGGGCATGTCCGGCTGCAGCGAGCCTACACGACGAGCGGAGCGAGAGACAAGGAGATCGGCTATGCTCGGGTCGAGCGCGGCGGCGCGAAGAGATCGGCCGGCCTCGCCATGACCTGACACCGCGGAGGCCGCTGATGCATGATCTCGTCATCGACAACGCCCGCATCGTGGACGGCACCGGCGCGCCCGCGCGAATGGGCGGCGTCGCGCTATCAGAAGGTCGCATCACCACGGTGGGCGTCGGCGTCGGGGAGGCCGCGCGCGAGCGCCTGGACGCGCGCGGGCTGGTCCTCGCGCCCGGCTTCATCGATCCCCACACGCACTACGACGCCCAGGTGGCGTGGGATCCGCTCCTCACCTGCTCCTCGTGGCACGGCATCACCACGGTGGTCACGGGCAACTGCGGGGTCGGCGTGGCCCCGTGCCGGCCGGAGGCGCGCGAGATCCTGATGGGCGACCTCGTCAACGTCGAAGCCATTCCCCTCGACGTCATGCGGCGCGGCATCGGCTGGGAGTGGGAATCCTTCGGCGAGTACATGGACGCGCTGGCCCGGCGACCGCTCGGGATCAACGTGGCGCCGCTGGTGCCGCTCACGCCCCTGCGCCACTACGTGCTCGGCGAAGCGTCGTTCGACCGCGCGGCCACCGCCGAGGAGACGGCCACGCTCGGGCGGCTCTTCGGCGAGGCGATGGACGCCGGCGCCTTCGGGCTCTCCACCACCATTCTCGCCAATCACGTGGGCGATCAGGGGCGGCCGCTGGCCTGCCGGCTCGCCAGCCACGACGAGCTGCGCGCGCTGTGCCGCGAGATGAGCCGGCGCGGCCAGGGCGTGATCGAGGCCGCCATCACGTCGCTGCCGGACCGCGTCACCGACGAGGAGCTGGCGACGCTCGCGCTGCTGGTGGAGGAGAGCCGCCGGCCCGTGACCTATCTCGCCGTGTTCGCGCGGCCCGGCCGTCCGCCCGGCGCCCACGAGGAGGTCCTGCAGCGGGTCACGCCGCTCCTCGGACGCGACCGCGCGGTGCCGCAGGTCTCCTGCCGCCCCCTCCGGGTCCAGTTCACGCTGAAGAATCCGTTCATCTTCGCCACCATGGCCGCCTGGGGTCAGGCCTTCAACCGCTCCGAGGCGGAGCAGAGAGCCCTCTACGCCAGCCCAGCCTTCCGCACGCAGTGGAAGGAGGAGATGGAGCGCCGTCGCATCTTCCGCGGGCAGTGGCGCCGCATCACCGTGCGCGACGCGGCGACCGAGCAGACTCGCGTGCTATCCGGAAAATCCGTGGCGGAGATCGCGGAGGCGCGGGGCAAGGACCCCGCCGACGTGATTCTCGACATCGCGCTCGCCGATGGTCTCGAGACCCTCTTCGACTTCCCGGTGATGAACCAGGATCCGGAGGGCGTCCGGCCGCTCGTCACCGACCCGCGCTTCCTCATCGGTCTCTCCGACGGCGGCGCCCACGTGGACCAGCTCTGCGACGCGGGCTACGCCACCTATCTCCTCGGCAAGTGGGTGCGGGAGCGTCAAGCCCTCACGCTGGAGGAGGGCGTGCGGCGCCTCACGTCCGAGGTCGCCGGCTTCTTCGGCATCGCCGACCGCGGCGTGATCGCGCCCGGGAACGCGGCCGACCTCGTCCTCTTCGACCCCGACACCGTGGACGACGTACCGCCGGAATACGTGCACGACCTCCCCGGGGGCGGCAAGCGGCTGGTCGCGCGGGCGCGCGGGGTCCACGCGACGATCGTGGGCGGTCAGGTGCTCTACCGGGAGGGCGCCCACACGGGCGTCATGCCCGGCGCAGTGCTCCGGAGCCGCCGCTGAGGGGATTGACAGCCCCCGCGATTCGGGGATAATCGCGGGCACTTTTTCCAGTCCCGGCGCCGGATCCACTCGGACGGGCTGGCGGCCCAGACCGTCAGGGGGATCTACAACGATGCGATCGCTCCGACGTCGATGCATCCGGTATGTCCGCGCGGCCGGCCTCGCCGGCCTCCTCACCCTCGCGCTCGCCGCCCCCGCCCGGGCGGCGGAAGGCCAGGCCACGTGGGCCGTCCACGTGACCCTGGCGCCCACGTGGTTCGATCCCTCCGAGACCTCGGGGATCGTGACGCCCTTCATGGTGCTCTACGCTCTTCATGACGCCCTCGTGAAGCCCATGCCGGGCAATGCGATGGCGCCGAGCCTCGCCGAGTCGTGGACGGTGTCGAAGGACGCGCTCGCGTACGAGTTCGTCCTCCGCAAGGGCGTGAAGTTCCACAACGGCGAGCCGGTGACGGCGGAGGACGTGAAGTACACGTTCGAGCGGTATCAGGGCGCCAGCGCTGGGCTCCTCAAGGCCAAGGTCGCGCGTGTGGAGGTGGTGGATCCGCTTCGCGTGCGCTTCGTGCTCAAGCAGCCCTGGCCGGACTTCCTGACCTTCTACGCCACGCCCGCCACCGGCGCCGCCTGGATCGTGCCCAAGAAGTACGCCGAGCAGGTCGGGCCCGACGGCTTCAAGAAGGCGCCCATCGGCGCGGGGCCCTACCGGTTCGTCTCCTACAAGCCGGGCATCGAGCTGACGGTCGAGGCGTTCGACGGCTACTGGCGGAAGGCGCCCAGCATCAAGCGGCTCGTGTTCCGCGTGATTCCCGACGAGGCCACGCGCCTGGCCGCCCTCAAGCGCGGTGAGGTGGACGTGGCGTACTCGGTGACCGGGCCGCTGGCCGAGGAGCTCAAGCGCACGCCGGGGCTGCGGCTGGCGCCTACCCACTTCACGTTCACGACGTGGCTTCTCTTCACCGAGCAGTGGGATCCCAAGTCGCCGTGGCACGACAAGCGCGTGCGCCTCGCCGCCAATCTCGCCATCGACCGCGCGGGCATCAACGCCGCCGCGTATCTCGGGCTCTCGAAGCTGGCGCACTCGTTCATCCCCCAGGACATGGACCTCTTCTGGACGCCCCCGCCGTACAAGTACGACGCCAAGCGCGCCAAGGCCCTCCTCGCCGAGGCCGGCTTCCCCAACGGCTTCGACGCCGGCGAGGTCTTCGGCGACACCGTCTACGGGGTGGCCATCGGCGAGCCGGTGGTGAACTACTTCCAGGCCGTCGGCATCCGCGCCCGCCTCCGCCCCCTCGAGCGGGCGGCCTTCTTCAAGGAGTACGGCGAAAAGAAGCTTCGCGGCGTCATCCTCTCCGGCAGCGGCGCGCCGGGCAACGCGGCGATCCGCCTGGAGCAGTACGCGGTGACCGGCGGCCGGTACGTGTACGGCACCTATCCCGAGGTGGACGGGCTCTACAATGCCCAGGCCAACGAGCTGAACCCGCGGGTGCGCCAGCAGATGCTCAACAAGATGCAGCAGCTCCTCCACGAGCAGGCCATGTTCGCCCCCGTCATCGAGCCCGCGTTCATCAACGGCGTGGGCCCGCGGCTCGAGGTGCACGGCCTCGGTACCGTGAAGAACCACCCGTATTCGGCGCCTTATGAAGACCTCCGCCTCGGCGCCAAATAGCGGGGGCGCGCGGTGGGGCCGCTTCGGTGGTAGGATGAGCGCCCGGTGAAGCGCTTCATCCTCCGGCGCGTGGGGTATGCGCTCCTGTCGCTGGCGCTGCTGAGCGTCACGATCTTCCTCTTCGTCCGCCTGACCGGGGACCCCGCCGTGCTCCTGGTGGAGCCGGGCGCCAGCCGGGGCGATCTTGACGCGGTGCGGAAACAGCTGGGCCTGGATCGCCCTCTGTGGTCCCAGTACGTCGGCTTCATGAGTAGCCTCTTCCGCGGGGACCTCGGCCAGTCCTTCTACTACCGGACCCCGGTGTTCGAACTGTATCTCTCCCGTCTGCCCAACTCCTTGCTCCTCGCCGCCGCCGCCATGGCGATCTCGCTCCTCATCGGTATCCCGACCGGCATCATCGCGGCGGTGCGAGTCAATCGATGGTGGGACAGCGCGGGGAAGATCTTCGCCCTCCTGGGGCTGTCGCTCCCCTCGTTCTGGGTCGGCCTGGTGATGATCCTCTTCTTCTCGGTGTACCTCGGGTGGCTGCCCTCCTCCGGGTCGGGCACGGTGTGGCACCTGATCATGCCGGCCTTCGCGCTGGGCTGGTACTTCGCGGCCGCCCACATGCGGCTCACCCGCTCCTCCATGCTGGAGGTGCTGGGCTCGGAGTACGTCAAGCTCGCGCGCATCAAGGGGCTGCCCGAGGCGCTCGTGATCGGCAAGCACGCCTTCAAGAACGCCCTCATCCCGGTTCTCACCCTGGCTGGCATCAACCTCGTCGTCATGGTCAACGTAGCGGTGGTGGTGGAGACGGTGTTCGCGTGGCCGGGCATCGGGCGCTTGCTCTTCGAGGGCATCAGCTTCCGGGACTTCCCGGTCGTGCAGGCCACCGTGCTGCTGGCCGGCATCATGATCGTCATCGTCAACCTCCTCGTGGACATCCTTTACGCGGTGATCGACCCGCGGATCAGGTACGACCGATGAGCGTTCCCGCTCCCGCGCTGCCCGGTGCCCGCGTCGCTGGCGTCGCCGAGGCTTGGAGCCTCGCCACCATACGCACCGCCGGCTTTCCCTACATCGCCATCGGCATCCTGCTCGTGCTCATCCTGCTGGCGATCTTCGCCAACGCGGTCACGCCCTACGATCCCGAGGTGGGGAGCCTGGGCGATCGGTTCAAGCCCCCGTTCTGGCAGACGGGCGGCAGCACCGCGCATCTCCTCGGCACCGACCATCTCGGCCGCGACGTGCTCGCCCGCCTCATCTTCGGCGCGCGCGTGTCCATCGTGGTGGGCTTTACCGCGGTGATCTTCGCGGGCGTCCTCGGGACCACCCTCGGCATCCTCTCCGGCTACCTCGGGGGCTGGGTGGATCAGGTCATCATGCGGCTCACCGACACCTGGCTCGCCCTGCCCGCGCTCACGTTCGCCATCTTCCTCGCCGCCATCGTGGGACCGAGCGAGATCAACGTCATCATCATCCTCTGCGCCATCTACTGGACGCGCTACGCCCGTGTCATCCGCGGCGAGGTGCTCTCGCTGAAGGAGCGCGACTTCGTGCGTTTGGCCATCGTGGCGGGCTGCTCCAAGCGCAAGATCATGCGCAAGCACATCCTGCCCAACGTGCTGAACTCCGCCATCGTGCTCGGCACGCTCATGCTC
>DATEDO010000044.1:0-12711 GCA_035281625.1 Candidatus Methylomirabilota bacterium
ACAACAAGTACCTGCTGCTCCTGTCCATGGTGGGCGTCGGAGTGGCCTGGGCCAGCACCCTCGCCATGCCGTATGCGATCGTGGCCGGCGCCCTGCCCGCCGGGAAGACCGGCATCTACATGGGCATCTTCAACTTCTTCATCGTCATCCCGGAGATGCTGGCCGCGCTCGGGTTCGGCACGATCCTGGAGCGGCTCCTCACCAACGAGAGCCCACTGGTGGTGCAGCTGGGCGGCGACAACCGGCTCGCCGTCGTCGTCATTGGCGGCCTCTCGCTGGCGGTGGCGGCGGCGCTCTGCACCATTATCATCGAGCCCGAGAATGCGGCGGCGCCGCCATGACGAACGAATAGACTCCCCCTACTGCGGCCTCGGCGAGGCCGCGCTGGGGGAGCAGCTGATCTTCGACGGGGCGCACCAGAACTCCTTGACTCCCGTGGATGGGAGTGTGCCTGCTGGGCAGCAGAGGAGGACGCCAATCATGAGCCAGGTCGAAGCGAAATCCACCGGCAACTGGTGTGTGGCCGCGAAGCCCGACGAGCAAGGACGATGTGGAGCCGACAAGATCACCTTCGATGGCAAGCGCCATCACTGCGGCAAGCCGTCGGAGCATGCTGACGATGTGCATACGTGCGGCTGCAGCCTGCAATGGAGGCACTTCATGTAGCGTGTGCCCGTCTCCCGTCGTCCACCGTCCCCGCGCGCATATGATGGGCACCGGCAGCTGCCGGCCGAGCGCCCATCACGAGTCACTGGGCAATACGACTGCCAATAAGTAGCTGATTCTATTGTTCCTCTAAATCCCGACTGTTTTAGTCGCCATCTCCCTGACGCGGGTGTACGCTGGGCCCCGTAGACGGGGAGGGGGGACAGCGCATGAGCAGCAGCGGCAGCCAGAGGATCATCGAGGAGTTCGCCAACCGGGGGTACCCCTATGGGTTCGTCTCGGCGGTGGAATCGGACTCGACGCCGCCGGGGCTGGACGAGGGCATCGTCCGGACGATCTCGGCGAAGAAGGGCGAGCCGCAGTTCATGCTGGACTGGCGGCTGCGCGCCTATCGCCACTGGCGCACCCTGGAGCGCGCGGCCGGCGAGCCCCGCTGGGCCAACGTCCGGTACCCGGCGATCGACTACGACAAGATCGTCTACTACTCGGCGCCCAAGCAGAAGGTCGCGGCGCGCCTGGAGGACGTGGACCCCGAGATCCTCCGGACCTTCGAGAAGCTCGGCATCCCGCTGGACGAGCAGAAGCGCCTGAGCGGGGTCGCGGTGGACGCCGTGTTCGACAGCGTCTCGGTGGGCACCACCTTCAAGGAGAAGCTGGCCGAGCTGGGGGTCATCTTCTGCTCGTTCTCCGAGGCGGTGCAGGAACACCCCGCGCTGGTGGAGCGCTATCTGGGCTCGGTGGTCCCGTACACCGACAACTTCTACGCCTCGCTCAACTCGGCCGTGTTCAGCGACGGGTCGTTCTGCTACGTGCCGAAGGGCGTGCGCTGCCCGATGGAGCTGTCGACCTACTTCCGCATCAACGCGGCGGGGTCGGGCCAGTTCGAGCGGACCTTGATCATCGCGGAAGAGGGCAGCTACGTGAGCTATCTCGAGGGCTGCACCGCCCCGATGCGGGACGAGAACCAGCTGCACGCGGCGGTGGTGGAGCTGGTCGCCGCGGAGGGCGCGTACATCAAGTACTCCACCGTGCAGAACTGGTACGCGGGCGACCGCGAGGGCAAGGGCGGCATCTTCAACTTCGTCACCAAGCGGGGCAAGTGCGCGGGGGCGCGCGCCCGCATCTCCTGGACTCAGGTGGAGACCGGCTCGGCGATCACCTGGAAGTATCCGAGCGTGATCCTGCAGGGGGACGAGTCCGTCGGCGAGTTCTACTCGGTGGCGCTCACCAACAACCACCAGCAGGCCGACACCGGCACCAAGATGATCCACATCGGGAAGAACACCCGGAGCACGATTGTCTCCAAGGGCATCTCGGCCGGCCACGGCAGCAACACTTACCGGGGTCTGGTGAAGGTGCTGCCGCGGGCCGTCAACGCGCGCAACTACACCCAGTGCGACTCGATGTTGCTGGGCAGCCGCTGCGCGGCCCACACCTTCCCCTATATCGAGGTGGCCAACCGCTCGGCCGTCGTGGAGCACGAGGCCTCGACCCGGAAGATCAGCGACGAGCAGCTCTTCTACTGCAAGCAGCGCGGGCTCTCGGGCGAGAACGCCGTCTCGATGATCGTCAATGGCTTCTGCAAGGAGATCTTCCGGAACCTGCCGATGGAGTTCGCGGTGGAGGCGAGCCGGCTCCTGAGCGTGAGCCTCGAGGGCGGCGTCGGGTAGAGGGAGAGGAACGGACATGTTGAGCATCCGGACACTGCACGCCGGCGTCGCGGGCAAGGAAATTCTGAAGGGCATCGATCTCGAGGTGCGCGCGGGGGAAGTGCACGCGGTGATGGGGCCCAACGGCTCGGGCAAGAGCACGCTGGCGCAGGTGCTGGCCGGCCACCCCGGCTTCGTGGTCACCCGCGGCGAGGTCCTCTATGACGGGCGCAACCTGCTCGAGATGCCGCCCGAGGAGCGGGCGCGGGCCGGCCTGTTCCTCGCCTTCCAGTATCCGGTGGAGATTCCCGGCGTCCCGAACGCCGAGTTCCTCAAGGCCGCGGTGAACGCGGTGCGCCAGCACCGGGGGCTCGAGGAGCTGGACGCGATGGAGTTCCTGAGCTTGCTCAAGGAGAAGATGACGCTGGTGGACATGGACCCGGCCTTCATGAGCCGGCCGGTGAACGAGGGGTTCTCGGGCGGCGAGAAGAAGCGCAACGAGATCCTCCAGATGGCCGTGCTGGAGCCCCGGCTCGCCATCCTGGACGAGACCGACTCGGGCCTCGACATCGACGCCCTCCGGACGGTCGCGGACGGGATCAACCGGCTCCGTCGGCCGGACAACGCCATCGTCCTCGTCACCCACTACCAGCGGCTGCTCGAGTACGTCACGCCGGACCGGGTGCACGTGCTGTCCGGCGGCCGCATCGTGAAGTCCGGCGACCGGACTCTGGCCCACGAGCTCGAGGCCCGCGGATACGAGTGGCTCGAGGCCTCGGCGGAGGTCGTCCCGCGATGACGGACCGCATCACCAAGGACACCTTCCTCGCCGAGTACCGCGAGCGCGAGCGGCGCGGCGCCGTCGACGGGCCGGCCTGGCTGCGCGAGGCGCGCCGGGCCGCGATCGACCGCTTCGCCGAGCGTGGCCTGCCCACGACCCGCGACGAGCAATGGAGGTACACGAGCCTGGCCCCGCTGCTGGCGACGCCGCTCGATCTGGCCGCCGACACGGTGCGGGAGATGCCGTCCGCGGAGGACCTGGCGCGCTTCTCGACGGGGCCGGCCTCGTGGAGCCGCCTCGTGTTCGTCGACGGGCGGTACACGGCCAAGCTCTCGACCGTCCGGCCGCTGCCGGCGGGGGGCCGTCTCGGCAGCCTCGCGGACGCCCTGATCACCGACGAGCCGAAAGTGCACGCCTACCTCGCCGGCGCCGCGGAGGGCCCTGCCGCCGAGTCCGGTGGGGCCTTCGACGCGCTCAACGCGGCCTTCTGGGCGGATGGCGCCTTCCTGCATGTGCCGGCCGGGGTCAGCCTCGAGGAGCCCATTCAGCTCCTGTTCGTGGCCACCGCGCCCAGCGCCCACCACCCGCGGAGCCTGATCGTGCTCGAGCCGGAGAGCCGGGCGGTGGTGGTGGAGAGCTACGTCGCCCTGGCGGAGGAGGCCTATCTGACCAACGTGTCGACCGAGATCGCCCTCGGCCCGGGCGCCGTGCTCGACCACTACCGCCTGATACTTGGGGGTCGTGGGGCCTTTCACGTGGGCCGCACCCGAGTGCGCCAGGGGCCCGACAGCCGGTTCGCCTCGTGTGACATGACTCTCGGCGGGCGGCTCGTCCGGAACGACGTCGACGCGCGGCTTGACGCCGAGGGGGCGGAGTGCGCGTTGAACGGCCTCTTCGTGGTCGGTGGGGTCCAGCACGTGGATACCCACACGGTGGTGGATCACGCCCAGCCGCGGACCACGAGCCGCCAGCTCTACAAGGGTGTGCTGGACGGCCGGGCACGGGGCGTCTTCAACGGGCGGGTCATCGTCCGGCCGGGGGCCAACGGGACCGACGCCCATCAGACGAACAAGAACCTCATCCTGTCGGACGGGGTCGAGGTGGACAGCAAGCCGCAGCTCGAGATCTTCGCGGACGACGTCAAGTGTAGCCACGGCGCGGCCGACGGCCAGCTCGCCGAGGACGCGATCTTCTACCTCGAGAGCCGCGGGCTCGACGAGGTGGCCGCCCGCTCCCTGCTCACCCACGGGTTCGCCAACGAGGTGCTCGGGCGGATCCGCGTGGAGCCGGTGCGGGTCTGGTGCGAGGAGCGGCTGCGAGGCCGGCTGCGCGGCGGCCGGGTCCTCGAGGAGGCAGCATGAAGGAATCGACGATGACCCTGGACGTGGAGCGGATCCGGAAGGACTTCCCGATCCTCCACCAGGAGGTGCACGGGCGCCCGCTGGTCTACCTGGACAGCGCGGCCACATCCCAGAAGCCCCAGGTGGTGCTCGACGCGCTCGCGGACTACTACGCGCGCGACAACGCCAATGTGCACCGGGGCGTGCACCGGCTGAGCGAGCGCGCCACCGAAGCGTACGAGGGCGCGCGCGCCCGCATCCAGCGCTTCCTCAACGCGGCCCATCCACGCGAGATCGTCTTCGTCCGCGGGACCACCGAAGGCATCAACCTGGTGGCGCAGACCTACGGCCGGCGGACGGTAGGGCGGGGGGACGAGGTGATCATCACCGCGCTCGAGCACCACTCGAACATCGTGCCGTGGCAGATGCTCTGCGAGGAGGCGGGCGCGACGCTGCGGGTCGTGCCCATCGACGACGCGGGCGAGGTGGACGTCGACGCCTACGAGCGGATGCTCGGCGAGCGCACGCGGCTGGTCGCGGTGGCCCACGTCTCCAACGCCCTCGGCACCATCGTGCCGGTCAAGCGGATGATCGAGGCGGCCCACCGTCGCGGCATCGCGGTGCTGGTGGACGGCGCCCAGGCCGCGCCGCACCTGCGGATCGACGTGCGGGATCTCGACTGCGACTTCTACACGTTCTCCGGGCACAAGACGTACGGACCGACCGGCATCGGCGTGCTCTATGGCAAGACCGCGCTCCTGGAGGCGATGCCGCCCTATCAGGGCGGGGGCGACATGATCAAGTCGGTCAGCTTCGAGGAGACCGTCTACAACGACCTGCCGTACAAGTTCGAGGCGGGCACGCCGAACATCGCGGGCGCCATCGGCCTCGGCGCCGGCCTCGAGTACCTGGACGGCCTCGGCCTCGACCGGGTCGCGGCCCACGAGCACGCGCTGCTCGTCCATGGCACGGAGCGGTTCTCGGCGATCCCCGGCGTACGCCTCATCGGCACCGCGCGCGAGAAGGCCGCGGTGCTGTCGTTCCTGGTCGATGGCGTGCACGCCCACGACGTGGGCAGCATCCTCGATCGCGAGGGCATCGCGGTGCGGACCGGGCACCACTGCGCCATGCCCGTCATGACGCGGTTCGGCATCGCGGCCACCACGCGCGCCTCCCTGGCCGTCTACAACACGCGTGAAGACCTCGACGCGCTGGTCAAGGGGCTCGCCAAGGTCCGGGAGATCTTCGGATGACGTCCGAGCTGCGCGAGCTCTACCAGCAGGTCATCCTCGATCATAACCGGAAGCCGCGGAACTTCCGGACGCTGGCGAACCCGAGCCGGACGGCCGAGGGGTACAACCCGCTCTGCGGCGACCGGCTGACGGTGGAGATCGCGCTCGACGGGGAGGTAATCCGCGACATCGGCTTCCAGGGCGAGGGCTGCGCCATCTCGAGAGCGTCCGCGTCGATGATGACCGCCGACCTCAAGGGCAAGACGGTGCGCGAAGCCGAGGAGGTCTTCGAGCGGTTCCGCGCCATGCTGACCGAGAACGGCTCCGACGCGGAGCTGGGCAAGCTCGGCGTCTTCGCCGGCGTGCGGGAGTTCCCGATCCGCATCAAGTGCGCGACGCTGGCCTGGCACACCGTGCACGCCGCGCTGGCGGGCAAGGCCGGGCCCGTGACGACGGAATAGCGGGGGCAGAGGAGGCCGTCATGGCCGACCGGACACCGATCGAAAAGCGCGTCATCGAGGCCCTGCAGACCGTCTACGACCCGGAGATCCCCGTGAACATCCACGAGCTCGGATTGATCTACGGGATTGCGGTCGACCCCTCCGGGGCGGTCACCGTCCGGATGACCTTGACCGCCGCGGGGTGCCCGGCCGCTCAGGCGCTGCCTCGCGAGGTCGAGGAGCGGGTGCGCGCGGTCCCCGGCGTCAGCGACGTGAAGGTCGACCTCGTGTTCGATCCGCCCTGGTGCCAGGACCGGATGTCGGAGGCGGCGAGGCTTCAGCTCGGCCTGTTCTGACTCCATCCAACCAAGGTGTTGTGTTGATTCTTGGTCGGCATGCAGCGGTCAGGCGCCGGCATCACCCAGCGAAGGCGAGCGGACGTTCCTAGCGTCGGCCGGCGCGATAGCCGCCGCCGTTGCCAAACCCTTCGCCCTTGCCCCGTGGCGCGGAGGGCTTGGCGAACTCGACGGTCAGGGTGCGCCCTCCGAGCGTCGTGCCATTGAACGTTCGAACGGCGTCGGCCGCCGCTTCCGACGTGATCATCTCGACGAAGCCGAAGCCCCGCGACCGGCCGGTGTCACGATCGATGGCAATCGCGACGCTCTCAACGCCGGGGAGCTGGTTGAAGAGCTGACTCAGCTCCTCCGTGGACGTGCTGAAAGGAAGGCCACCGATGAAAAGCTTCTGACTCATCGAGCTAGATCTTCGTCTTGATGAGCTGGTCGGCGCACGCGCTCGCCACGCCGGAATTGGGTGCGGTTTCTCCGCTCGAGGTCGCCCACCCGCCGGCTTCGACGAACTCCCGCTGTTTCCATGTGTCGACCGCCTGGAGCTCCTTGAGCTTCTCCGCGGCACGGGGTTGCTGCATGAAGCGCGAGACACACGACGGCGTGAGGGCGAGGACCACCGCGGCGTTGGTACGCTCCAGGGCGATTCGCTCGGCCGTCCCACCGGACACCCATCCCATCCACGAAAAGCCGACGATCATCGTGCTCACCGAGCCGATAATCACCCCCCACACAGCCGGTCTGAGCCATGGTGCGTGCAGTCGCATGTGATGCCTCCTGGTTCTGGGGAGATCATTCTCCTCCCAGCGCTACGTTGAAACGAACGGGACGGCCGACGCCGGGTCCGGCGGACATCTGGGCGATGAGCGCGGTCATGAGCCGACCCGCGCGCGCGGGCGGGCCACCGGCCCGCGCGACGACCCCGGCGCGGCGGGCCGACTGCGCGCTTCTCGACGGATCCGGCGAACCGTCTCGGCCTGACGGCGCACGTTGGTTAGCAGGCCCGGGTCCGATGGCCTCCGGAGACCTTCCTCGATGAGAGCCCGAAGGATGATCTGCATACTGACGGGCATCCGCATCGATGTCGTGGACCGCCCGGCGAGGATACGGGCGCGATCCACGAGGTCGCGGGGGAGGATGACGAGCACGCGCGTCTCACTCGGGAACATGGGTCGAAGGCCTCCTCGAAGGCATATATAACATATATCTCTCATATAAATTATGGTAGACGCGCCGGCAAGATTCTGTTACGGTGAGAGCGTTAGGATTCCCGCGGCATGAGCCCGCCCGCTTGCCCTAACGCGAAGGGAGACAATGATATGGACAGCGAGAACGGTCAGAAGCCGGGCACCGGCACGTTGCGCGTACGAGGCGTCTCACGGGATGTGCATCGTGCCGCGCGCCTCCGCGCCGTGAGCCAGGGCACCACGCTCCGCCTCGTGGTCCTGCAAGCGTTGCAGGCGTACGGCGCGGGGACCTGGTCACCCGGGGAACCCGCCCCGCGTCCCCAGCAGAACGGGATCTAGCGAAGCGGCCGGAGGGAAGGGTTGGGCCATGACTGACAACAGGCGGTCCGAGCTGTCATCCGAGCGGTTCCTTCGTCACCACGTCGGCCGCGCGTTCTGCGAGAGCTGCCTGGCGATACATACCGGGCTCCGGCTCCAGCAAGCCACCGCGGCGGTCGCCACGCTCGGCCAGCTGTCCGGATTCGCGGTGAGTGCGGCGCGGTGCCCCTCGTGTAATCAGACGAGCACGCTCATCACCGCGACGCAGGCTTGAACGGCGCTACGTCGGCTCGATCAGCTCCAGCTCATCGAGCGGCTCGAGGCTGGGGTTGGGGAGCGTCGTGGGGTGGGTCCACTTGACCCAGGCGCGGGGGGCCCCGTTCTCGTCCCGTCCGGCGAATCGCACGACGGTCCCCCGGGTCTTGAGGAGTCGATGGCGGCGGACTACCTGATCGCCCGGCTTGAGCGGGGGCATCGCGCGCCGCGCGGGCATCAGTCCCGGTCCCCCTCGCGCGAGCGTGCCAGGGCCCGGCGGCGCTTCTTGCGCGCGGCCGCCGCCTTGCGCTTCCGCTTGACCGACGGTTTCTCGTAGTACGCGCGACGCTTCATCTCTTGAAAGGCGCCGTCTTTCAGCATGAGCTTCTTCAGCTGCTTGAGCGCGGCCTCCACCTGGTTGTCCAGGACGGTGACGCGGGACATCAGGGCGACAGCCTCTGAGGCATCATGGACTCCAAGCTCCGCTGGGAAATTCATGCGCTCCGGCGCCGCGGAACCCTGCGCTGAAGCATCCCTGATGGGGAGGGGGTCCACGATGGACCGGTGTTCCGGACCAGATTGGCTTCCAAGGTACCACACGCCGATTCGCCGACCACGGAGTATCTCGAGGGCGGAAGAGGGAGCGGCTGACGACATGACACGGCCGCGAGAAGGGAAACGACCCATGAGCGCTCTCACGCAATGCCGGCGCGCCGCCCTCGTGGCCCCGGTCATCGTACTGGCAACCGTCAGCGTCGGGTATTCACAGGTGCCCAAGGCGGAAGACATCGCGGCCTGCAACGCGGAAGCGCAGCGCGCCGTCAAGGCCGGTAGGGCCTCGGGGGATTCGGCGGAGCCGACGGCCAAGGACCACCGTCGGGCTGCCGAAGCGCGCGGCACGAAAGGCCCGGGGCCGTCCGCAGGCGGTGATGCGCGGGCGGACGATCCGCAGATCGCGGGGATGAACGCCGAGGGCGCCAAGGATCCCGCGTACCAGGCGGCATATCGCACCTGCATGCGGAAGGCGGGCTTTTGACCTCGTCGCGACGCGGACCTATCATCGATCTGCCCTGGGCCGGGCCGACGCAGTGGAGGCTCGGAATCTGGAGGATCATGCGATGACGACCGGTCCAGTCGATCGTGCCGAGACCATAGAGAGGCTCGCCGCCGCAGTTTACCCGTCGTTCGCGATGCTGGCGGGGATGGAGCTCGATGTCTTCACGACGCTCAAGGACGGACCGCTGACTGGTCGCCAGGTGGCCGCCACGCTGGGCGTTGATCCAACTCGGCTGACCGCATTACTCTACGGGCTGGTCGCGGCCGGTTTACTGACGGTGGATGGCGAAGGCTTCACCAATACACCTGAAGCCAGCCAGTTCTTGGTTCGCGGACGTCCGGCCTACATCGGCATGCGGCACCACGCGTTCCGGCGCCGCTGGCAGACGGTCCTGCGAAGCGCGGACTCGATTCGGAGCGGGGTTTCCGAAGCGCCGCGTGTGTACGCCGAGATGTCCGTCGAGCAGCGCGACGAATACTACCTGGGTCTGCACACTGAGGCCCTGGCCGCAGGGCGGGTCCTCGCGGCACGTCCGGAATTCGCGCGTTACCGCCGCATCGTGGACGTCGGCGGCGGATCCGGCGGTGTCGCCATCGCGTTGGCGCAAGCGTGGCCCAAGGTGTCCGTGACCATCGTCGACCTTCCAGCGACAGCGGCAGTCGCTCAACGCAATGTGGATGAGGCCGGGCTCGCGGACCGGATCATGGTGCTCGGAGCGGACATCCTGCATGATGCCCTGGGTGAATCCTACGATGCTGCGGTTCTTCGAGGAGTGCTGGTCGTTCTTTCCTCGAACGACGCCCGCCGCCTCTTGAGCCGAGTCAACCATGCCCTCGCCCCAGGCGGCGCGATCTATATTCTCGGATGGATCCTCGACGACTCCCGCGTGACACCGCCAGAGCTGGCAACATACAACCTCCAATTCGCCACCACGTTTGACCACGGCGGGGTCTATACCGAAGGCGAAATTCTCCGCTGGCTCAAGGAAGCAAACTTCCACGACGGTACTCGAGTGCGGTCCGCGGCGGTCTACGGCAGCGATCTCATCAAGGCGCAGCGTGGATGATGCGCACCATGACGCAAGCTCGGCGATGAGCGAAGCGGTGACTAGAACTCGAGGCGATACACCCGGACCCACAGGTCCGGTTCGGTTCCCCCCTCCTTCTTCACGTTGAAGCGCTCGCCGTCCCCTGGTCCGGGCATCGGGGTCGTCCGCCAGAGGGAGGGCCGCTGCAGGAGCTGCTGACGGAATTCCTCGGTGGCCCAGATCTGTCCCGGCTCGACGTGGGGCTCGACCCGGGTCGCGACGAGAATGGCTTCCCCGCCGCCGATGCTCGGCAATCCGTCACCGTCCCGCGGTCGCACCTGCACCGGGCCATGGTGCAGCGCCACGCGGAGCCGCGGCTGGCCGGGAGCGCGGTACACCTCGTCGATGAGGTGTCGCGCGATCTGGGCCAGCGCGGTGGGATCCTCGTGGGCGATCAGCACGGAGTCTCCCGCACCCGCCTCGGCGCACACCGCGCCCGGGGCGTTCCGCTTCACGGCTTCCTCCAGCGCCTCCCGGACGGGCCCGTCCGCTCCGGTCCGCATCAGGGCCCCGAAACCGTGGATATCGCCCTTCAACACGCAGAGCGTCTGGACCGTCTGGACGCCCGCCGCGCTCGACGGCTCACGCCAGGGCCGCCCGTAGCCGACGATGGTCACGCGCTCGATCCGGGCGAGGTACGGCGGATTGAAGCGCCCGATCACGTCCGAGAGCGCGGGATGCACGAAGTAGTCCGTGGCTCGCGGCAGCAGGCCGTCCGGTCCGAAGGTGCCTTCGCCCGGGCGTAAGAAGCGCTGGACCCACTCGCCGCGCACCCAGTCGTGGTGAGCGTAGCCGAGCAGACCGACCCGGTAGAGGGCGCAGAACACGTGCCGTTCCTCGAACCCGCCCCCCGCCCCGTTGTGCTCGTGGAAGAGGGCTTCCACCTCGTCGCGCGTCAGGACATGGCCCGGAAGCCGCCGAAGGAAGCGCTCGAGATCGAGGTCGCCGAGGTAGGGCGCGATCTCGGCCAGGTACTCGTACGCGATCTCGGCGGCCGCCTGATTCACCACTTCCTTCAAGCGATGCTCTTGCCCGCGCTCCTCGGGTCGGAGGGCGGAGAGCCGCTCCCCGACGGTCATGAGGTCGCGCGGTCGAAGGAGCGTGTGACGGCACACGTACTCGAACACGTCCTCTTCCTCGCGCGTGTAGGTATGCACGACCTTCGACCGCCCGAGGAACGCCTCGACCGGATCCACCTTGCGCTCCGCGCGCACCATGCGGTCGCTCTTCTCGAGCCGGATGTTGTTGACGAAGATCTCCCGCAGGCTCTCGGGGGAGTAGACGATGTCGACCGCGCTCCCGCGGTACTGCTGCGCCATGACCGTGGTCTGGGGCAGGCGGGAGTAGGCTTCCTTCCGGACCGCCGCGAAGACCTTCAGATGGTGGTTGATCCGCCGGAGCTGATAGGCGACCTCGACGAGGCCGAGCTGCGCGAAATACCACACGTCGGGGGAGAGCTGTCCCGTGACGCTGGGGCCGGCCTTGGCGCCCTCGATGTGCTTGTTGAAGTACTCGTCGACCCCGTCGATGAAGATCGCCACCGGGGAGGTGACCGCGCGGAGCAGCGGCACGAGCCGCCCGTCGGTGTCGCTGGCACAGCGTTGCAGCTCGCTCGGGTTGAAGTCGAGCAGACGCACGAAATGGTCGACGACGCTTCGCAAGTGGCCGTCGGCGATCAGGGTCGCCAGCTTCGGAGCCACCTTCAGCCCCCCGGTCTGGCCGAGGTGCTTGAGCGTGGCGACGGCAATGGCGGTCAGCCACAGCTTGGACCAGGGGAGCGGTGAGGCGGCGAAGAAGGCCAGGGCTTCGCGGCCGAAGATCTTGTCGCCGATCGGCTTGTCGAGGAGGCTGCCGCTCGGCAGGCAGGCGGCCCGCCGGGCCTGCTGATAGAGAATGCGCTTCGCCTTGAGGAGGAGGGTCTTCCCGAAGCCCTTCGTCCCGATGACGATGAACTTGTCGTCGCGATCCGGGCTCAGGAAGCTGTCGATCTCGGGCGTGCGGTGAAGGAAGGACTCGTCGAAGTCCTCCGCGACGTGGATGTCATCGGCGTCCACGGTCCACGCTCGCATGTGGCCTCCGGCGGAGCAGGGAAGGGTCGAACGAGGCTCCGAGGATACCCCCGTTCGAAGCGCTTTTCCACTTCGCGCCGGACGGGTCGGCGGCGCGGTGCACGATTTGACCGCGGTGCACTGTTCGCGCGGCAGGCGAGCTAAGTGGCCTTCAAGGCTTCGCTTCTGGCGTACGACCCAGTAAGCGCAGCCGCGCAAGACAACTCCGATCTAGCACCGGCGGCTACGAGCGAGGTACCAGCTCGCGCTCGATTCCAGCCGCTTACGGCCACTGCGTCCCTGA
>DATEDO010000045.1:0-8288 GCA_035281625.1 Candidatus Methylomirabilota bacterium
AGGCTCTGGCGGGCCCGGCGGCGGCGGCGGCTGTGGAGGCGGCGGCGGGCGCCGCTCGATGAACGCTCGCATGCTCATGCTCGACAGCGGTTGCAAGCCACGGACCGAACGCGCGATCGCCGCTAAGTGCCCGTCGGCGCGTGACGCCCGCGCCGGTCCCGCCGCCTCTGTAGAACAATAGGTTCTCAACCGGGAAGGTCTTACCCGTTCAGAACGAATTGCATCCTCCACACGGGGCGCACCGCGACGGAATCCCCGCGTTCTTCACCAGTTGAGCGGGCCCGCGCGTCGGCATCAGAGTTGCGTACGCGATGTCCGATGCGCGCACCGAAGCCGGTCACCTGGATCTGGCTGGCGCCGCTGATCGTGGCGGTCGTCGCCATCACCGGCGCCCTCGCGTGGGCGTGGACCACGTTCCGCCTTCCCGAGGCGGTGACGTCCGGTCGCGCCTACGTGCAGCTCCTCGTCGACGGCGTGGAGCTGACGGTGGTCGGGGTCGAGCCCGACGCGGCCGACGCGGGGCGGCCGCCGGCATCGCCGGCGGGCGACTGGACGCCGCTCGACCGCATCCCGCCCGCGCTGGTGGCCGCGGTGATCGCCGCCGAGGACCGGCGCTTCATGCGGCACATCGGCGTCGACATGCTGGCGATGGGCCACGCCCTCTGGCAGAACGCACGTCACGGCTCGGCCATCCGCGGCGCCAGCACCATCACCCAGCAGCTCGCGCGCACCCTGTTCCTCACCCGCGAGCGCACCTGGGGCCGCAAGGCACGTGAGATCGCCATCGCCCTCTGGCTCGAGCGGCGGTACTCGAAGCGCGCCATCCTCGAGGCCTATCTCAACACCGTGTACCTGGGCCAGTCGGGCGACCGGCCGGTGCTGGGCGTCGCCGCCGGCGCCCGGCATCTCTTCGGCCGTGATCTCGACGCGCTGACCCTGGAAGACGCGGCGCTCCTCGCCACCGCCATCCGGGCGCCGAGCCGCGCCTTCGCGGACGTGGCGTGGCGCGTCCGCGCCCGGCGCGACGTGGTGCTCCACGCCATGGCCGCCGACGGCAGCGCCACCGCGCGGGCGGTCGGCATCGCGCTGGCCGCGCCGGTGCGCCCGGCGGCCTTGCCCCGGACCCGCGCGCCGTGGTTCGTCCAGGTCGCGCAGGAGGAGGCGGCCCGCCGCGTCGTTCTCGAGCCCGCGGCACGCAGCGCGCGAGTCGCCACCACCCTCGACCGGCGGCTGCAGCGCGTCGCCGAGACCGCGGTGCGCCGCGAGCTGGCGCAGCTCGAGCGGCGCCGCGACCTCCCCGCCGGCACGCTGCAGGCGGCGGTGGTGGCCATGGAGCCCGGCACCGGGCACGTCCGCGCCCTCGTGGGGGGCCGCGACTATCGAGACAGCGAGTTCAATCGCGCCATCCGCGCGCGACGCCAGCCCGGCTCGCTCTTCAAGCCGTTGGTGTACCTGGCGGCGTTCGAATGGGGCGCCGGAGGCGGCCGACCCACCGCGGTATCGCTCGTGGACGACGAGCCTCTCCACGTCTGGTCCGCCGGGCGCGAATGGTCCCCCCAGAACATCGACCGGCAGTTCCGCGGGCCGGTGACGATCCGGACGGCCCTCGAGGCCTCCCTGAACGTGCCGGCGGCGCGCATGGCCCAGCAGGTCGGCCTCGCGCGAGTCGCGCGGCTCGCCCGGGCCTTCGGCATCGAGAGCCCGGTGAGCGCGGTGCCCTCCATCGCGCTGGGCACCTCCGACGCCACCGTGCTCGAGATGACCGCCGCCTTCGCCGCCATCGCCAACGGAGGGTACCGCGTACATCCCACCACCCTCGACGATGGCGCCACCGCCGCCGCGCTGCATCCCTTGCCCGCACCCACGCGCGTGGTGTCCGCCGAGTCGGCGTTCATCATGACGCATCTGCTCCGCGGCGTGATGAGTCGCGGCACCGGCCGGGCGAGCGCCCGCTGGAAGCTCTCGGACGTGACGGCCGGCAAGACCGGCACGTCCGACGGCATGCGCGACGCGTGGCTGGTGGGCTACACCCCGGACCTGGTCGTCGGCGTCTGGGTGGGCGCCGACGACGGCCGCACCATCGGCCTCACCGGCTCGGAGGGCGCCCTGCCCATCTGGGCCACGGTGATGGAGGCCGCGGTCCGTCAGGCCGCTCCCCGTCCCTTCACCCCGCCCTATGGAATCGTCATGACTGCGGTGGACCGGAGCACGGGCCGCCGCGCGTGCGATGGCGCGCCCGGCATCACCGAGGCCTTCCGCGAAGGCAGTGAGCCGCCGGCGTGCGACATGCTCGCGGAGCCGGCGCCGGCGGAGATCGCGGTCAGCGCCCTCCGCACCCCACTGGAATCGACTCCCACAGGAGGTGGACGATGAAGGCTGTTCGCGTGGTGATGTCGAAGCGAGCGCAGCGCCGGGCGCGGCGCGTTCTGTTCCGGATCGATCGGCCCCGGCGTATCGACCGCTACATCGACTTCTTCGGCGGAACGCGGCGCCGGCTCTCGCCCGCCCTCGCTCTCCGGCGCCGCTTCGATCGCCTGGCCTACTCGGAAGCGTCATGAGCGCGCGGGCTTCGGTGAGCCTGTTCCCGGCCGGCGGCGAGCGCGCCGGAGACTTCTTCTCGGACGTGACGGAGCTTCGGCGACGCGCCCGCGCGGACATGCAGGCGTCCGCCGCGCGGGGCGCCGCCGCGCCGCCCGCGATCCTGCACCGCCTGCTCAATACCGCGCTCGCCACCGAGCTGGTGTGCGGGCTGCGCTACCGGCGGCACCACGCCACCGCCCGGGCCATCAGCGCCCACGGCGTGGCCCAGGTGTTCCTGCAGCATGCCCGCGAAGAGCAGGAGCACGCCGAGGCGATCGCCCGGCGCATCGCCGAGCTCGGAGGCGCCCCCGAGTGGAACCCTCACGGCCTCGCCACGCGCTCCCACGGCCCGGTGCGCGAAGGGGGCGGCCTTCCCACGATGCTCCGCGAAGATCTCATCGCCGAGCGCATCGTCATCCAGGCCTACGCCGAGATGCTCCGCTACATCGGCGACGAGGACCCGGAGACGCGCCATCTCCTCGAAGACTTACGCGCCCAGCAAGAAACGCACGCGCGCGGGCTGGTCAGACTGCTAGAGCGCCTCGGCGCAGCAGACACGCTCGCAGCAGCGGCCGCAGGCTAAGCGCGCGAGACCCGGGCGTCGAGAAGGGGTCAGCCGCGAGGCGCCGCCCGCGGCCCGGGCGCGAGGCGTATGCCGCATACGTTGAGCGCCCGGGCGCGGGCGGCAACGAAGCGGATGGCCCCTTATCGGCGGCCGGTAGCTAAGTGGAGTTGTACCGCCGCAGCTTGTTGTGCAGCGTCTTCAAGCTGATCCCGAGCGACTCCGCCGCCCGCGTCTTGTTGTTCGCCAGGGCGGCCAGCGTCTTCAAGATCAAGATGCGCTCGGCCTCGTCGAGCGTGATCCCGACCGGCATGTCCCCCGCTTCCTCGCGGGTCTCGCCGGCGGCGGTCACCGGCGCCGGCGCGGGACGGCCCTGCACGGGGAGCAGCGAGGCGGGGATGTGCGCCTCCTCGGCGGCGATGACCGCGCGCTCGATGCAGTTGCGGAGCTCGCGGACATTGCCGGGCCACGTCTGCCGCTTGAGGAGATCCATCGCGTCCTCGGCCAGCGCCTTGGCGGGCCGCGCGTACTTGGCCGCGAACTCCGCGATGAACGCGTCGGCGAGCAGCGGGATGTCCTCCTTCCGCTGGCGCAGCGGCGGCATGGTGAGGCTGAACACGTTCAGGCGATAGTAGAGGTCCTCGCGGAACGTCCCCTGCCTCATCGCCGCCACCGGGTCCTTGTTGGTCGCGGCGATGATGCGCACGTCCACCTTGAGCTCGGTCTTTCCGCCCAGGCGCCGGATGACCCCATCCTGCAGCACGCGGAGGTACTTGGCCTGCAGCGCGGCGCTCATCTCCGCGATCTCGTCGAGGAACAGCGTGCCCTGGTCCGCGAGCTCGAAGTAGCCGGCCCGGCGCTCGAGGGCGCCGGTGAAGGCGCCGCGCTCGTGACCGAAGAGCTCGGACTCCAGCAGGGTCTCGGGGATGGCCGAGCAGTTGACCGCCACGAACGGCCCCTTCCCTCGACTGCTCAGCGCGTGAATGGTCCGCGCGGCCAGCTCCTTGCCGGTGCCGCTCTCCCCGGCGATCAGCACCGGCGCGGTGGTCGACGCCGCTTGATGGATGAGCTTGTAGACGTCCTGCATGGAGCGGCTGGAGCCGATGAGCGGCCCCATCGAGGCCACGCTCCCGAGCTGCCGGCGCAGCAGGGTCACCTCGCGCAGGACCTCCGACTTCTCCGCGGCCTTCTCCACCAACGCCTGCAGGCGCCGGACGTCGAGCGGCTTGGTGAGGTAGTCGTACGCGCCGACCTTCATGGCGGACACGGCGGTTTCTACCGTGCCGTGGCCGGTGAGCAGAATCACCGACGATGCGGGCAGCTCGGTTCGAAGCGTCTCCAGGAGGGCAAGACCATCCAGGCCCGGCATGACCAGATCGGAGACGATGACGGTGGGACGGTATTCGATGGCGCGATCGAGCGCCTCCACGCCATCGGTGGCCTCGATCACCTCGTAGCCCCAGTTGGACAGCAGCACGCTGAGCGCGGCGCGGGAATCCGCATCATCATCCGCGATCAGGACCCGATCTGCCATGACCCGGTTAATCTTGACCGGGTTTGGGCGCGGACGCAAGGTGCCGCCGGGTAAATGTCGCCGCAGTCACCAGGACGCGGTCTCGCCGGGCGGAAGCACCCACACGCGATCGGCGGGTAGTCCGCGCCGCTCGACCTCGGCAGCGAGGCGCTTGGGCGGCTCATCGTAGGGCTCCCGGGCGAGGGCGAAGGTGCCCCAGTGGATGCCCAGGAAGGTGGCGGCGCGCAAGTCCGTATACGCTTGCAACGCCTCCTCGGGCGAGATGTGGACGGGCTTGGCCGTTTCCCGTGGGGTGTAGGAGCCGATGGGCAGCGCGACCAGGTCGAACGGACCCAGGGCGTCGCCGATCTCCTTGAAGTGCCTGTAGTAGCCGGTGTCACCCCCGAAATAGAAGCGGCGGGAGCCGAGCACTGCCCAGGAGGCCCAGAGGCGCTCACTCTGGTCGAACAGGGTGCGCCCGCCCCCGTGCTGGGCCGGCGTGCAGACAAAGGTCACCCCGCCGATCGGCACGGATTGACCCCAGTTGAGCTCGACGACGTTGGTCATTCCCCGGGCCGCGAACCAGGCTTTGAGCCCCCGGGGGACGAGGAAGCGCGGGTTGAAGGCGCGAGCCAGCCGCTCCACCGTGGCGTTGTCGAGATGGTCGTAGTGATCGTGCGAGATCAGCACCACGTCCACCCGGGGCAGCGCCTCGAAGGGGATGCCGGGTGGGGTGTAGCGGCGCACGCCGATCTTTCCGAACGGACCCGACACCTTGCTCCAGTTGGGGTCGGTCAGGATCGTGAGGCCGTCCAGCTGAACCAGCACCGTGGAATGTCCGATCCAGGTCACGGTGCGCTCGGCATCGCCGGCGCGCAGCCGCTCGAGGTCCGGGACCCCGGGGGTGAGGGCGGCGACGCGCCGCTCCGCGACCAGCCAGGTCATGCCGGTCACGAAGGTGCGGAGGCGGGCGCTGAGCGGCCCCCGGTCGTACTTCGGATCCTGATTCAGGTAGTGCGAGCCCGAGAAGCGCGCCGCGGCGAGCGGGACGGATGCGGGCGCGTCGCTGTCGGCGACACCGAGCGCGGGCCCCCCGGCGAGGAATGCGAAGAGGAGGAGGGCCGCCCACCGCGATCCAGCGGCGAAACGGGCGAGGCGGTGGGAGCGACGGCGCATCGAGATCAGTGTAGCGGCGCTGTCTAGTCCCTCCACCTACCGGGGGTCGGTGGCGGGTTGGCCGGTGGCGGGTAATTTCTTCCCGCGGGGTGTCGGAAAACTTCCCGAGTCTGGGAAATTTCATGTTCTGCCCGTTGACTCCCATCGATGATTCACGCTTTACTGAGCACGATCCGAAAGGTTCGGCACCCACCATAAGGGACACCCAGTGCCACCCGATGGAGAGTCCGTCGACGCTGCCGATGTGGACAGCGCACTCGGTCACGTGCTGAGCGAGGCCCGCGCCCTCGCCGCCGACGGGCGGGATGCCGCTCCCCTGGTCGCGGCCATCGATGGGCTCGCGTCCGCCATCCACGAGGCCCAGCGGCGCCGGGTCGACCAGACGCGACGCTTCGCCCACGAGCTTCGCTCCCCGCTCAACGCGCTCGCCGGCTGGGCCCAGATCCTGCGCGACGGCGGGGGCGATCCCGCCACCGCGACGCAGGCCGCCGGGGTCATCGAGCGCAGTGTCGCCGCGCTCTCCCGGACCATCCAGGCCTACGCCGACTGATCCATGGCCACCCTGCGCGACGATCTTCCGCTGCGCAATCATCGTTCGACCGGACTCGTGGACGTGCTCGATCGCGTTCTCGACAAGGGTCTGCTCATCGCGGGCGACATCCGCGTGTCGCTCGCCGAGGTGGAGCTCCTGACGATTCGCATCCGGCTCATCGTGTGCTCGCTCGACAAGGCCCAGGAGGTCGGACTCGACTGGTGGAAGCACGACGGTTATCTCGCCCCGGGCGCGCGTCCCCTCGCCGCCGAGAACGAGGCGCTCCGCAAGCACGTGGCGGCGCTGGAGCGGCGCCTCGCCACGCTGGGCGCCGCGCGGGTTTCGCGCCGACGCTCCTCGATACCACGGCCGCGCCGGCCCACGTCGCGGACAGGAGGATGATCGATGCCCGTTGAAAGGACAACCGGTGGCACCAGCATCATCGACGTGCTCGATCGGGTGCTCGACAAGGGAATCGTCATCGACGCGTGGGTGCGCGTCTCCCTCGTCGGCATCGATCTGATCACCGTCGAAGCCCGCGTCGTGGTCGCCTCCATCGACACCTATCTCAAGTACTCGGAGGCGGTGGGGCAGGTCTTCCCGGTCGCCAAGCCCGCGGATACCCGCACCCAGGAGGCCGTGCTCGCCGAGAACGCCGCCCTGCGCGCGCAGCTCGCCGTCGCCGAGGGAGCGCTCTCCACCAATGGGCGGCGCCGCCGCCGGAAGGTCTCGGTGGTCTAAGGCGGAGTCGGAGGCGTCGGGCTCGTGAAGCAGGCAGTGCGTGCCGCCCCGCGGTCCGGCCGGCGGGTCTCGGAAACCTGCGCCGAGGTCCGGCTGGGCCTCGCCGAGTACCTGCTCAGCGCCGAAGAGCCCTCGGAGTTCGTGGGGCGGGTGCTGGAGTGGCTGGGGAAGCACACCGGCCTCGACCAGGCCGCCGTCCTCGAGGTGGACCACGACGGGGGCCGCCTCGCCGCCACCGCGGGTTACGGCCTCCCCGCCGCCCGGGTGGATCAGTTCGCGGTGGACCTGGAGGCGCGCGATCACCCCTTCGTGGCCGCCCTCGCCGAGGGCGCGCTCTTCCACCTGGGGCCCGAGGCGGCCCTGCGCGCGCAGCGCGACCTGCCCCTCCGCGGCGCGATCGCCGTCGCGCCCTTGCTGGGCGTGGTGAGCGGCGAGCGCATGGTCGGGGGCCTCCTCGTCGGCAGCCCCGCCAATCCCGCCACCGCCCAGGATCTCCAGTGGGCCGCCGAGATGCTGGGGCACCGGCTGGTACGCATGCGCTGGCTGCGCCGCCTCGCTCGCGAGCGCTCGCTGCTCTACGGCATCGTCAACGCGGTGGCCGATCCGGTGATGCTCACCGACAGCGAGGGGCGGCTCATCATCGCCAACAGCCGCGCCGAGAGCCTCTTCGCGAGCCGCCCCGAGCAGAGCGAGGGTCGCCGGCGCGCGGTGGCGCTGAACAACATGCTCTTCTCGGCCGCGCTGGGCGAGCGGGCCATCAAGCACGACGCGCCGGAGCGGCGCGAGCTGCTCCTGGTGGACCCGGTGGAGGGCTCCGATCTCCTCTTCGAGCTCCTCAGCACCCATGCCGGCGACTCGCGCGCGGGCGTGGGCATCGTGTCGGTGCTCCGCAACGTGAGCGATCTCCGTCGCGCCAGCGAGGAGATCGAGGCCAACTACGCCCGCCTCCGCAGCGCGGAGATGCAGGCGCGCACCGAGCGCGACCGTCTGGACCTCATCATCGACTCGGTCGCCGATCCCATCGTGGTGACGGATCCCGCCGGCAACATCGTCCTGATGAACGCCCCCGCCGAGCGGTTCTTCGCCGAGGCGGGGGACGCCGACAGCGAGGCCGGCAACCGGGTCCGCGCCAACGACGCGAACTTCACGTCGTTCGTGTCCAACGTGTTCTTCGGCGTCTCCGA
>DATEDO010000046.1:0-7883 GCA_035281625.1 Candidatus Methylomirabilota bacterium
ACCGCCGCCTGACTGCCAAAACAAGGCGGTGGGGGGGCATGGGGGAGGAGCACCGCCGCCTGACTGCCAAAACAAGGCGGTGGGGGGGCATGGGGGAGGAGCGGCGCCGCTCCCCCCCATCTTCAAATGATCAAGGTCTACGTCTCCAGCGTGATCGACGCCCCCGCGGACGCGGTGTGGGCAGAGATCCGCGACTTCAACGGGCTCCCGAAGTGGGCGCCGTTCGTGGCGGAGTCGCGCATCGAGGGCGGCCTCGCCTCCGACAAGGTGGGCTGCATCCGCAACTTCCGTCTCAAGGACGGCGGCGTCATCCGGGAGCAGCTTCTCACGCTCTCGGACTACGATTTCCAGTGCACCTACTCCATCCTCGAGAGCCCCATGGGCGTTGACAACTATGTCGCCACGCTCAAGCTCACCCCCGTGACGGACGGCAATCGCACCTTCGCCGAGTGGTGGGCAGAGTTCGACTGCGCGCCGGAGCGGGAAGGGGAGCTGGCGCAGGCCATCGGCCAGGGCGTGTTCCAGGTGGGGCTGGACGCCCTCAAGGGCCTGTTCCGCCGCTAGGCGGTCCCGTGATCCGGGTCACCCGCTCCGCCGTCATCGACGCGCCCATCGGGCGCGTGTGGGCGGTGCTGCGGGACTTCAACAGCCACGCCGCCTGGCACCCCGCGGTGGCGGAGTCCGCCATCGAGGGCGGCGAGCCCTCGGATCAGGTGGGGTGCGTCCGGCGCTTCACCCTGCGCGACGGGACCCTCATCCGTGAGCAGCTCCTCGCCCTCTCCGACGAGGACCACGTCTCCACCTACTGCATCCTCGACGCCACCCTGCCGATGCGACGCTACGTCGCCACCCTGCAGCTCAAGCGCGTCACCGACGGCGAGCGGACGTTCTGGCACTGGGAGTCCACCTTCGACGTCCCCCGCGGGCGCGAGCGCGAGTTCGAGGCCCTGGTGGGCGGGGGCGTCTACGAGGGCGGTTTCGAGGGCCTGCGCGCGCATCTCCGCCGCGGCGGAGACCGTCGCGTCCCCGACCTCGCGCGAGGCGCGAGCCCGGCGCCCAGCGCCGTACCCACCCACGGCGTGGTGGTGGAGCGCTTCGGCGGCCCGGAGGTGCTCCAGCATCGGCCGCTGAGCGCGCCCGCGCCGGGCCCCGGCGAGGCGCGCATCCGCCACACCGCAGTGGGCGTCAACTACATCGACGTCTATGTGCGCGCCGGCCACTATCGCATGCTCGAGCCGCCGGCCCCGCCCGGCATGGAAGCGGCCGGCGAGGTGATCGATGTGGGCGAGGGGGTCACGCATCTCCTGCCCGGCGATCGCGTGGCCTACGCCTGCCCGCCGCCCGGCGCCTACGTGGGCGTGCGCACCATGGCGGCGGCCCAGCTGGTGGTGCTGCCCGACCACGTGGATGACGAGACCGCCGCCGCGGTGATGCTCAAGGGCATGACCGCGGAGTACCTGCTCCATCGCACGCACCGGGTGCGCGCGGGCGACGTCGTGCTCGTGCACGCCGCCGCCGGCGGCGTGGGACTCTTGCTCTGCCAGTGGGCGAAGGCACTCGGGGCGCGCGTCATCGGGACCGTCTCCAGCGAGGACAAGGCGCGGCTGGCGCGGGCCCACGGGTGCGAGGCGCCGATCATCACGTCCACCTATCGCTTCGCCGGCGCCCTCCGCGATGCCACCGGCGGGCGCGGCGCCGACGTGATCTTCGACGGCCTGGGCCGCGCCGCCGCCGACGAGAACTTCGAGGCGCTGGCCCTCTGCGGCCACTGGGTGAGCTACGGCCAGGCGACCGGCCCCCTGGAGGCGGTGGCGACCGAGCGGCTCACCACCAAGTCCGCCACGCTGAGCCGCCCGGTGCTCTTCCACTACACGGCCGAGCGGGCGGCCCTCACCGAGATCGCGGGCCGGGTGTTCGCGGCGCTGCGCGACGGCATCCTGCGGGTGGACGTCCGCCACCGCTACCCGCTCGCCGCCGCCGCGGACGCGCATCGCGATCTCGAGGCGCGGCGTACCATGGGGCCGCTGCTGCTCTTGCCCTAGCGCGCGCCCGGCCCGCGCACGTCGACCGCGTTGATGACGCGCTGGACGCCGGGGACTCCGGCGGCGACCGCTTGCGCCCGCTCGCGCTCCTCCGGCGACTCCACGTGCCCCGAGAGGTATACGACGGACTTCCGGCTGACGACGCCGAGCCGGGTGAGGTCGACGTCCTTCTCGGCCACGAGGCGCGCCTTCACCTCGCTCTCGATCCGCGCGTCGTGCCACGGATCGGTGGTGGCGCAGCCGCCCAGGGCGAGGCCCGCGGCCAGGGCGGCGGCGCCGGCGAGAGCGGCGAGCGGTCGGCGCATCTCAGCTCACCGGCGGCCGTCCGTTCCCTCGCCGAAGAGCCGTCGGATCAGGCCCGGTCGGTCGCGGGGCTCCGGATCGAGCAGCGCCACCTGAATCGCCCCCTCCTGGCTCGGGCTCTCCGCGGGGGCGGCGGCCTTGAGCCGGTCGCCGTCGCCGCCCGCCTCCGTGATGCCCTCGCGCACCGCCTCCAGGCGGCGCCGGCCGAGGGCGGGCAGCCCCGCGCTCCCGTCGACCGCGGCCCGGTCGCCCGCCGAGAGCATGGGCGTCAGGCTGAGCCGGATGTCGGGCACCTGGGCGAGGAAGGCGGCGAGCCGCGCGACCTGCTCGCGGCCGTCCGGCGTGAGCGTGGCCGAGCCCGGCGGGAAACGCACGGGCTCGACGTCCACGTGCTGAATCTTCGAGTCCCCCTCGGTGTGGACGCGGCCGATCCAGCTCAGCGGCGCGGTGATGGTCTTGACGGCGACGTTGCGCAACGTGCTCCAGATCGCCTCGCTCACGTCGAAGCGCGGGTCGCTGAGTCGCCCTCCCACCGGTACGGCGACGCGGATGTCCCCCCGGCGATCCTTCATCAGGGCGACGATGGTGCCCAGTGGGAGCCCCACGCGAGCCTGCGCCTGGTCGGTGCCGGTCGCGCGCACCAGCTCCAGTCGGCGCACGAGGATGTCGGTCTTCGCGTCCAGGGCGTCCCGGTCGATGCGGCAGCGCACGCTGGTGGTGAGCGATCCGGACCGAGCCTCCCAGGCGACCTGCTGCAGCAGATACGGGTTCGTGCGCGGCAGGGCGAAGTCGTGGAGCTCGGCGGCCACGTCGAGGCGCAGCGGACCGGTGATCGGGCCGACGCGGCCGCGGGCGGCGAGCTGCGCCTCGCCGCCGGCGCGGCCCGACAGATCGAACTCGGCGGGCGGCGCGGCGGGATCGGTGGAGACGCCGCGCACCCGGCCCGTCAGGCCGCGGGTGTCCAGCGCGAACGGCGGGGTGACGCGCTGGTCGACGGCCCGGATGCCCCCGTCCTCGATGGCGAGGTCGCGGATCGCGATGATCACCGGCGGGCTGTCGGCGGGCTCGGACCTCTCTCGGGAGGGAGACGCCGCGGATCTCCGGGCGGGACGCGGCGTGAGCAAGGTGCGCAGTGACAGGGTGTTGTCCCGGTCGCGCTCGAGGAGCATCCAGGGCCGCTGCAGGGTGAGCTGGCGAATCGTGGCCCGGCGGGGCCAGTCCACGTGGACGCCGGTCGCGCCGGCGCGCTCGACGCGCAGCAGCGTGCGCTCTTCGTCCCGCACGTCGAGGGCGGAGGCCGCGACGTCGCCGCGGGCCGTCACGCGCGGCTCGGATCCCGGCGCCATCGCCACCGCGAGGTCGAAGTCGACACGCCCGCCGATCCGGGCGGGCAGCGCGGCATAGGCCACGTAGGGGCCGACCGCGGCGCCCTGCGCCCGCGCGCGACCCTCCAGGGCGACCGGCTCGAGGTCCACGCGCCCGTCGAACTCGGCGCGTCCGCCCCCGGGCGGGCGCATGTCCACCTGGAGGCGGAGAGGCCCGCGCATCGGCCAGCCCACGCCGGTGATCCGCGCGTTCACGGCCTCCAGATCCAGCGTGACCGCCGGCTCGACGCTTCGATCGCGCCACGCAAGACGGCCGTCGCGCACGATGACCTCGTCCGCGGCGAGAGCGGGCGCGCCGGTCTCGCCGCTCGGTCGCGCCGCCGCGGCTTCGGCCTCGCCGCGCGGGGGCGCCCCGGGAACCATGACCGCGCCGGACTGGTCGCGCTCGACCGCGCCCCGCGGCCGTGTCACCACGATCTGCCGCACCGCCACGCGGCGGGGCCATTCGACTTCGAGGCCTCGGGCCTCGATCCGCGCCGCCCGGAGGGAGTCCGCGCCGGTCGCCCCGACCCCGACCTGATTCACCGCGACCAGACCCCGGACATGGCTCGGCGCCGCGGGCGCGAGCGGCTCGTCGATGCGCAGGTCGGCTTCGGCGAAGCCCTCGACGTGGAGGGCGCCCGGGACGAGCTGCGCCCAGGGCAGGAGATCGACCCGCGCCAGCCGCAGGCGCAGCTGGCTGGCGGCGGGCGGCGGGCGCAATCGGCCGCTGAGCTCCAGCCGACCGCCGCCGGGCACGCTGCTCCGGACGTCGAGACGGCCCGGGCGCGCCACCGGCCACGTGACGTCGGCCAGGCTCGCCTGGAGCGTGGAGACCTGATAGCGCGCGCGGGCGCCCGCGCGCGGATCCTTGACGCTCGCCGCGCCCGCCAGCTCGAAGCGCCCCACCTCGAGCCGCTCCTTCTGATAACGGAGATCGGCGAGCTCCAGGGTGAGCCGTGGGACCTCCAGCGCCGGATCGCGCTCGCCGGGGCGCCGCATCACGGCGTCGACGATCTCCGCGGTGGCGTGAGCGCTGAGGCCGTCCCGGGCGTCGAGCGTGACGGTCAGGGTGGAGGTTGCTCGCCCCCGATCCAGCACCAGCGCGGCGTCCCGCGGGAGATAGAGCCGGGCGGGCGAGAGATCGACGTTGGACGCGGTCGCGACGGCCTCGAGGTGAATGGGGTAGAGACGCATTCGCCGCAGCTCCAGCGACACGGGGGCGCCCTCGGTCACCGAGCGGGCCGTCGCGCGGCCGTCGTCGCGACGGGTCGAGAGGTCATGGGCCTCGATCTCGATGCCCTCCGAGGTCCACGTGCGAGGCTCGGCCAGCGCCCGGTCCTCGAGTGTCGCCAGGCCCCGCGTGACCACCAGGTGCGTGACCGTGACGTCGAGCCACCGGCGCGGCGGGCCCGAGCCCTCGGTGAGATCCGAGATGTTGAAGCCCTCGGGGAGTCGCACGATGCGCGTGGTCGGCGCCTCCAGCCGCGCCTCGTGGATGCGCAGATGCCGGTCGAGGAGCGACAGCGGGTTGAAGTGGATCTCGAGACGCTCGAAGCCGGTGAAGAGGGATTCCCCGTCGCGCTCGTGTACCCGAAGCCCCTGGACGATGAGCCGGCCGGTCAGGGGATTGAGATGCACGGCCTCCACGCTGACGGGCCGATGCGTGAGGGCGTGGATCCTCGCGATCACGAGGCGGTGGACGAGGGACGGCCACGCGATCACGAGGGCGAGGATCGCGAGGGCGGCGACCGCGCCCGCGATGAGGACGCGTCGCCTGGTCACCACGGCTCCGGCTCCGGTCCGCGCATGCGATGTCCCTCGAGGGACGGCTACGCATCGGCCATGCCACCGCGCGCGGCGCCGGTCGAGCCGCTCCCTGGCCGGGTTTTCACGGGTGCGGCGGCGGGCGTTGGCCCGCCGACCGGGTAGATGCTTCCCCCTCGCGACAGTTTGACCGGAGCGGTCCGGGACCGCCGCGCGCCGCGCTCCGGCGCTTTAGGTAGGGCCGGTGCCGACGCCCGCGCTACACGCCGAGGAAGCGCTGCTGGATGCCGGGATCGGCACGGAGCTGGTCGGCGGTGCCCTCGAACTGGATGCGGCCCTGGTCCATGACGTAGAGGCGATGGGACAGGGCGAGCGCCACCTCCAGGATCTGCTCGACCAGGAGAATCGCGGTGCCGCGGCGGTTGATGTCGCGGAGTATCTCGGTGAGGCTGGCCACGATGATGGGCGAGAGCCCTTCGGTCGGCTCATCCACCAGCATGAGCTTGGGCCGCGCCACGAGGCCGCGCGCGATGGCGAGCATCTGCTGCTCGCCGCCGGACAGGCTCTTGCCCTTCTGGGCGAGGCGCTCGCGCAGCCGCGGGAAGTAGCCCAGTACCTCCTCGGTGACGGCGTCGCCGTCGCGCCGGCCGCCGTCGGCGCCGAGACGCCCCAGACGGAGATTCTCCTCCACCGAGAGATTGGGCAGGATGCGGCGTTCCTCCGGCACATAGGCGATGCCCGCCCGCGCCACCGCATGGGTGGGGAGCCCGCGCAGCTCCCGTCCCGCAAAGGTGATCTGACCCTCGCGCGGCGGCACCAGCCCCATGATGCTTCGCAAGGTCGTGGTCTTGCCGGCGCCGTTCCGGCCGATGAGGGTGACGACCTCGCCCTCGCCCACCGCGAGGGACACTCCCTGGAGGATGTGGGCCTCGCCGTAGTAGGCGTGCACGTTGGCGAGCGAGAGGAGGGGCGCCGTCACTTGGTGGCCCCGAGATAGGTCTGCTGCACGAGCGTGTTGGCGCGGATGTCGGCGGGAGAGCCCTCGGCGAGCACCTGCCCCTGGTGGAGCACGGTGATCCGGTCCGAGATGTTCATCACCACCTTCATCTTGTGCTCGACGAGGATGACGGTGCGCCCGGTCGCGATCTTCCGGATGAGCCGGATGGTCTCGTCGGTCTCCTCGGGGCTCATGCCCGCGGTGGGCTCGTCCAGGAGCAAGAGCGACGGCTCCGTGGCGAGGGCGATGCCGAGCTCCAGGTGGCGCTTCTCGCCGTGCGAGAGCTGCGCCGCGGTGAGGGCGCGCTTGTCCCACAGCGCGACTTCCCGGAGTATCGCCTCGGCGCGGGCCCGCACGCCGTCCAGGGCGGACGCGCGCGACCAGAAGTTGAACGAGTAGCGGTACGACTGCACGGCCACGCGCACGTTCTCCAGCACGGTGAGGTGCGGGAACACGTTGGTGATCTGGTAGGACTTGGACACGCCGAGGCGCGAGACACGATGCTGCGGCATGCCGGTGACGTCCTGGCCCTTGAAGCGGATGCGGCCGCTCGAGGGCGCCATCTCGCCCGAGATGAGACGGAAGAAGGTGGTCTTGCCCGCCCCGTTCGGCCCGATGATGGCGCGCAGCTCGCCGGGCTGCACGGCGAAGTCCACCTGGTGGACCGCCGTCAGGCTGCCGAAGCTGCGGCAGAGCTTGGACGTCTCGAGAATGGGATCGGCCATGGGCGGGCGCGCGCCGTAACATAGCAGCCCGTTTTTCCGAGTGTCAAGGTAGACTTCCCCCCGGTTCGGCTCCATGAAGCCCGCGCCGTTCGCCTACTGCCGTCCCGCCACCCTGGCCGAAGCGCTCGACACGCTCGCGCGCCACGGCGACGCCCGCATTCTCGCCGGCGGCCAGAGTCTGATGCCCGCGCTCAACATGCGTCTGGCCCAGCCGGGGGTGCTGGTGGACATCAATCGGCTGCCCGGCCTCGACGGGATCCACGTCGGGCCGGAGGGGCTGGTCATCGGCGCCCTCGCGCGGCACGAGGCCGTGCTCCGCTCGTCGCTGGTGGCGCGGCACGCGCCCCTCATCGCCCAGGCGATGCCCCACGTCGCGCACCTGGCGCTTCGCACCCGCGGCACGGTGGGCGGAAGCCTGGCCCTGGCCGACCCCGCCGCCGAGCTGCCGGCCTGCGCGGTGGCCCTGGACGCCGTGCTCCGCGTGGCCCGCCACGGCGGCGAGCGCGTCGTCCGCGCCGCCGCGTTCTTCCACGGCATCTACACCACCGCGCTCGAGCCGGGCGAGATCCTCGAGGGCCCGGTGCTGGGCCCGCCGGCGCTGGGCCGGCTCCGGTCCGTCGGCCAGCGACCCGACGACCGCCTCGCGGAGCTCGTCGGGCCCGATCGGCTTGGCGAGGTAGCGCAC
>DATEDO010000047.1:0-21138 GCA_035281625.1 Candidatus Methylomirabilota bacterium
GCGGGCGAGGCCGGCGCCGCCGCGCCGAGCCGCGGATCCGCCGGACCGGGTTGGACATTCTGGCTGGCGGCATCCTGCTTGGCCCCGTCCACCCTCGCGGCCGGCCGCTCGCGGCGCTCCAGCCCCTTCTTCTCGCGTGCAGGCTCAACGGCCTTCGGAGCCGCGGTGGTGGGCGGGCTGTCCTCGGCGGGGCTTGCCCCCGGCGCGGGCGGCGCGGTGGCATCGCGCGAGCGCCCGGCATCCCGCTCCTTCATCAAGGCCTCCCGCTTGCCGCTTTCCTCCTGCTGCGACTTCTGCGCCTCCTGCTCGGCGGGGCGGGCGAGCGGCGTCTCGGCGGTACGTGCGGAGAGAGTGGGCGCGGATGCCGGAGGCGGCGCGGCTGGAGACTCGGGCGCCGGCGCCGATACGACGGGCGGCGCGGGCGTGGCAGGCGGCGACACGGTCTCCGGCGCGGGGGCGGACCGCGGCGCGGGCGCCTCGTAGCGCGTCGCCTGCTGGAGCTCGGGCGTCTTCTGAAACACGTACACCGCCCCCAGCGCCACGATGGCCACCGCGGCGGCCTCGAGCGGCAGCTTGACCTGCCAGGGCTCGAGCAGGCGCCGGCTCAGGCGCCTGTACCACGGCACGGGCCGCGTGGCGGCGAGCACGCGATCGACGAAGCCAATGGAGGCGCGCGCGTCGGGCAGGGCGTGGAGCACGCCCAGCATTCGCGCCAGGCGCTCCAGCTCGGCCGAGCACTCGGCGCACCCCGCCAGATGTCCCTCCACGGTGGTGCGCTCGGCGGCCGTCAGCTCACCGTCGAGCAGGGCCGAGTGGAGCTCGCGATTTTCCGCGCAAGTCATGTCAGGTACCGCTCCAGCTTGTCCTTGAGGTCCAGCCGAGCGCGATGGAGCCGGGAGCGGACGGTGCCGAGCTCGAGCCCCAGCGCCCCCGCGATTTCGTCATAGGACAATCCCTCGAAGTCGCGCAGCACGATCACCACTCGGCGCTCTTCCGTCAGCTCGGCGAGGGCCCGATGCACGGCCGCCTCGCGCTCGTCCCGCTCCAGGTTGCCGCCCGGTTCGTCCCAGACGAGGCCGGCCAGATCCTCCTCGACCCGTCGCCGCGCCATCTTCCACTCGCCCGACGCCAGGCGGTTGAGACAGAGCCGCGAGGCGATGGCGTAGAGCCAGGTGGAGAGCTTGGCATCGCCGCGAAAATCGGCGATCGCCCGGTGGGCTCGCAGAAAGGTCTCCTGGGCCACGTCCTCGGCGTCTGCCGGGCTCCCCATCATCCGCCGCGCCACGCCGTAGATGCGGTGCTGGTACATTTTGACCATATCTTCAAAGGCCTTAGGGTCCCCGCCCCGCAGCCGGGCCAGGAAGTCCTCGCTCTCGGACGGGGCCTCACTCCGCACAGTTAGACCATACCGCTCGGGCGGAGTTCCACGCCCACCAAAAGGACTGACCAACATGTTGACGCAATCCGTCAATACTGTCATACTGACCTAGGACACTAAACAGATCAGCCGAACCAGACAGGAAGGAGGACACACGTGATGAGCTCCCATGCAGAGGAGTGCTGGGCCCACCAGAAGCTCGAGGAGGCCCGGGCGGAGGCGGCGCGGCAGAACCTGGTGGCGTCGCTCAGGGACGAGCGGCCCTTGCGGGTAGTCGTGGGTGAGGCTCTGATCCGGACCGGCCGCTGGCTGGCGGGGACCCCGTCGGCTCAGCCCAAGCGCCTGGCCGCCTAGAGCCACCGCTCCGGTGCCGCGAACGCCCGCGCGCATCGCCCCACCGTCGGGGCTTCAGGTGAACCGGCAGAGCAGCGTGCCGGTGCACGTACAGCTCACGACCCAGGTGCGCCATCTGATCCAGACGGGCCACCTGAAGCCGGGCATGCAGCTGCCGACCGTGCGTCAGCTCGCGGGCTTTCTCCGGATCAACCGGAACACCGCCGCGCGCGCCCTCGCGGATCTCTTGAAGGACGGCTACCTCGAGAGCCGGCCGGGGCGCGGCACCTTCGTCGTGGAGCAGCCGCCCGCCCGCCAGGGGCGGGCGGCTCGCTCGCTGGAGCGCCTGGTCGAGGAGACCACCGAGAAGGCGCGCCGCCTGGGCTTCACCCACGAGGAGCTCCTCGCCACGGTGGCGGCCCGCGCGCCCCTTGCCGGCCGCCGCCCCCGCACCCCGAGGCTCCGCGCCCTGCTCGTCGAGTGCAACTGGGAGGAGCTCAATCGCTACCGCGAGACGCTCGAGTCCGAGCTGCCGCTGGCGGTGGAGCGCGTGCTCGCCGACGAGCTCCCGAAGCGCATCGCCGAGGAGCCGGCCTTCCTTGCCGGCTATCGCGTCATCGTCACCACGTTCTTCCACATCCATGACGTGAAGGCGGCGGTGCCGCCCGACGGGCCTCCGGTCGTGGCGCTCCTCTCCGCGGCCAACATGACCACCCTGCTCCGGCTCACCGAGCTGCCCGCCGGGACCACCGTGGGCCTCGTGTGCACGACCTCCACGGGCAGCCAGAACCTCCTGCGCTCCGTGCAGTCCGCCGGCCTCACCCAGATCGCCCCCGTGCTCGCCTCCGCGGACGATCCGTGGTCCATTGGACGCATGCTCGAGCTCACTCGCATCGTGCTCTGCTCCGAGCAGGGCGCTTCGCGCATCAGGCAGTCCATCCCGCCCGACGTCGAGCTGATCGTGTCCGACCGCACGCTCGACCGGGGCGGCCTCGAGCTCCTGCGCGACCTCGTGGCGCGCCTGGAGAGCGAGCCGGCCTGACATGGCCCGCGTGCCCGACGCGGATCCCGAGGGCCTGGAGCCGCCGGTCAAGGCCGTCCTCGACGCCCAGGCCAAGAAGTGGGGCGCGCCGCTCCTGAATCATCGGGTCTACGCGCGCCGGCCCACCATCTTCCGCGGGGCGCGCGCCATGTGGAGTGGGCTCGACGCCTCCGGGCTGCTGGACGGGCGTCTGGTCGCGCTGCTGAACCGGCGGGTCGCCAGCCTCAACGGCTGCGAGTTCTGACAGGACATCAACGCTGCCGTGGGCAGCGAGCTGGGGCTCACCACCGAGAAGATCCTGGCGCTCGCGGAGTACGCGACGAGTCCCCTCTACACGGCGGCGGAGCGGGTGGCGCTGGAATACGCCGACGCCATGACCATCACCGGGCGGGACGTCTCCGACGAGCTGTTCGCTCGCGTGCGCCGGCACTACTCGGACGACGCACTCGTGGAGCTGACGGCGGTCATCGCCTGGGAGAACTCGTCCAGCAAGTTCAACCGCGCGATGCGCGTGCCGTCCCAGGGGCTCTGGCGGCGGTAGCAGCAGGTCGGTCGTCTCGCGTCCATCCCGCTACTTGATTTGCCCACCCATCGTGCTTATGATTTCGCCTCGGCATGCCTTTCGGGCCCCACAACCCGAGAAGGTCCCGCCGGCTGCGACTGAGCGCGTGCCTCATCGCCGCCTTGGCGATGGTGGTGCCGCGACTGGCAGCCGCCGCCGATGAGCCCCCGCAGATTGCCGCCGCGGTCAAGCGAATCCCCGCCCTCCGTCCCCTCACGCTGACCCCTCTCACGCCTGTCCCGAGCGCTGCCGGCGTCTACACCGGGAAGCTGGGCGCCCGCGCGGTGGAGGTCCGGGTCTTTCGGGCCCGCCAGACGGGGGGCGGGCCGGCGTGGGTCGCCTCCGTAGTCAGCGGCGCGAAGAAGGCACGCGAGCTGCTCGCTCCCGATCTCGCCAGCTCGCCGGGGGGCGGAAGTACCGTGCTCGGGCAGCTCGACCTGGTCGACACCGTCGTCGTGTTCAGCGAGCAGGACGGCGAGATGCGGATCGGCGAGATCCCGGCCGACCTCCGGACCCAGCTGCAGCGGATGATCCTGCCGTCGGGGCCGATCCCCCTGCGCGCCGGCGTCAATGTGCTGGCGAGCGTGCGCGTCGCCACCTCGGGTCCGCTAGCGGACGTCGCCAGCACGCTCGGCATCACCGCCCCGATGGCGCCGCTGACCGGGACGCTGCCCGCGACGTCGGCCGCCGTACTCGGTGGAACGCCGCCGGGCACGACGAATACCAACGACGTGGATCTCACCCTTCATCTGCCCGCGATCCTGCCCAAGGGGCTCGAGGCCGTCCTGGGCTCCGACCCACTCGTCTTCACGATGAAGGGCGACAAGGGGCGCATCGTCGCGGGCGGGAAGACCAAGCTTCGCCTGCTCGGGCCGGGCGGTGGCGGTGTCACCGCCGACGCCACGCTCTCGTATGACCCGAGCCCCATCGAGGGCGGTGCGTTTGTCCGGCTCGGCGGTTCACTCACACCGCTGGCCGCCGTGCTCCCGCCGATTCCGGCGACGGGCTTGGTCGTCGATCAGCTCGACCTCGAGGTGGCGCTGCTCAGGAAGGGCGCGGCGCGCGAGCGGTCGGTAGGCCTTCACGGCAAGGGCAAGCTCTCGGGCGCCCCGCTGGACCTCACCGGCACGCTGGCCCAGACACCGGATCGCCGCACCGACGTGACCCTGACCGTCGCCACGCATGTGAAGGTCTCGGACCTGCTGGGGCGCGCCGTGCCGGGATTGGATGGCGTGCATCTCCAGAACGTGAGCCTGGGCCGGGACCACGTGGGCGGCACGGTGCGGGTCGGCACCAAGGACATCTCGGCCCTGGTCTACACGCCCGCCGGCAAGAGCCGGGCCAATCTTGCGATCGGTGGCGCGGCACTCGCCCTCGCCGACTTCGTGCCACCCCTCCGCAGCACACCGCTCGCCGACTTCACCTTCAGCAACGGCGTGCTGCTGGTGGTGCCCCCCGACAACGCGGCGCGCGGGCTCACCGCGGCCGTTCTTCCGGCGGAGCTGGTGCGGCTCCTCGGCGGCCCGCAATCCGACGTGCTCGCGCGAGGTCTCGACCTCTCGCCGGGGGTGTCACTGCTCGCGACGCTCGACGTCTCCGGCTCGAAGCCCCTTCACACGCTCCTGGACGCCGTTGGCGTCAAGGCCACCCGTCTGCCGCTCGCAGGGACCCTCGACCCGGAGATGCTCCAGCACACGCCCTGGGGCGGCCGGGCCGGAGCCAGCGCGCTGGCCAAGTCGTTCCTCGAGCATCTCAATGTCGTGGTTCCCCTGCCCTCGCTCACACTCCCCGGCGGCGCGAGCGCGCTCCACCTCACCCCTGGGTCGCTCTCCGTCAAGGGGGACAAGGACAAGGCCCAGATCAGGCTGGCGGTTGAGACCGGGGCGGAGATCACTCTGCCCGATCGGAAGCTCACCGTGAGCCCGCTGACCGTCATGGCCGCCTCGAGCGGCGTGACGCTCAACGGCGCGGTCACGGGCACCAGCCACGCCGGCGGTGACGTCAAGCAGCTGGTCGAATTCCCGGGGCTGACCGTGACCACGGTCGGGTTCACCGGCCAGATCAGCACGAAGGCCGACACGAAGGCGAGCCAGCTCACCGCCGCGCTCAGCGCCGACGGCAGGCTCAGGCTCCCGGCCGGCGAGAAGCCGATCAAGCTCAAGGTCTCCCTCGACTCGGGCGATCCCCAGGCCGGGAGCATCCAAGTGCTCACCGCCCTGACCGTCAACGACTTCGCGCCGGCGGGCACGCCCATCCCGGGCATCGGCCCGCTCGCGTTCAAGGACCTGACGCTCACGACCACGTCGATCGCGGGCACGGTGACCTTCCGCAAGGAGGACACCACGGTGGTCGCGTGGACGCCCGCGAGGGGCGGTGACCGACGCTTCGCGCTGGTTCACGACAAGCTCAAGATCGGAACCTATGTGCAGGCGGTCAAGGGAACGTCACTGGGCGATCTCGAGCTCGACCAGACCGCGCTGATCTACGTGCCGAAGGGCGGCGCCCAGAAGGGCCTCGCCGCCGAGCAGCTTCCGGATCGGCTGGTCGCCGCCCTCGGAGGCAAAGGCTCGACGATCTTCCCACTCGATCTGGCCGACGGCGTCAACGTGTCCACGCTGGCGAAGCTGCCGACAGCGGGCTCGCTCCACGACCTGCTCGATGGTCTCGGGATCACACAGACCGCCCTGCCCCTGCGCGGAGTCCTCGATCCCGCGTATCTGAGCACCCAGTCCCCCGACGCGGACAAGACGGGCCGGTGGCCGCGGTTCACGCTGAACCTGGACGTGCCGGCCTTCCGGCCGCCGGGCCTTGGCGATCACGTCGCGTTCGAGAAGGGCCACGTCGGCATCGTGCCGAACAAGGACGGCAAGACCTTCGGCGTGGCGCTCGCCGGCACGGTGGCGGTGACGCTCGACCCGGCGCACGTGCTGCGCTTCGCCGGCAGCTTCACCCGGGCGAGCCCGGGTGTGCTCACGTTTTCGGCCGACGCCAAGGTGGCGCTGAACGCGCCCTTTGGCATCCAGTGGCTGGCCCTCGACGAGCTGGACCTGGCGTGCACGATCGACCGACAGAAGAAGAATGTCGGCCTCAGCATCACCGGCGAGACGAAGATCAACGGCAAGCCGGTCAAGGTCGTGACCCGGCTCATCGAGGAGCAGGGCAAGCTCAAGGATGTGGTGTTCGGCCTCACGGGCCATCTCCCGATGTCCGTGGTGCCAGGACTGGGTGGCGTCCCCGGCATGAGCGGCCTGGTCGTCGTCGATCCCGAGGTATCCCGCACCCACGTCTCCGGCGAGATCGACTTCCGCAAGGCGAAGATCAAGGCCGCGGTGTTCAAGGATGGCGCGGACTGGAACCTTCTGTTCGAGAACTCCAGCTTCCGGCTCGACCAGCTCCTGCCCGGTCTCGCCGCCGATCACCTGAAGGCCCTGACCTTCCCCAAGACGGCCCTGCTCGTGAGCCACAAGGGATTCACGCGAAGGGCCTCCGACCTGCCGCCCCCGATCGCCGCGATCATGGCCGACCTCGGCCTCAAGAAGGACGACACCGTCGCCGCGATGGCCGGCGTGAACCTCGTGACCACGCTCGATCCTCACACGCTGACCGGGCCGCTCCGCAAGGCCACGGATCGTCTTGGGGTGCAGCAGCCGGTCGTCCTCGCCGGCGCCATCGGCGGCCTCTTCGGCGGCTCGCCGTCGCTGACCCTCGAGGCCTTCCTCCCGCATGTGCCGGTGCCGCAGACGAAGTTCCTCAAGATGGACGGCAAGGCGGACCTGAAGCTCCAGCTGGCGCTGAGCCCCACGCAGCTTAGCATCGGCGTCGGCACCGACGCGCACCTCCGGATCGGCCGTGACAACCTCGTCTTCGACGCCTCGTTCAACCTCATCATCCAGCCCGCCGACGTGATCGTGGATATCACGGGCACGCTCAAGGGGGATTGGCACAACCCCATGGGGATCCGCGGTCTAGTGCTCGAGGGCGTGTTCCTCTCGGTGGGGATCGACGTGACCGGCGCCGCGAAGGTGAGCGTCGGCGGCAAGGCGCAGATCGGCGACAACGAAGCACTGGTCGAGGCGGGCACGTCGCTCCAGCTCGAGGCCGCCGGCATCCCCACCGGCCTGGGCCTGGTCGGCCAGATGGCGCACCTCGGCCTCAACGACCTCATCGCCGCCGCAGACTCGATCTCCCATGCGGCCACCGGCGCGCGCCGCTCGTCCGCGGGGGCGCCGAAGGAGCAGGCCGGCTTCAAGGACTTGACGGTGGCGTTCGTGACCCCCGGCATCGTGCTCGACAAGTCCCTGCTCCGAGGCGCCGACGTGACGATCCCCGACGAGGGCATCGCCCTCGGCGGGACGCTGATCCTTGCCGCGAAGGAGATCGCCACCGTCGGCGGGTACGCCGCGCCGAACGGCATCAAGATCGGTGGCGAGGTCAAGCCGTTCGACGTCGGTCCTCTGCACCTCTACAAGGCCGTCGTCGACTTCCAGACTTCCACGGGCGCCAAGCCCCACTTCCTCCTGAAGGGTCACGGGAAGCTCCTCGACTCGGACCTGGAGCTGGACGTCACGGTGGACGAGGGCGGCTTCGCCTTCCACACCAAGGACCAGTTCGGCGCCGGGGTCGAGGTGGAGCTGGACGCGCGCACGACCAACGGCTTTTCACTCAAGAACAACGACTTCAGCGTGCACGCCGAGCTCAAGGCGGACATCGGCCGCCACCTGCTCGACAATCTCAAGCGCGCGCTGGAGTCGCTCTTCGCCGACCTCGAGGCCGAGGAGCGGACCCAGAAGGCGAAGCTGGCCGACGCGAACAAGACGGTGGCGGAGCGCGAGAAGGCTCTGGCCGCCGCGCGGGCCCAGGTCCAGCGCGAGCGGAAGGCGCTCGTGCACGACGTGGCCGCAGTCCGCAAGAAGCTTCAGGACCTCGACCACCAGCTCAAGTACCTGCCCGGTCAGATCAACCACGCGCTGAGGGACGCCCGGGCTGCCGTGCGTGGTTTTCGCTTCGCCCGCGCGGCCGAACTGCGCACCGAGGCGGCCGCGTGGGAGGTCGAGCTGGCTGGCGCCCGGATCGCCTTCAAGGCAACCGACGCCCTGCTCAAGGCGATCGAGAGTGGCGCCGCCGACATCCCGATCGACATCGACCCGCGGGTGGTCACCGACCTGGTGGCTCTCGAGGCCGCGCGGGTCAACGCCGGCATACTCGATCTCGAGGTCAAGGTACTCGACCTCGTGGCCACCGATCTGAAGGCGGCGGCGAATCGCCTCACCGGCGCCGACATCATCGACATCCACCGTGTGATGCTCGAGGGGACCTTCGGGACTCAGCTGCGTTTCACCGTCGACGCGAAGATCTTCGGCAAGTACGACGTGCATGCGGTCGGCGCCTTCTCCCCAAAGGACGTCGCCTCCAAGGCAGCGGGCCTGTTCGCGGTGGCGAAGGACCTCGCCAGCCACCTCCTCTCGCACAAGCGCACCGAGCACGAGGACGCGGTGAAGCCGGCATCCACCCCGAGCGCGACCGCCGCGGCACCTACCGGCCCCGGCGGCGCCGCCGCGGGGGGAGCCGCGCCCGCGTCGGCCGCCTCCGCGCTCGGAGACCTCGGGAAGGACGTGCTGGTCGGAGTGGGAGAGAGCGACGTGGACGGCGTGGTCTTCGAGATCAGCAAGGAGCGGTGACGCATGTCCCACATGGGGATCGTCCTGACCGTGGTCGCGCTCCTCACGGCCCCCGCCATCGGGTTCGCCCAACCGGCTCTAAAGGCCCCGACGACGAGCTCGCCGTCACCGTCCGGCGCGAGCCCGCTGCAGCAGTGGGAAGGCGAGGTGGTCGCGATCGATCCTTCGATCGGGCTGGCTTGCGTGGGCTTTCCCGATGGCCGTGTGATGAAGTTCCGCGCCAGTGCCGAGACGCTCAAGGGCTACAAGATCGGCGACAAGGTGAAGGGGCGGTTCCTGCGCCCGCGCGCGGAGGACGCGGTGCGCCGCGTGACAGGCGAGAAGACGCCTCCGTGCCCGCTGCCGCCGGCGCTCAAGATGACCTACGAGCGCTGGATGAAGGACACCGCGGTCGTCGCCAGCCGGCGCAGCGACAAGCTCCGGGCGGTGGACCAAGCCCTCAAGGCGTACTGGGACGCGAAGGACGAGACGCAGCGGGGGGCGCTGCGGCCGGGCGTGAAGACCACGTTCGACGCATGGAAGGCCGAGGCCCAAAAGGGCTCCGAGTGGGAGATCCGCAACCGCAGCGGGGCGCCCGAGATCCTCGGCGACGAGCTGTCGGCCAAGGCCGTGGCCGGCCTCCAGCCGGACGAAGCGAAGGCTTGGGCCGTGGTCATGCGGCACCACGAGGAGGCCCTCGCCGAGATGTTCAAGGGCCAGAAGCTCGTGATCAAGAACACGACGGCCTTGAACGCGGTGCTCGACGCGCACGAGGAGTTCAAGAAGGCGCGGGAGGCCGCCGGAAATCAACTTCCGGATGTGCTCGATCCCGTCGATTCGAAGAAGCTCGCTGCCGAGGTGTTCGACGCCGTTCTCGGCGACGTGAAGCAAAAGCTTATCGACGACTTCTCTCAGTTCAAGAACAAGCTCGAGGATTTTGTCGTCTACTCGGTACCCATCCTCGGCCATCTTCCCGGTGGCGGACCCTGGGGCGGGCTTGCCAAGGAGTGGAAGGGGACGGCCGAGGCGTTCGTAGCGCGGCGGAAGGCCGGCAAGGCGAAGGGTGCGTTTGCGCCGGCTGATCCATCGGCCGCGTTCGAGGCCATGCGGAAGAGTCTGAAGGACGACCTGAAAAAGGAGGCGAAGAAGGCCACGGTCGCGACCGTCTTCGGCATGGGCAAGCTCGCGACCGCAACGGTCCCGGTCGCCCCTGTCGCCATCGAGGCCGCCGAGGCCCTCGCCAATCTGCTCTTCCAGCTCCAGGAGCTCGCCGCGGATGCCGAGGAGGCCGCCAAGGCCAACGCGCTCATCGAGCAGGGCACGCTTGACGCGAATTTGTTCGAGGCGTCCTCGCTGCTCGCCGCCTACTACCTGGCCAACTCGGATACGAGCGCGGTGATCTTCCTGGCCCGCCCCTTCGGGGCACCAGGCTTCGTCCGGGAAACCGAAGAGATGGTGAAGAAAGCCCGGGTGGTCCTCGACCTCGCCACGGAGAAGATTCTGGACGCGAGCTACGAGATACCCGCGCTCCGCCACATGAAGGGCGGAACCCGCGACCGCACCGAGACCAAAGCCAAGATCCCGACCGGACGGGTGAAGGGAGCCGTGCAGGACACGAAGGACGAGCTGCTGAATCCGAACTCCGCCGGGCCGCTGCCGACCTCTCCCACGCCGACGCCGGCCACCGCGACCCCGCTTCTGTTCGCGGGCCGCTGGATCGAGTGGACAGACGTGCCGCTGCGCCCGCGAAGCGCGGAGCTCAAGGCGCTCGATGAGGCGGTGAAAGCGTGGGGACAGTCTGATCGCGACGGACTCGACCGCGTGCGCATCGCCCTATCCGCCTGGAAAGTGAAGGAGGGGCAAGAGTGGTCCAAGAGCAAGCGCAATGCCCACGAGGCCGTCACCGCCCTCAATGAGCGGACGGCGACGGGGGTTCGCAGCAGCTGTCCGCTGATCCCCGAGGATTGCAATGGCCCCTGGAACGAGAGGCAGCGGGACCCGGGCTGGCCCGCGTGTCTCGAGCCGCCGAAGGGCGGCTGCAAGCAGGTGGTGCTGGGGCGGTCCGAGGACATCCGGCAGTACATCGGCTGCCCTGGGTACATCACGCTCGATCGCTACGAGCCGACCGCCGAGGCGAGCGATCGGTTCATCGCCTGCGCCGCGGCCGGGCGGCTGGGCGCGACGTGCAACCCGCCGATCATCATCGCGGGGTCGGGCCTAGCGAATATGCCCGCCGCCGCGCTCGCGGTGCATCAGACGAACCAGCTGAAGTCGTGCGGCTGCACGATGACCGTGAACCAGCTGAACCCGGGGTTCGTGCTCGCCTGCCCGGAGAGGGGCTTGCATGGCCCCATCGCCTGCCCGCTCGTCCCGCGCTCCTGCGCCGGCCCATGGCAGAACCAGGCGCCCTTCCCCGACCAGCCGCGCCCCGTAGACTATCCTCCGTGCGTGGCTCCTCCCTGGAACGGCGGCAAGCAGGTGGTGCTGGGCCGCCACCACGACATCAAGCAGTACATCGGCTGCCCCGGGTACATCACCCTCAACCTGTCCGACTGGAGCCAAGCGAAGAACGACCAGTTCATCGCCTGCGCGGCCGCCAACAAGCTCGGCGCGACGGCCGAACCGCCGATCCTCATCGCCTCGGGCTGGGACAATATCGGGCCCGAGAACGTCACGTTCCGCGAGCTGACGCAGCTCCGCATGTGCAAGTGCGATATGGAGGTCGGCGAGCACGCCGCCGGGAGCGTGAACCGTTGCCCCCCGCCAGTCAGCGCCTCGATACCCGGACTCTCACGCCTCATGCCGTGGCGGGCATGCGGCGGCCCACCGGCGCCGCCGACTGGCTGGCAGTTCCTCGTGGAGCTGGTTCGATACGGCCCGGCCGTGCTGGCGGGGAGCTGGCTCCCGCGTTAGCTCGTCAGGGCTTGATCCAGCGCTTCTTCCACCGCTCGATCGCGGTGAGCTCGTCTTCCTCGCGGAACTTGAAGGCGTCGGGATTGGGGATGGGCGGATCGACGGTGGGATTCCAGATGTAGGGGGTCACGAAGATCAGCACGTCCTGCTTGCGTTCGCTACTCGATTGCTTGGCGGTGACGAGGCTCAACCCCGGAATATTGCGAAGCCAAGGTAGCCCCCCGTTGGAGGAGAACGTCTCCTGGAGTGATAGTCCCCCGATGATGACGCTCTGACCACTGCGCACCTGCATGCTGGTCTGGGCCTTGTTGGCGTCCTTCTCGACCAGCACCGAGCCGGTCGTCGGAAGAAAGATGGATTGCTCCACCAGCACGTCGAGCCGCACGCGCTGATCCTCGAGTACCCAGGGCGTCACGGTTAGCGTGACGCCGCTCGGGATCGTCTCCGTGGTTGACGTAGCGGTGTTCGTGTCCGACACGACCGCCACCGTGCGCTCACGCTGAATCTGGATGGCCGCCTGCTTGCCGCTCGCCGACGCCATGTAGGGACGGGCGATGATCCGGGCCTTCTCCTGGGCGGCGAGGACGTCGATCACCGCCGCGAAGGTCCGGGGATTGTTCTGCCCCTGGGTATAGAGGAAGCGCAACGCCGCCGGCGCCGCCCCGCTCGGAAAGTTGGGAGCAAGAGCAGTGGTCGGAACGGCGGCGTTCCCGACGCCAGAGGACAGCGCGCTGATCTGCACGTTCAGGAAATTGCTCAGGTCGGTTCCGAAGCGCTCGAGCTCGTTGGTGTCCAGCTCGACCACCAGAGCCTCGATGAGCACATGGGCGGGGTCTCGATCCATCTCCTCCAGAAGGCGCACGGCGCGAGTCGCCTCGACCCGCGGACCCGAGATGAAGATGGCGCTCGTATAGGGCTGCACGGCCCAGGCAATGGGGCGCGCGCCTGTGCGCGGGTCCACCGGGAAGAGGCCCTCGAGGAACTTCGTGGCGGTTTCCACGTCGAGGTGCTGGAGCGGGGTGGCACGGGTCACAATGGGAAGCCCTGCCTCGGCGCCTGCCGCGGGCGGCGGCGCACCCGGGGCGGCCGGCGCGGCGCCGGCGCCAGAGGCCGAGGCCTCGGCGATGACGATGAGCCCATCCCGCTTCTCGGCCGCGTACCCATGCGGCGTGAGGATCTCGTTCAGCATGCTCGTGAGGGGGTGCTTCTCGAAGCGTCCCGTGACCCGCCCCATCAATGGTTGGGACTGGATGAGGTGCGGGACGCGCGCCTGCGTAAAGAGACGCTCGACAACGAGTTTCAGGGGCGCGCGATCCAGGTCAGCGGTGACGACGAGCTCACCTGGCCGATCGGGGGCGGTCTCGACGGCGAGGGAGCGAATGGCCGGCGAGGGCGGGGTCTGTACCACACGCGCGGCTTGGTGGCGGTAGGCCTGGACAAGGGCAGTGACTTCCTCGTTCTGAGCGTAAGGGGGAGCCGCACAGCCGGCGAGAAGCGCCGTCAGGCCGACCAATCCTCCCCAGCTCCGCATGGTCGTCCGGGGACCCCGGCGGGCGATGGGCATGACGATCCCGGACACCTTAAGGGGCGGCCCAGCCAGGAACCAAATTCTTTGCGCAGGGTCGTCGCGGGACCGGACCCCGAAGGGAGCGAGGCTGCGGCTCTAATCGAGCCCTACGACAGGTCCACCCAGACCGTCTTCACCTCGGTGTAGTGGTCGAGGCCGACCGAGCCCATCTCCCGCCCGAAGCCGGACTCCTTGAAGCCGCCGAAGGGCAGCGCGGCGTCGAAGAGGTTGTAGGCGTTGACCCAGACCGTGCCGGCGCGGATGGCCCGGGCGGCCTTGAGCGCCTTGGACACGTCGCGCGTCCACACCGCGGCGGCCAGGCCGTAGGGCGTGTCGTTGCCCTGGGCGATGCCCTCCTCCACCGACTTGAACGGGATCACCGACAGCACGGGGCCGAAGATCTCTTCCCGGGCGATCTTCATGACATTGCTGACGCCGTCGAAGATGGTGGGCTCGATGAAGTAGCCCTTGCCGCCGGCCACGCTGGCCCGGCCGCCGCCCGCGACCACCCGCGCGCCCTCCTTCTTGCCGGCGTCGATGTAGGACAGCACCGTCTCCATCTGGGCTTTCGAGACCACGGGGCCCATGCGAGTCGCCTTGTCCATGGGATCGCCGACTTTCAGGCTCTTCACCCGGTCGGTCAGCTTCGACATGAACTCGTCGTGGATCGCGTCCTGGAGGAAGAGGCGCGAGCCCGCCGCGCAGACCTCGCCCTTGTTGTAGAAGATGCCGGTCATGGCGCCGCGCACCGCCGCCTCCATGTCGGCGTCGGCGAACACGATGTTGGGGGACTTGCCGCCCAGCTCGAGCGAGAGGCGCTTCAGCGTGCCGGCGGCCTCCCGCATGATCTGCTTGCCCACCTCCGTGGAGCCCGTGAAGGCGATCTTGTCCACGCGAGGGTCGCGCACCATCGCCATGCCCACCTTGCCGCCGGGCCCGGTGACGACGTTGAACACGCCCTCGGGCAGGCCCGCCTCCTGGCACAGCTCGGCGAACCTGAGCGCGGTGAGCGGCGTCTGGGACGCGGGCTTGATCACCATGGTGTTCCCCGCGGCCAGAGCCGGGGCGATCTTCCAGGACGAGAGCAGGAACGGGAAATTCCACGGCACGATGGCGCCGACGACCCCCACCGGGTGGCGCAGGGTGAACGTGAAGGCGTTGTCCCGCAAGGGCAGCGTCTCGCCGTGGATCTTGGTCGCCCACCCGGCGAAGTAGCGGAACACCTCGGCGGCGAACGGGATCTCGACCTTGCCGGAGTCGAACATGGTCTTGCCCGTGCAGAGGCTCTCGAGCCGGGCCATCTCGTCGAGGTTCTGCTGGATCAGCTCGCCCAGGCGCCACACGATGCGGCCCCGGTCGTGCGGGCTCATCCGCGGCCACGGGCCCTCGTCGAAGGCCTTGCGCGCCGCCGCCACCGCGAGATCGATGTCGCGCTCGTCACCCTTTCCGACCGCCCCCACCGGCTCCTCGTTGGCGGGGTTGATGGGTTGATAGGTCTCTCCCGACGCGGGGGCCTGCCACTTGCCGGCCACGAAGATCTCACCTGCCTTCATGACGTCTCCTTCTTCTGGTACGTGCGCTCGAACTCGCGCTTCATGTCGTGTTCGAGCGCGCTGCGGAATTGACGGTAGCGCTTCAGGAACCGCTTGGCGTCTTCAGTGAGCCGCATGCCGCTGCGGGGGCCGCCGCCGGGGACGCGCTCGAGGAAGGCGAACCCGGCCGCCGCTTCCAGCTCGCGGAGATAGCCCCAGGCGTTGCGGTACGACATGCCGAGCTCGGAGGCCGCCTTGCGGAGCGAGCCGCGCTCGGCGATCAGCTCGAGGAGCTGGGCCCGCCCATCGCCGAACTTGAGGCGGTCGCCGAAGGTGACCCAGACCTTGAGCTTGGGCCGCATGACGACCCGATCTTACGCAAGCGGCCGCCCTTCGGCCATGGGACGGCTAGGAGGCGCCGGTCCCCTGGGCGGCCCGCGCGAGCGCGATGCGCTCCGGGGTCACGGGCAGCTCGGTGATGCGCACGCCCGCCGCGTCCTCCACGGCGTTGGCGATGGCGGCCGGCGCGGGCACGATGGGCGGCTCCCCGACGCCACGGGCGCCGAAGGGCCCCGACGGCGAGGGCACCTCCACGATGATGGTCTCGATGTTGGGGAGATCCGCGGCGGTCAGCTTGCGGTAGTCGAGAAGGCTCGGGTTCATGAGTCGACCGTTGTCGTCGAACATGAGCCCTTCGGTCATGGCGAAGCCGAGGCTCTGCACCGCCCCGCCCTGCATCTGGCCCTCGACGCCGAGCGGATTGATGGCCTTGCCCACGTCCTGGATGACCACGAAGTCGTGCAGGGTCGTCTCGCCGGTGTCCGGGTCCACCTCGACCCGCGCGATCTGGGCGCAGAATCCGGGCGCCTGCTGCGAGAACGCCGGCGTCGCCGTCCCCAGCACGGGCGGCACCTTCGACATGTAGAGATTGCCCTTCTTGCCGATGGACGCGAGCGTGACCGACTTGTCCGGGGCGCCTTTCACCACCACCTTGTTGTCGCGGATCTCGAGGTCGTGGATCGAGGCCTCCATCTCCTTGGCCGCGATCTCGAGCGTCTGCCGGCGCGCGTCCTCGGCGGCCTTCAGCACCGCGGAACCCACGGTGTAGATGGTCTTGCTGCCCGCCGACAGGCCGGTGAGCGGCGCGGTGTCGGTGTCGCCGGTGGTGATCTTCACCTGATCGAAATCCACCCCGAAGGCCGTGGCCGCGATCTGGGCCAGCGAGATGTTGGTGCCGGCGATATCCACCTGCCCCGTGAGCACATTGAGCGAGCCATCGGGGTTGAGTCGGACCGTTGCGCTGGTGGGCTGCAGCCCCCCCAGCCAGCCCCCGAGGGCGAAGCCGGTGCCGCGCAGGCCACGGCCCTCCTTGCCGCCGCTGGCCGCCCATTCCTTGCGTCCCTTCCACAGGGGATGCTCCGCCACCTTGGCCAGCACCTGCTTGGCTCCGTTGCTCTGCCAGGGCTGGTTGTTCACCATGGGGTCGCCTTCCTGGATCAGGTGCCGCATGCGGAACTCGATGGGATCCAGGCCGAGGTCCCGCGCGATCTGCGTCATGTGCGATTCGATGGCGAAGATGGTCTGGGGCGCGGCGGGCGCGCGGTAGGCGGCCACGCTGGGCTTGTGCGTCAGCACCTCCATGCCGCGGATCTCGAACGCCGGCCACTTGTACATGCTGCCGAGGAACACCGCGCTCACGGCGAGCACGGTGCCGGAGAAGGCGCCCGTGTCGAGGACGGTGTCGGCCTCGATCGCGAGCAACGTCCCGTCGCGCTTCACGCCGGTCCTGAGCTTGATGATGACCTGGGGCGCGGGCATGCCCGCTTCCAGCTCCTCCTTGCGGGTCATCACGTAGCGCACGGGGCGATTGGTGACCCGGGCGAGCTCGGCGGTGATGGGCTCGCAGAGGGCGCGGATCTTGCCGCCGAAGCCGCCGCCGCACTCGACGGGGATCACCTTGATGCGGTTCTCCGGGATCTCGAGCACATCCGCGACCTCGGAGCGCGTGTTGAACGAGCCCTGGGTGCTGGCCCACAGGGTGAGGTTGCCGACGGTGTCCCACTGGGCGAGCACGGCATGGGGCTCCAGGTAACCTTGATGCACCATGGGCACGCGGTACGTCCTCTCGAGGACGTGATCGGCCTCGGCGAAGCCCTTGGCGACGTCGCCCCGCTTCACCGTCGCCTGCTGGGAGATGTTGACGGCCTTGGCGGACTTGGTCTCGCTGGAAGCGAGCGCGACCGCGGAGTGCGCGAGCGCCTCGCTGGTATCCGCCTCGGTTCCCGCCTCCGCCACCGGCGGCGCGCCCGGCTGCATGGCCTTGAGCGGGTCCACCGCCACCGGCAGCACCTGGTACTCGACCTCGATCAGGTCCAGCGCCTCCTCGGCGATGGCGAGCTCGTCCGCGGCCACCGCGGCCACGGGCTGGCCCGCGAACACCACGCGGTCGATGGCGAGCACGGCATGGGCGCGCGTGGGGGCCTTCTTCTTGAGCTGCGGCATGTCCTTGGCGGTGATGACGGCGCGCACGCCCGCCAGCGCCTTGGCCTTGCTCGTGTCGATGCGGACGAGCCGGGCGTGGGCGTGGGGGCTGCGCAGGAGCTTGGCGTGGAGGAGACCCCTCGGCTGTATGTCGGCCACGTACTGGACCGCTCCGGTGACTTTCTCGCGCCCGTCGGCCCGCGGGATGGGATCGCCGACGCCCTTGATGTCGCGCGTGGTCTTCATCACGGCCATGGCTCTAGCCCTCCCGCCGTGCCGCCGCGCCGGCGGCCTCAGTGATCGCAGTGAGCATCTTGGTGTAGCCGGTACAGCGGCAGAGGTTGCCGGCGATGCCGTAGCGGATCTCCTGCTCGGTGGGCTTCGGATTCTCGGCCAGCACCGCCGCCGCCGCCATCAGCACGCCCGGAATGCAGAAGCCGCACTGGGGCACGCCGTGGCGCACGAAGGCATCCTGCAGCGGATGGAGCGTGCCCGTCTTGGCCAGGCCCTCGATGGTGCGGACGGAGCGGCCGCGGGCCTGCATCGCCAGCATGAGGCAGCTCGCCACCGGCTTTCCGTCGAGGTGAATGGTGCAGGCGCCGCAGTCGCCGGTCCCGCAGCCTTCCTTGGGGCCGGTCAGGCCCAGATCTTCCCGGAGCGCGTCGAGCAGCGTCGTGTAGGGCTTGACGAGCACCTCGACCGCCTCGTCGTTCACCGTGCAATTCAGGACTTGCTTCTTCACGGGCTCTCCTTCGGGCTCACGCGCTCGCGCGGGCGAGGGCGGTGGTGAGCGTGCGCCGGGTCAGCACCCGGGTGAGATGGCGGCGGAACTCGACGGAGCCCCGCTGGTCGGCGATGGGCTTGGCGGCGTCCACGGCGAGGCCGGCGGCGCGCTCGATGAGCTCGGGCGTCACCGCCTGGCCCTCCAGCGCGCGCTCGGCCGCGGTGGCCCGCACCGGCGTCGGCGCCACCGCGGCGAGGGCGATGCGGGCCTTCGCGCACTTGCCGTCGGCGAGCGTGAGCTGAGAGGCCACGCCCACCACCGCGATGTCGAGCTCGCGCCGCGGCGTGTGGCGGAGATACTGGCCACCACTCCGCGCCCCGGGATCCGGCACCACCAGCTCGACGAGCAGCTCGTCGGCGCCGAGCACGGTGCGCCGCGCGCCGGTGAAGAACTCGGCGAGGGGCACGCGGCGGCGACCCTTGGGCCCGGCGATCACCGCGACCGCATCCAGCGCGATCAAGGGCGGCGCCATGTCCGCGGAGGGCGCGGCGTTGCAGAGATTGCCGCCCACGGTGGCGAGGTTCCGCACCTGCACCGAGCCGACGAGGGCGCCGCTCTCCGCGACAGCGGCGTAGCGTCCCGTCACGCGCTTGTCCAGCTCGAGCTCGCGCGCGGTCACCGCCGCGCCGATGCGCAAGCCCCCGCCGTCGGCCGTGCGCAGCGTCCGCAGCTCGGCCACGCCGGAGAGGTCCACCACCCACGCGGGCTTGAGGAGGCCGTTCTTCATCTGGGGCAGGAGATCGGTGCCGCCCGCCAGCAGCTTGGCGCCGCTGGGATTGCCGGCCAGCACCTTCAGGCAGTCGTCCACGCTCTGCGGAACGGCGAGATCGAATCGTCGCACGCGAAGTCTCCGATCGAAGAGGGTGAGGAGATTCGGAACCGCGTGCTGAACGTTACTATGCCGCCTGGAGCATCGTCAACGGCTGACCCGCACCCGCTGCGTCACCGTCTGCGCATCTTCCCAGATCAGCACTGCCGCTCCCTTATCGGTCACGGCCAGCCGGACTGCTCTTCCTCGGGGCGGTGCGCCGTCCGCTTCTGATAGGCTGGGGCGCGTGACCGCGCCCGTCTGCGTCTTCGATCTCGACCACACCCTCGTGGACTCGCCCCTCGACCTGAAAGCGGTGGGCCGCGAGATGGAGGCCCTGATCCGCGCGCGGGGAGTTCCCCTGCCCGCGCGCGAGCTGCGCTGGTCGGGCGCCGAGCTGCTGGCGGTGGTGCGGCGTCAGGCGCCGGAGCTCGAATTCGAGCTGATGACGATTCCGGTGGCGCACGAGCGGCGCGCCATGGAGGCGGCGGTGCTGATCCCGCACGCGGTGGAGGCGGTGGCGGCGATGAAGGCGCTGGGCTACGCCACCGCCATCTGGACCAACAACGACCGCGTGGTGGCGGACTTCGTCCTCGCGCGCTTCGGGCTCCTGGCCCATCTGGACCTCGTGGTCACTCGCGACGACGTCATCCAGCTCAAGCCCGACCCCGACGGCCTCCGCGTGGTGCGGGCACGGTGGCCCGACGCCGCCCACATCGTGGTGGTGGGCGACTCCTGGGTCGACGGCGCCGCCGCGCAGGCGGGGGGCGTGCCCTTCATCGCCTATCGCGCGGACGCGGCGGAGCTGGCTCGCCGCGGCGTGGTGGCGACCGCGGCCATCGCCTCGCTCCTCGACCTGCCCGCCGCGCTCGCCTAGTCCCTGCCGTCGCCGGGGCACCCGGGGCGACCGATAACCGGTATTGACCACGCCAGTTCGTCCCCCGCTTTCGGTTGCCCCGTCGTCCCGGACGGGGGAGACTGGGCCCTGCGCCTGGGGCGCTCAAGGAGGAACCATGCTCGGACTTCGGATCGGCGGCAGAACGGTTGCGGCGCTGGCTGTCCTCTCCCTGATCGCCGGCCTCGGGCTCGGTTGGGGCATCGCGCGGGCCCAGCACATGCACCAGCACGGGTCGGGACACATGCACGGCGAGGCCCCGTCGAACTGGCTGGTGGGGCTCAAGGCGGACGCGCGCATGCCGGCCATCCAGCGGCAGCTGCGCGGGTTCGAGACCACCATGGCGGAGGTCGCGTACCGGTACACCGAGCTCTACTTCGGCGCGCAGGAGGGCAACTGGCAATACGCCGGCCACATGGCCATGACCATGAGCCATGCCCTCCAGCTCGGGCTCGAGCGGGAGCCGGCACGGCGGGCCAATGCCGAGAACCTCTTCCTCAAGGGGGCGCTGCCCGGGGTCATGGAGGCCATTCGCAAGCAGGACGCCGCCCTGTTCAAGGAGCGGTTCGAGACCATGCGCGCCGCCTGCACGGCGTGTCACGCCGCCGAGCAGCATCCTTTCATCAAGATCGGGCTGCCCGTCGCCAAGCGGAATCCCGTCGTGAACTGACGGACCCGCCGCGGGCGGTGAGGCGCGCGCGGCGCGTATAATTTGGGCGTGGATCTCTTCGACACGCCCGCGCCCGAGGCGCCCTCAGCCGCCGCCGCGCCCGCCCCCCTCGCGGACCGGGTGCGGCCCCGCACGCTCGACGAGGTCGTCGGGCAATCCCATCTCCTCGGCCCCGGCAAGGTGCTCCGCCGCGCCATCGAGGAGGGCCAGCTCCACTCTATGATCCTCTGGGGCCCGCCGGGCACGGGGAAGACCACCCTCGCCCTCCTGCTGGCGCACGTCGCGGGGGCCCGCTTCGTCACCTTCTCGGCGGTGCTGTCGGGGGTGAAGGAGATCCGTCAGGTGATGGCCGAGGCCGAGGCGGATCGCGCCCGCCGCCGCCGCCGCACCATTCTCTTCGTGGACGAGATCCACCGGTTCAACAAGGCGCAGCAGGATGCCTTCCTGCCCTATGTCGAGAAGGGCGCCATCGTGCTCGTCGGCGCCACCACCGAGAATCCCTCCTTCGAGGTGAAC
>DATEDO010000048.1:0-19509 GCA_035281625.1 Candidatus Methylomirabilota bacterium
AGCCGCCGATCCCGCGCTCGCCGGGATCCAGCGCCAGCAGATGATCGATCATCGCCGCACCGGCGGCGTGCCTTGCGCCGGGGGGGCGCCCGGCCCCGGCGCACTCGGCGGGCGGGCGGGCGCGCGAGTCGGGGCAGAGCGGTCGTCCGGATCCGGCTGCTTGACGGTGAAGAAGAGGCTGGTGGCCATCACGCCCTGCTCGTCGAAGGTGACGAGGAGGCCGGAGCGGTAGAAGAACACGTCCCGCTCGTTCTGCGTCCCCGCCCGGTCGGGCTCGCCCCATCCGGCCACGACCAGGTCTTTCGTGTAGATGAAGCGCTTGGGATCCAGGCGGACCACGCGCACCGTGTCGGGGCTGTAGCCGGAGGGCAGGAGAATGCCGAAGTCCACGACGACCCGATGGAAGCCCGGCACCGCCCGGTCGCCTTCATACGTCCACTCGACGGTGTCGTAGTTGTTGACCTTCTGCTTGGACTCCTTCGACGGCGCGCCGAGACGCTCGCGGACCACGCCCATCTTCGTCACGCCGGGATCGATGCCGTTCCACTCGGCCGCCGCGGCCGGGCCCGCCGGCGCCCCGCCCGCGCCGAGGGCGAGCAGCGCGGCCACGGCGAGGGTGCGGCTCAGGCCACGCATCTAGAATCCGAGCGCGCAGCCGTCGCCGCGGGCGTCGGCCGCGCCGCGCAACGTGCCGCCGGTGAGGGTGACGGCGTGGGCATGCCCCATCTGCGTGAACCAGTCGGAGACCACCTGCACATTGTGCCCGCGCTGCCGCAACTCCTCCACCACACCCCGAGGCACGCGACCTTCGATCCGTAGGAGGTCCGCCGCGTCACCGGGCGCGAGGCGCCCGTACATGAAGCGGGGCCGCTCGATGGCCTCCTGGATCTCCATGCCGTAGTCGATGGCATTGGTGAGGGCCTGGACGTGGAACATGGCCTGGCCGTCCCCGCCCATGGTCGAGAAGCCGATCACGGGGCGGTCCTCGCGCGTGACGATGGAGGCGAGCAGGGTGTGGAACGGCCGCTTCCCCGGCGCGAAGACATTGGGATGGGTGGGATCGGTGGTGAAGTAGGCACCGCGGTTCTGGAGCACGACGCCGGTGCCCGGCGGCACCACGCCGGCGCCGAAGCTCCGGAAGAGGCTCTGGATCACGCTGATCACGTTGCCCTGCCCGTCGGCCACCACGAAGCCGGTGGTGTCGCCCTCGAAGTCGCCCGCCGCGTACGCCTGCGCCTTCCGGGGATCGAACGCGGCGCGCCGCCGGGCGGCGTAGGCCTTGTCGAGGAGGGCCGTGACGGGGAGTCGGGCGTGCGCGGGGTCGGCGATCCACCGGTCGCGGTCGGCGTAGGCCAGCTTCGTCGACTCCACCAGGAGATGCAGATGCTCCGTCGAGTGAATGGGGATGCGCGCGAGATCGAACCCCTCGAGGATGTTCAGACCGAGCAGCGCGGCCAGGCCCTGGGTGGGCGGGGGGGTCTCGTACACCGTGTAGCCTCGGTAGGTCGTCGAGATCGGCTCGCCCCACTCCCCCTCGTGCGCGGCGAGATCCTCCGCGGTGAGGAAGCCGTCCCTCTCCATGCGCGCGGCGATGACCTTCGCGACGCGGCCACGATAGAGGAGCTCGGGATCCTCCCCCAGCTCGGTCAGCGTGCGCGCGAGGTCCGGCTGGCGGAAGAGCTGCCCGGGCGCCGGGTAGACACCGCCGGGTATGAACAGGCGTCGCCACTCCGGGTCGTCGAACAGCGCCTGTCGATCCTGGACGGCCTGGCACACGATGTCCGAGATGGGAAAGCCCTCCGCGGCGTAGTGGACGGCCGGCTCGAGGAGCCGGCGCAGCGGCAGGGTGCCGAAGCGCTCCAGCAGCATGCGCCAGGCGCGGGTCGCGCCGGGTACGGACACCGAGCCTGCGCCCACCGGCGGGACCCCGGTAAGGCCGCGCGCCTCCAGCGTGGCGAGATCGGCGCGGGCGCCGGAGCGGCCCGCGCCGAGCAGGCAATGGATACGGCCGGTGGCGGCCTCGTGATAGAGGCAGTAGAGATCGCCACCCACGCCACAGTAATTGGGCTGGGTGACCGCGAGCACGCCGTTGGTGGCGATCGCCGCGTCCACCACGTTGCCGCCCGCCTTCAGCACCTCCACGCCGGCAAGGCTCGCCAGGGGATGGCACGAGGCCACCATGCCCCGGCGCGCCATCGGCGCCTGTCGATGCGCGTATCCGATCTGAACCGGCATCTCAGCTCCCGGCGAACAGCTTCGAGATCTCGTCCTGTGGAAAGACGGGCAGCGGCCGCGCCCGGCCGCCTTCCACCAGCGTCATGCCCGCGCGCCGCTCCGTCACGGCGCCGATGGGGGCGCACACGATGCCCGTGCCGCGGCACGCCGCGATCACGCGCCCTTCGTCCGCGGGGGCCACCGCGAGCAGCAGCGCGCCCGACGCGATGGTGCCCAGCGGATCCAGCCCGAAGGCGTCGCAGAGCCGCGCGCCCTCGGGCAGGAGCGGCACGCGCTCGCGATCGAGGCGCACGCCCGCGTCCGCGGCCTCGGCCAGCTCCCAGCAGGCGGTGGCGAGGCCACCCTCGGTCGGATCGTGCATCGCGTGTACCCGCGCCGCCTCCGTGGCCGCCATGGCCTCCGGCACCACGCTGATTCCCGGCCGGCGGAGCAGCCCGCGCGCGCGCTGGAGCACCGCCTCGGGCACTCCGCGCCGCGCCGCCTCCGCCCCGCGCTCGCGGGCGATGATGGCCGCGCCCTCCAGCGGCACGCCCTTGGTGAGCAAGAGCGTGTCCCCCGGCCGGGCCCCGCCCGTCGTGACGAGCCGATCCTTCCCGACCTCGCCCAGCATGGTACCGATGACGATGGGGCGCGCCAGCCCTGCCGTGACCTCGGTGTGCCCGCCCACCAGCGACACCCCCAGGCCGTCGCACCCCTCGGCGATCTCCGCGAACAGCTCCTCCACGCGCGCCGGCTCCGTCGCCCCCTCGGGCAGGAGCAGCGTGGCGAGGAACCACGCGGGCCGCGCGCCCCGTACCGCCACGTCGTTCGCGTTCACGTGCAGCGCGTACCAGCCCGCCGCGTCGGTGGCGAACGTGATGGGATCGGTGGTGGCGACGAGATAGCGGTCGCCCATGTCGAGCACCGCCGCGTCTTCGCCCACGCGCGGGCCCACCACCACGCGCCCCGCGGCCTCACGGGCCTCGGAGGGGTCGCCGGGACGGACGTACTTCGCGAACAGGCGCTGGAGGGTGTCGCCGGGGAGCTTGCCGACCGGGAGCGGCGACATGTCAGGCCTCAGTATAAGTGCTGCGGGGGCTGCGGGGCTAGCGCCCGAGCAGCAGGGGCAGGAGGTCGGGCAGGCCGGCCACGCGGTGGTCCGCCTCGGTGAAGTCGTGTGCGAGCGTGGCCTCGCACGGCACGGCCACGCAGCGCATGCCCGCGGCCTTGGCGGCGAGCAGGCCGTTGCGGGAGTCCTCGATGACGAGGCACGCGGGCGGCGGGAGCGCCAGCCGGCGCGCCGTCTCCAGGAACACGTCAGGCGCGGGCTTGCCGCGTCCGACTTCCCACCCCGACACCCGCAGCTCGAAGAGGTCGCGGAGCCCCAGCGCCTCCACGGTGGCGTCGATGACCGGCGTCTCCGCGGACGACGCCAGCGCGAGCCGGTAGCCCGCCGCGCGCGCCCGCACGAGCACGTCCGGGACCCCGAGCATGGGCCGCCCGCGCTCGCGCACGATGCGAATCTTCGCCTCCTGGAACTGCCGGGCCAGCTCCTCCGCCTCGGCCGTCATGCCGTGGCGCGCGCGCAGGATCCGAAAGCTCTCCGTGCTGGTGCGGCCCACGAACTCGTCGTTCTGAACCAGGTCGTACGGCGCGCCGTACCGGTCCATGACGAGACGCATCGCCTCGTAGCCGATGGGCTCGGAGTCGATCAGGACCCCGTCCATGTCGAAGATGATCGCGGCGGGGCGGCGGTGATGGTTGGAGGACGTGGTCAGGGCAGGGTCACCAGCTTCAGGAGATCCGCGGTGAGGTCGTAGAGCTGGCCGCAGCCCATCTCGCCGCCCAGGCCGACCTGGATGCGCTTGCGAAGGGCCGCGTCCACGCGCTCCCCGATCAGGGTCGTGAACTTTCCCTGCGGCTCGTCGCAGATCCCACGGTAGGGAAGACGCGAGGTCACGGAGTCCGCGGCCACGATCACGCCGCGCGCCGCGTCCACTTCGAGATGGATGTCGAAGCCGTGGATGTCGTCGTGCATGGCGTTGAAGAGATCGAGCCGGTCACCCGTCCGCACGAGGCGCGCGAGCTTGCGCCGCCGGAACACGCCGCGGGCGCCCTCGCGTGGGCTGTAGAGATCGGAATGCGCGGCCGGCCGCACCGCCCGTGTCTCGAGGAGGGCCCGGCCGCCCGCGCCGTAGGTGAAGCAGGAGTTGGGCAGGTCGACCCACCCCGCGCGGTCGAGCGCCCAGAAGCCCGGCGCGTCGCCGGGGCGCACCGCGTCCACGCGCGCGCGCGGCATGCGCGCCACCTGTCGCGCGAGACGGGCGACCTCGATCGCGGCATCCACGAAGAGCGCGCCCCCGGGCCGGCCCGCGGCCAGCTCCAGCAGCCGCCGCGTGAACCCACCCACCATGCGCGCGCCGGCGAGCCCGGCGAAGGCCGCCGCCACCGCGGGATCGGCGTTACCGCCGAGGACGCGCGCGCGCGCCTCCCGCACCTCGTAGCCCGGTGAGGGTGTGCAGACCGCGGTCAGCTCCACCGCGGCGTCCTCGTCACTGAGCTCCACGGTATGAGTGAGCGCCTCGGCGGGCGTTGCGTCCACCGAGCCGGTCATGCGGCGCTCGTAGCGGTCGCGGTTCCGGAGGAACGAGGAGTCGATCATCCTTTCGACTCGGAGAACCGCTTGAGGCGCAGGCTGTTCAGCACCACCGACACCGACGAGAGCGCCATCGCCGCCCCCGCCAGGAGGGGCGAGAGCTGTATCCCGGCGACCGGATAGAGGACGCCCGCCGCCACCGGCACCAGGACGAGGTTGTAGCCGAAGGCCCAGGCGAGGTTCTCCTTGACGACGCGGATGGTCCGGCGCGAGAGCGCGAGCGCCGTCGGCAGCCCGTGGAGGTCGCCCCGCATCAGCGTCACGTCGGCGGCGTCGATGGCGACGTCGGTGCCGGAGCCCATCGCGATTCCCACGTCGGCCTGGGCCAAGGCCGGCGCGTCGTTGATCCCGTCTCCGACCATCGTGACCCGATGCCCCCGCTGCTGAAGGGTGGCGATCTCCTCGGCCTTGCGCTCCGGCAGCACGTCCGCGAGCACGCGCGTGATGCCGGCCTCGCGCGCGATCGCCTCGGCGGTGGCACGGTTGTCACCGGTGAGCATGACGACCTCGAGGCGGTGCGCCCGGAGCGCCGCGACCACGTCCCGCGCCCCCGGCTTCAACACGTCGGCGACCGCCACGAGACCGAGCACCTCGCCGCGAAATCCCACGTACACCACGCTCTTGCCCGCCTCCGCCAGCGCGCGCGCCTGCGGCTCGAGGGCGGTCACGTCGGCTCCGCGCGACGCGAGGAACGCGCGATTGCCGACCCGGATCAGGGCGTCGGGGCCGCGTGCCGTCACGCCGTGCCCCGGCGCGGCCTGAAATCCGCTCACCGGCGGCAAGGCGAGGCCGCGCGCCTTCGCCTCGGTCACGATCGCCTCGCCGAGGGGGTGCTCGGAGCCTTGCTCCGCCGCCGCCGCCAGCGCGAGGACCTCAGGGCTCGATGCACCCGGCGCGGCGATCACGTCGGTCACCACGGGCTTGCCCACCGTCAGCGTGCCCGTCTTGTCGAGCACCACCACGTTCACGCGCTGAAGCTGTTCGAGCGCCTCGGCGTTCCGGATCAGCACGCCCAGCTCGGCGCCGCGTCCGGTGGCGACCATGATGGCGGTCGGCGTGGCCAGTCCCATCGCGCATGGGCAGGCGATGACGAGCACGCCCACCGCATTGGTGAGCGCGTGGAAGAACGACGGCGCCGGGCCAACCAGCCACCACACCACGAACGTCACCGCCGCGATGACGAGGACGACCGGCACGAAGACCGCGGCCACCCGATCGGCGAGGCGCTGGATGGGGGCCTTCGAGCCCTGCGCCTCCTCCACCAAGCGGATGATCCGGGCGAGCGTCGTGTCGGCGCCGATGCGGGTGGCGCGGACGGTGAACGTACCGGTCCGGTTCACGGAGCCGCCCACCACCGCCGAGCCCGGTGTCTTCACCACGGGGAGGCTCTCGCCGGTCAGCATGGACTCGTCCACGGTGGACTCGCCCTCCACCAGCTCACCATCCACCGGGACCCGCTCACCGGGACGGACGCGGACGAAGTCGCCCACGAGCACGTCGGCCACCGGCCGGTCCTGCTCGACGCCGTCGCGGAGCACGCGGGCGGTGCGCGGCCGGAGGTCGAGGAGCCGGCGGATGGCCTCCGACGTGCCCCCCCGCGCGCGCGCCTCCAGCCAGCGGCCGAGCACGAGGAAGGTCATGAGCACGGCGGAGGCCTCATAGTACGGCATGGCGCCCGCGGACATGAACGCGTGCGGCCACAGGGTGACGGCCAGGCTGAAGAAGTAGGCGGCGTTGGTGCCGATGGACACCAGCGTGCTCATGCTCGCGGCGCGATGGCCCAGCTCGCGGAGGAAGGCGACGTGGAACTCCCAGCCCACCCAGAACTGCACCGGAGTGGTCAGGACGAGCAGCACCCACGGGCTCTGCAGCCCCATGGGCGCCCAGGGGAACAGCTCGTGCATGCTGCCGAGCAGCACCGGCAGCGACAGCGCCGCGCCGACGACGACCTTCCGGCGCAGCGCCCGATCCTGGGCGGCCTTCTCCGCGCGCTCGCTCGCCTCGCGCGCCGGCGACGCGGCGACCTCCTCCGGCACGGTGTAGCCGGCGGCGACCACCGCGCGCCGCAGGTCGGGCACGCCGGCCTGCGCGGGATCGAGCCACACGGTGGCGCGCTCGGTCGCCAGGTTGACCTGAGCCTTCTCCACGCCCGGCACCCCGGCGAGCGCGCGCTCCACCTTCCCGACACACGCCGCGCAGTGCATGCCCTTCACGGGCACGTCGAGCCGAGTCTCCGCGGACACGGCCTCACCGCCCCCCGAAGCGCGAGAACACGTCCAGGAGCTCGTCCACCTTCTTCTGGCGCTCCTTGCCCGCCCCCGACCGGATGGCGTCCGCCACGCAGGACGAGATGTGCCGCGCGAGGAGCAGCTTCTGCACCTGCTCCACCGCCCCCTGCACCGCGGTGAGCTGGAGGAGGATGTCCACGCAGTACTTGTCCTCCTCGATCATTCGCTGGATGCCCTGGATCTGGCCCTCGATGCGGCGGAGCCGGCCGAGCGCCTTGCCGCGCGTCTCCTCGTCGATCATTCCGTGGGCCCCCCCATATACCCTACAGGGGTACTCTACCACACGGGGCAAGCGCGAAATCAGGCGGGCAGATCGGGGAAGAGCGAGCCCTGCTCGCCGGCGCCCCGGCGGACGCGGGGCGCCCGGGCCGGTCGGGGCCGGCCCTTGTCCCGGGCGGCCGGGCGTTCGCGGCGAGGCTTCACCCAGCCCTTCTGCCGCGCGATCTTGTCGCCTTGCTTGATCAGGAGGAGGTCGACCATGCGCGCGAGGGGATTGGTAAGCAGCTCGAGGTACTTCTCCCAGTAGCGGGGAGAATAGGCGAGGGTCTTCATCTGATCGGCGGCGAGGGTGAGGGCGGTGCGGTCGCCCTTGCGGGCGGCGAGGCGAAGCTGCTCGAGGATCTTGGCGCGGCTGATCCGCGATGGGCGCGTCACATGCTCACCGGAATGTCACATCATACTCTTCCCGATGATAGGTGGGCACCCCCTGCGCGACGACCTTCCGCCCGACCAGGGCCTGGAGCCGCTCGACGCCGTCCCGCTCCTCGGCTTCCAGGCGGTGGGCCATCTCCGGATGCGCGCGCACCAGCACCTCGTCGCCCGGCGCCGCGGTGGGCGCCTGGGCCTGGATCTTGCGGAAGATCTCGGCGGCGAGGGTGGCGTCGGACTTCACGTGCCCGCTGCCCTTGCAGGTCGGGCAGGCCGCGAAGAACACGGAGTGGAGATCCTGCCGCGCGCGCTTGCGGGTCATCTCCACGATGCCCAGCTCGGAGATCTCCAGCACGTTGGTCCGCGCCTTGTCGTCGGCGAGGGCCTTCTTCAACGCGCGTGAGACCTGTTCCCGATGCTCGGGCCGCTCCATGTCGATGAAGTCGAGGATGATGATGCCGCCGAGGTCGCGCAGCCGGATCTGGCGAACCGCCTCCGCGGCCGCCTCGAGGTTGATCTTCAGCACCGTCTCCTCGAAGTCTCGCTTGCCCACGTACTTGCCGGTGTTCACGTCGATGGCCACGAGCGCTTCGGTGTGGTCGATGACGATGTAGCCGCCCGACTTGAGCCACACGCGGCGCCGGAGGGCTTTCTCGATCTCCTTCTCGATCCCGGTGGCGTCGAAGACGGGCTGCTTCCCCTCGTAGCGCTTCACGCGACCGGCGAGCTGGGGCACCAGGGTATTGGCATAACCGAGCACCTTGGCGTAGCCCTCGTCGGTGTCCACCAGGAACTCCTCGACCTCGGGCGAGAAGAGGTCCCGCACGACCCGGAAGGTGAGGTCCATCTCCTCGTGCAGCAGCGCCGGGGCTCGCGCCGCGTCGTGGCGGGCCTGCACCTGCGACCAGAGTCGGCTCAGGAACTGGATGTCCGCGGCGATCTCCTCCTCGCCCTTGCCCTCGGCGACCGTTCTGACGATGAATCCGCCGCTGGGAGGGCGCACCGCCTTGACGATGTCGCGGAGGCGCTCGCGCTCGGCCTCGTCGTGGATGCGCCGCGACACCCCCACGTGCCGTGACTGGGGCATGAAGACGATGTAGCGACCGGGAATGGAGATGAACGAGGTGATGCGGGCGCCCTTGCTGCCGAGCGACTCCTTGGAGACCTGGACGAGGATCTCCTGGCCCTTGTGCAGCCGCTCCTCGATGGGCGCCTGCGCCACGCCCGGGCGGCCGTCTTCCTCCTCGGCCTCCACCTCGGCGAGCTCGTCCTCGACGGTGTCGCCGTTGCCGTTGCCCGCCTCCACCTCGGCGGGGACGGCGGGCGCCTCGTCGCCTTCGTCGGTCAGGTTGGCGGTGTAATCCCCCCCGTAGAGGAAGGCGTCCTTGTGCAGACCGATGTCCACGAACGCCGCCTGCATGCCGGGCAGGACGTTGGTGACGACGCCCTTGTAGATGTTCCCGACGATGGAGCGGCGGCGGGCCCGCTCGATGTACAGCTCGGTGAGCTGATTCCCGTCCTGCACGGCGAGACGAGTCTCCGTCACGCCGACGTTCACGACGATCCGCTTGGCCACGGCAGCCCCCGACAGGTCCGGCTCCGCGGAGCCGGCCCGTTCGCTCGGGTTACTGGAACTGCCGCATTCGCACCGAGAGGAGGAGGCCCAGAGCCATGAGGGACACCACCATGGACGAACCCCCGTAGCTCATGAAGGGGAGTGGGATGCCGACCACGGGCAGGAGCCCCGTCACCATGCCCAGGTTGATCAATGTCTGGGTGGCGAACAGGGCCGTGACGCCCAGAGCGACGATCCGGCCCCGCGGCTCACGGGCGCCCGCCGCGATCTCGAAGCCTCGCAGCACCAGGAGCCCGTACGCCATGATGAGGACCAGACACCCCGCGAACCCCCACATCTCCGCGAATACGGCGAAAATAAAATCCGTGTGCCGCTCCGGGAGGAAGGCCAGGCGGCTCTGCGTCGCGCCGCTGACCCCCTTGCCCAGGAGCTGCCCGGAACCGATGGCAATCTTTGCCTGGATCACATTGTACGCCGTTCCCAGCGGATCGCGGAACGGGTCGATGTACACGAGCAGGCGCTCCCGCTGATAGTCCTTGAGGGCCAGCCAGAACACCGGCATGAGGGCCACGCCGCCGAGAATGATCCCCGCGAAGATCTTCAAGCGCATCCCCAGGCCGATGAAGACCGCGGCGAGCACGGGCAAGAGCACGAGCGCGGTGCCCAGGTCGGGCTGCCGGACCACGAGGACGAATGGGACCCCCACGAGGATGCCCGTCCACACCAGCGTGGCCCGAGAAAGCGGCCGGCCCCATCGAGAGGTCAGGGCCCACGCCAGGGTCAGCACGAAGATCAGCTTGAAGAGCTCCGACGGCTGGAAGGTGAACGGCCCCAGGTGGATCCAGCGGCGGGCGCCCGACACGGTGCGCCCGAGGACGAACACGGTGAGCAGCAGACCGAGCCCCACCGCGTAGAAGAAGGGCGCCGCCCGCACGAGATTTCGGTAGTCCAGCGCGATCACGACGAGCAGGGCGATGGTGCCCACGCCCACCCACGACAGCTGGCGCCACGCGATGCCGCCGGTCGCGGACAGGCTCCACAGGGAGACGAACGACAGGCAGAGGAGCACTACCACCGAGGCGATCAGGGGCCAGTCGACGTTCTGGAGGAGGCGACGGTCGATCCGGAGGATCACGAGCCGTCGCCGGCCACCACCGCCATGGCCACCTTCTCGAGGAAGATGGCCTGGTAGATCTGGCGCGCAATGGGCGCGGCGACCGAGCCGCCGTGACCGCCGCCTTCCACCATGACCACCACGACCACCTGCGGGTCCTTGGCGGGGGCGAAGGAGGCGAACCAGGCGTGATCCTGGCCCTTCTCGCTCTTGCTGTTCGCGACCGTCTGGGCGGTGCCGGTCTTGCCCGCGACCTCGAGTCCGGGAATGCGCGCGGCGGCGCCGGTGCCGCCCTCGTTCACCACTCCCGACATCGAGCTACGCAAGAAAGCCCAGATGACCGGCGAGAGGTCGACGTGCTCCAGCATCTTGCTGGACTCGGTGTAGGCGACCGTGCCGTCGGGACGCTCCACCCTCTGGATGAGCCGCGGCTTCCACAGGATGCCGCCGTTGGCGATGGCCGCGGTCATGCGCGCGACCTGCAGCGGGGTGACGAGGAGCGCGCCCTGTCCGATCGCGACGTTGAGGGTCTCGCCCGAATGCCACACGCGTCCGCGCTCGCGCCGGCCGGCCGGCGACGGCACGAGCCCGACCTTCTCACCGGGCAGATCGATGCCGGTGGGCGCGCCCAGCCCGAAAGCCTTGGCGTAACGCGCGATGGCCTCGGGGCCGACCTTGAGCCCGTACTGGTAGAAGAAGATGTCGCAGGATTGCATGACCGCTCCGCGCAGGTCCATGTGGCCGTGGCCACCGGTCTTCCAGTCCTTCCACGTACGGCCGCCGAAGTCGAACGTGCCGTTGCAGTACACGCGATCCATCGGGTTCAGCGTGCCTTCCTGGAGACCCGCCGCCACCACGATCATCTTGAAGACGGAGCCCGGCGGATACTGCGCCTGGAGGGCGCGGTTGAGCAGCGGGTGCGACGGATCCTTGATGAGCCGCGCCCACGCCTCGCGGTCGAGATTGCCCGCGAAGGTATCGAGCCCGTAGGCGGGGCCGGAGGTGAGGGCGAGCACGTCCCCGCTGCGCGGATCCATCACGACCACCGCGCCCGGACGCCCGGCCATGGCCCGCTCCGCGGCCTCCTGGATACGCCGGTCCACCGTGGTGATGACCTGGGCGCCGGGCCGCGGCTCCTCCCGCTGCATGAGCTGCACGGGACGGCCGAGCGCGTCCACCTCGATGCGCTCTCCGCCGTCGCGCCCGCGCAGATGCTCGTCGAGCAGGCGCTCGAGCCCGGTCTGGCCGATCATGTCGCCCCGGCGGTAGCGCCCGCCCTTCATCTGCTCGTCGCTCACCTCGCGCACGTATCCCAAGAGGTGCGCCGCGAACGTGCTGGTGGGATAGACCCGGGTGGGCTCCACCTCCACGACGACGCCGGGCAGGTCGAGCTTGGACTCCTCCACCTTGGCCACGTCCTCGAGCGAGAGGTCGCGGCGGATGCGCACGGGCCGCAGCGAGTCGGCGGGCACACGGGCCAGTGACTCCTGGAGCTCGGTGAGCGGGATCTTCAGCATGACGGACAGCCGCGCGAGGACGGTGTTGCGGTCCTCCATCTCCCGCGGGATCAAGGAGAGGGTGAACGCGGGACGATTGTCCACGAGGGCGAGGCCGTTACGGTCGAAGAGGATGCCGCGCGGGGCGGCCACCGGCCGGACGCGGATACGATTCTTCTCCGACATGTCGCGGAACCGGGAGCCCTCGAGCACCTGCAGATACCAGAGCTGGCCGAGCAGCATCACGAAGGCGCCGGCGACGAGGATGGTGAGCGCGAGCACGCGCTTGCTCCACGCGTCCCGCCGCCCGCCCGTCGCGCCGCTCGGTGCCATCATGTCCATGGCCGGCTATCGCTTCCGCGGCGACCGGAGCGCCACCTGGGCCCGCCCCATCTCGAGAGCGAGGAGGGCCACGATGCACGCCGCGCCGAGCACGCCGTTGTAGAGGGCCTGGGGCAGGATCACGTCCACGAGGAGTGGCCCAAGGCTCGCCGGATAGTGGAAGAGCTGGAGGAGCCCGAAGCGCAGCAGGCCCTCCGCGAGGGTGAGGGCGACCAGGCCCGGCACCTGGACCAGCGGGTTCGCCACCCACAGCCGGCCGCCCACCAGGCCCAGCGCGAAGCCGGCGAGGGCCTTGGTGAGGGCCTGGACGCCCACGAGGCCGCCCGCCGCCACGTCCTGCAGGAGGCCGGCGAGAAAGCCCGCCGCGCAGCCCGCCTCGGGGCCGCGACGCAGCGCCCAGAACACCGTCATGATGAACGGCAGGTCCGGCGTGGCGCCGCCCACCGCGAGGGCCTGGACGAGGCTCCCCTGCGCCACGCTACCGCCCAGGGTGAGCACGAGGAGCCACTTCATCGCGGGCTAGCCCTCCCGGATGAACAGGCCGGCCAGGTCCTGCGTGGTCTGCCCGGTGAGGAGCAGCACTTCCTCGACCCGGCCGAAGTCCACCACCGGGGCGAGGACGGCGAAGTGGAAGAGCGCGGAGCCCTTGTCCTCGATGGCGATGACGCGCCCGACGGGCAGGCCCTTCGGGAAGACGTTCCCCTGCCCGGAGGTGACGAGGATGTCCCCGACCACGATGCCGGCGCCGTCGCGGGCCATGTACTTGAAGCGCACCGCCCCACCGGGATCACCCTCCACGAGCCCCGGCGTGCGCGTCCGCTGCACCATGGCGCCGACCGTCGACGCGGGATCATTCAGCAGCTGCACCACCGAGGCGCCGGGGCGCACGCGCACGACGCGACCGACCAGGCCGTCGGGGACGATGACCGGGGTCTGCGTCGCGACGCCCTCGCTCGTGCCGCGATTGACGGTGAGCGAGCGGACCCAGCCGCCGGCCTCGCGCGCGATGACCTCGCCGGACATGGTCGCCATGGGCAGCCGTTGCCGCAGACCGAGGAGGCGGCGTAGCCGCTCGTTCTCGTCGCGCGTCTCCCTGACCTGGAGGGACTGCACGCGCAGGCGCTCGTTCTCCGCGCGGAGCTGCGTGTTCTCGCTCCAGGCGGTGCGCCACTCGCGATAGCCCACCCACATGGCGACGGCCCCGCGGTGAATCTTGGCGAGGACGATCTGGACCGGCGTGGTGAGGATGGCGACGACGTCGGCGGCGCGTCCGGTTCCTCCACCGCGCGTCTGCACGGTGAGCAGCACCAGGCAGACCAAGAGCACGGCGATGAGAAGGCCGTACCGACGAAATCTCACGAGAGGTCACCCGGGTGGCGACCGGCCGAACCGCGCTCGGAGGGAGCGTCCTCTAGGCCGGGATCGCCACCTTCTTCAGAAGATCGAGCTCGTCGAGAACCTTGCCGGTGCCGAGCGCCACACACGACAGCGGATCGTCCCCGACCGTGATCGGCAGATCGGTTTCCTGGCGCAGCAGGAGGTCGAGGCCGCGAAGGAGCGCGCCGCCGCCGGTGAGGACGATGCCCTTGTCGACGATGTCCGCCGCCAGCTCGGGGGGCGTCCGCTCGAGGCAGGTCCGCACCGTGTCCACGATCGCCATGACGGGCTCGCGCAGCGCTTCCCGGATCTCCTCGTCGGTCACGACGATGGTCTTCGGGATCCCGTCGATGAGGTCGCGGCCCTTCACTTCCATGGAGAGGCGCTCGCCGCCCATGGGATAGGCCGACCCCAGCTTGATCTTGATCTCCTCCGCGCGGCGCTCGCCGATGAGGAGGTTGTAATGCTTCTTGATGTACTGGACGATCGACTCGTCCATCTCGTCGCCGGCGATACGCACCGACTTGGAGTACACGATGCCGGACAGCGAGATCACCGCCACCTCGGTGGTGCCCCCGCCCATGTCCACGATCATGTTCCCGCCCGGCTCCTGGATGGGCAGCCCCGCCCCGATCGCCGCCGCCATGGGCTCCTCGATCAGATACACCTCGCGCGCGCCCGCCTGCATGGCGGAGTCGCGCACCGCTCGCTTCTCGACCTGGGTAATGCCCGACGGCACGCCGATGACGATGCGGGGCCGCACGAGGGTCTGCCGCCGATGCACCTTGCTGATGAAGTGGTGGAGCATCTTCTCCGTGACGTCGAAGTCGGCGATGACGCCGTCCTTCAGCGGCCGGATGGCGGTGATGTTGCCCGGGGTGCGGCCGAGCATGGCCTTGGCCTCGTGACCCACCGCCAGCACCGAATGGTCGGCCTGGTGGATGGCGACAATGGACGGCTCGTTCATCACGATGCCTTCGCCGCGAACGTAGACGAGGGTGTTGGCCGTGCCCAGATCGATGGCGAGGTCGTTCGAGAACAGGCCCGCAAGCACGCTGAACAGCATCGGCGCCGCTCCTATCCACTGTAAGGGGTTCGCTACAGTTCTACTCACCCAATCTAGCACCGGGCGCTGGTTGCAACAAGAGAAACGTATGAGTTTTCAGGAGGATGGACGTCACTAACCCAACGGTGTCCACGGACATGTCATTCCCCTGACGCCGGAAGCGGGCGGCCGCGCCATCTGAAATCGGCCAACTTTTCGCGGGTTAAGAGGGGGTGGAGAAGGGCCACCAGGCCCGGGGCGCCCAGCGTCACGGACGGGGCGTCAGGGTCGGCACGATCTTGTCCCGGTAGAGGCGGATGGCGTCGCGGATCACGTGCTCGGCGTCCATCCGACCCCGGATGTGGTCGACATCCACGGACTTGTCCTCGAGCACCTTGTAGTCGAGGAAGAAGCGCTGCATCTCCCTCAGCCGGTGGGGCGGCAGCTCGGACACGTCGCGATAGTGGGCGTACTCGGGATCATCCACGTGAACCGCGATCACCTTGTCGTCCTGCCCCTTGTCGTCCCGCATGGTGATCACCCCGATGGCCTTCGCGCGGAGCACGCAGAGCGGGACCACCGGCTCCTGGCCCAGCACGAGCACGTCGAGGGGATCGCCGTCGTCGCAGTAGGTCTGGGGCAGGAAGCCGTAGTTGGCGGGATAATGCACGGCCGAGTGGAGCACCCGATCGAGCCAGAGCAGCCCGGTGGTCTTGTCCAGCTCGTACTTGATCTTGGAGCCCTTGGGAATCTCGATGACGCAGCGGAAGTGCCGCTCGATGGCATCGCCCAGCGCGACATCGTGCCAGGGATTCACGGCGGCCAGTGTGGCATGGGGGGCCGCGGTATGCCACCATGGCCTCCGCGCCGATGGACGACTTCGAGGCCTGGTTCGACAAGGGGGTCACCGACGGCCTGCCGGTGGTGCCGCCGACCCGTGAGCGCGTGGAGCGCATGCTCGCGGCGACCCCCCGCGCCCGGACGGAGCTCGTGGCCGAGATCCCGCCGAACTACGGCCGGGCCACCGTCGAGAAACTGGCGGTCAACGCCGTGATGGCGGGCTGCCGGCCCGACTACTTTCCCGTCGTGCTCGCTGCCGTCGAGGCGGCCTGCGACCCGGCCTTCGCGCTCCACGGCATGTCCACGTCGACGCACTTCTCCGCCCCCCTCATCGTGGTGAACGGCCCCATCCGGACGCGCCTGGGGATCAATTCCTCCTTCGGCGTGTTCGGTCCGGGCTATCGCGCCAATGCCACCATCGGGCGAGCGCTCCGGCTGGCCATGATCAACCTGGGCGGGGTGAAACCGGGCGAGACATCCATGTCCACCTTCGGCCACCCCGGGCGCTACACCTATTGCATCGGCGAGCACGAGGAGGCGAGCCCGTGGCCCGCGCTCCACGTCGAGCGCGGGGTGGCGCCGGAGCGTAGTGCCGTCACCCTCTTCGCGGGAGAGGCGCCTCACGGCATCTCGGATCATGCCAGCCGTACCGCGCGGGAGCTCGCCGGCTCACTCGGCTGGTCGATGTCGGGGCTGTGGAACATCAAGCACTTTCCCCTCTACTCCCACACCATGCTCGTGGTGGGACCAGAGCATGCGCGCACCTTGGCCGACGAGGGCTGGAGCAAGGAGGATCTCAAGCGTCACCTCGTCGAAACCGTGCGGGTCCCCTATCGCACCTTGCTCCCCGACGCGGACAACGGGGAGGGAACCAATCTGCGCTTCGGCAAGGCCGCCAAGCCGGCGCCCGATGATCTCATCTCCAAGTTCCAATCGATCGCGGAGGTGCATGTGATGGTCGCCGGCGGGACGGCGGGCCGCTTCTCCATGGCCATTCCGGGCTGGCTCGGCACCCGCAATGGTTCAAGACCCGTGACGGTGGCGATAGAAGAATAGGCTTGACCGATGGAGGGTGATGAGGTACCGTCGTCATCAGGTTGTAGGTTCACCCGGTCACAGATTCGAATCTAGACGCCGCGAGGACCTCAAGTCCCGCGGCGTTTTTGTTTGTCCTCCATTTCAGGAGGGCTCCCCGTCATGGTGGCGGGGCAACACCGGGGCGATAGCTCCGAAGAAAGAGGTAGTAGAGATGGCTCAGGGTACGGTCAAGTGGTTCAACGACGCGAAGGGGTACGGCTTCATCTCCCAGGAGGGAGGCGAAGACGTGTTCGTCCACTTCAGCTCCATTCAGGCTCAGGGCTTCAAGAGCCTGGCTGAGGGGGACCGGGTCGAGTTCGAGGTGACTCGCGGACCGAAGGGGCTTCAGGCCTCCAACGTCCGCCGCGCGTCGTAGGACCCTTCCCATAGGGGGCGAATAGACGCCCCGAGGCCCGATAACGGCCGGATTCCCCGAGGTTGGGGGTCCGGCCGTTGTCCTTTATGGGGGTGCTTAGAAGCCTTGACATGTACCCGGTCGGATTGATAATTTACCCCCAGTTGTGAGCGCAGTGCTTGACCCGTACGTGAGACAGACTCGAGAGTAGTCAGCGGAAGCGCCGTGAGGACCTCGGTCCTCCCAGGCGCTTTTTTTGTTTCCCCCCGATCTCGGGGGAGCCCCGGCCATGGTGGTGCGGGGATCACGCGGGTGGCCGCGAGCCGCTCAAGGAGAGAGGGAACCGAGGTATGGCACAAGGTACGGTCAAGTGGTTCAACGACGCGAAGGGGTATGGCTTCATCCAGGTCGAGGGTGGCGAGGACGTGTTCGTCCACTACAGCGCCATTCAGGCCCAGGGCTTCAAGAGCCTGGCGGAGGGTGACAAGGTCGAGTTCGAGGTGACCAAGGGCCCGAAGGGCTTGCAGGCTTCGAACGTCCGCAAGGCATAACGACTCCTCACACGAGACGACAACGGCCCGCCGGACATCCGGCGGGCCGTTTTACGTTCAACGCCCTCTCATCGAGGCTCACACGCGGGCAAGAAAAAGCCCCGACGGTACTTGCGGCATTCGCGCTGCAAAGCCGCCCCGCTGGTGAAGGGCGGGACCGTCGGGGCCGGTGGTTCCTGGATCCTCCAGGGCCACCTGCGTACTACCAGGCCTTAGGAGGTGACCACCTCACAGATCACCGTAGGGGTACACATCGGCTGGATCACCTCCCTTTCTCGGCGAGGCCCAATACGCGGCCCAGGTGCCCACTACCTCGCGCCGGACGCCGACTCCCGGCGGGAGGCTCGATCACGTCGTCGCCGGCGGAATTGCCGACGGGAGACGCCAGAGAGAGCCTGTGTGCGCTCCGATCGATTTGAGGCCATCCTACCCACTCGCTCGAAAGCGCGCAAAGGGTTTTTTCATTTGACGGCGATGCGGCCCTCGTTGCGTTCGAGCACGCTCTTACCCACGCCCTCGACCTTGCCCAGGTCCTGCACCCGGCGGAATGGCCCGTGCGCCTGACGATACGAGATGATGCGATCGGCGGTCCCCGGCCCCACGCCGCTGAGCTTCATCAGCTCGGCGCGGCCCGCCTCGTTGATGTTGATCTTGCCCTCGACCTTCCCGCCAGGCCGCGGCGGGTCAGCCTTACCTGAGCGCTCGTCGGCGCTGACGCCGGACGCCAGCAGGCTCAGCGCGAGCGCCACCATGACCACGGATCCGATGCGACGCCTCATGGGTGTTCTCCTCCATCGTGCTCGGGTTGAACGACGGTTTCTCGATGGAGGCGATTTGAGCGGCCTCGCGCCGCGCGCACAATGTCCGAAGTTCGATACGGCGCGGCCGTAGCCGCACGGATACAGGCAGGAGGCGACGGCCCTCAGGGCGCGACGCGGAAGGTGAAGTCGCCCTCGACGACGTGGCTATCCACGGACAGGACCCGCCATCGCACGGCATAGCGGCCCGGGCCGAGCGGACTCAGGGGCACGCGAAGCTGGCGCGGCGCGCCCGGCTCCATGACCGCTTCCCCCCGGTCGACACGCTTGCCGTGCTCGTCCGTGACCTGCACGGTCGAGAAGGCCGGCTCGAGCCGCTCGGTGAAGCGCAGGCGGACTTCCGTGGGCGCGCTCTTCACCGTGCTGCCCGGGCGCGGGTCGGCGCGCTCCAGGAAGGAGTGGGCGGCGGCGCCCGCCGCCACCAGCAGCACGAGCAGCGCGAGCCCGCGCGCGGCCCGATGCGAGACGCGCAGGGCTATTCCTCGGACGCGGCGCCGAGGCGGCGCAGATAGTCCTCCCATTCCCAGGGCAGGAGCGAGCGCTTGCGGTTGTTGCACTCCTTGCAGGACGGCACCATGTTGCCGCGGACCGAGCGACCGCCGCGGATGAGCGGCACCACGTGGTCGGCGGTGAGCCCGCGCGCCCCGACCCGCGTCCGGCAGTAGTGACATACGCCCTCGGCGATGCGGCGCTTCCACCAGCCGGTGGCCCGCAGCGCGCGGGCCCGATCCTTCTCCCGGCGCAGCGCGGCCGTGTCCAGCTCGGGGACGAAGCGGGAGTCGCTCATGGCTCGCCCGGCGCCGGCCCCGCCACCGCGGACAGCCGCTCGGAGAGCTCCTCCCATTCCTTCATGAGCCAGGCCACCTGCTCCTCGGCTTCCCGGCGCGCCTCCGCGATCTCCCGGGCCCGCGCGCCGTCACGATAGAGATCCGGATCGGCGAGGGCGAGGCCGATGTCGGCCAGCCGTGTCTCCATCTCGGCGATCTGCCGCTCCACCGCGCCGAGCCGCTCGCGGATGGCCTTGACCTCGCGCTCGAGCGCTCGCCGCTGGGAGCGGTCCGCGCCGCGCTCGGAGCGACGGCCCGCCGGATCCGGCGCCGCGGGCGCCTCGG
>DATEDO010000049.1:0-24702 GCA_035281625.1 Candidatus Methylomirabilota bacterium
AGCAGCGCCTGCTGAGCGGGCGGCCGCTCGACTGGGACGAGCTGGAGCCGATGATCGAGGTGGCGCACCGGGGCGGCCCCGACGGGTACCGTGCGCCCGCTTCCGAGCACGGCACCCACGTGGCCGGTATTCTCGCCGCCGACTGGCAGCGCAAGGACTGGTCGGAGGGCAGCGCGCCGGACGGGGACGACGACCTCGTCGGGATGTGCCCTGATCTCACGCTCTACGACTTCCGCGTGGTCGGGCCCGACGGCTCGGGCGACGAGTTCACCGTGATGGCCGCGCTGCAGTTCATCCGCCACCTCAACCAGACGCGCGACAAACAGCTCATCCACGGGGCCAATCTCTCCCTCTCCCTCAAGCACGACGTGGCCAACTACGCCTGCGGCCGCACCCCGGTGTGCGACGAGTGCGAGCGCGCGATCAGCTCCGGCGTGGTGGTGGTCGCGGCGGCGGGCAACGAGGGCTACATGCGCTTCGAGACGCCCACCGGTGACTCGGAGGGCTATCGCAGCATCAGCATCACCGACCCCGGCAACGCCGACGGGGTGATCACGGTGGGCGCCACCCACCGCTATCAGCCCCACACCTACGGGGTGAGCTACTTCTCGAGCCGCGGCCCCACCGGCGATGGTCGCATCAAGCCCGACCTGGTGGCGCCGGGCGAGAAGATCGTCGCCCCCATCCCCGGCGGCCGCCTGGTGGCGAAGGACGGCACCAGCATGGCCGCGCCCCACGTGAGCGGCGCCGCCGTCCTCCTCATGGCGCGGCACCGCGAGCTGATCGGGCAGCCGAAACGGATCAAGGCCATCCTCTGCGGTACCGCGACCGACCTCGGGCGCGAGCGCTATTTCCAGGGACACGGGATGCTCGACGTGCTGCGGGCGATCCAGTCCGTGTAGCCGGTCGGGAGGGAGGCCATGCTCTTCACGCTCGAGGCGCTCGACGCCAGGCACGGGGACGCGCTACTGCTCCACTACGGCGCCCTCGCGGATCCGCGGCTCATCGTCATCGACGGCGGGCCGGGCGGGGTCTGGACCAAGCGTCTCCGACCCCGCCTGGCCGCCCTGCACGCGTCGCGGGCGCGTGGTCGCGCGCTCGAGATCGTGGCCGCCGTGGTGAGCCACATCGATGACGATCACGTCAACGGGATCCTCGCGATGCTCAACGACGTCGAGCGGCGCCGGAACGACGGCGACCCCGCCGACCTGTCGGTGCTCGGCCTCTGGCACAACAGCTTCGAGGATCTCACCCCCAAGGTGGACCCGGCGGCGCTCGCCGACGCCGCCGCCACGCTCAAGCCGGTGGCGCTCGGCGGCGCGGTGCCGGCGCGGTTCGGCATGAAGCGCCCCGCCGCCCTCGTGCTCGCCTCCGTGCCGCAGGGCCGCGACCTGCGCAACGTGGCCCGACGCCTGGGCGTGCCCATGAACCTCGACGGGCAGGGCGGGCTCATCACCGCGCCCGCCGCGGGAGGCCGGCGCGAGAACGTGGGGGATGGCCTGCGCGTGACCGTGGTGGGGCCGCTCGGTCCTCAGATCGAGGCCCTCCGCGAGGAGTGGGCGAAGCAGATCGCCAGGCTCAAGAAGGCGGGGAAGCTCACGCCGGCCGGCCTCCAGGTGACGCTGGCCGACTACGTCGACCGGAGCGTGAACAATCTGTCCAGCATCGTGCTGCTCGCCGAGGCCGGCGGCAAGCGCATGCTCCTCACCGGCGACGGGCGCGGCGACTTCATTCTCGAAGGCGTCCGGAGGGCCGGGCTTCTCAAGCGCGGCCGGATGCACGTGGATCTCCTGAAGCTGCCGCATCACGGGAGCATCCGCGACGTGAAGCGGGAGTTCTTCGAGCAGATCACCGCCGACCACTACGTGATCTCGGCGGACGGCCGGTTCGACAACCCCGACGTGGACACCCTGAAGGCGCTGTTCGCCGCGCGCCCCAAGGGGCCGTACGCCCTCTACCTCACCAACCGCATCCCACGCGTGGCGAAGTTCCTGGCCGCCAAGACGCCGAAGGGGGTGCGGGTGACCACTCGGCGCAGCGCCGATCCCTCCGTGGTCGTGAGCCTGGGGGATGCCTTGAAGGACTGAAGGCGCGCGCTCAGCGCGGGCCGGTGTCCGCGATCACCGCGGCAAGGCGCGCGGGGTCCACCGGCTTCACCAGATGGGCGTCGAAGCCGGCCTCGCGCGAGCGGCGGTGATCGTCGGGCGTCCCGTAGCCGGTGAGCGCCACGAGGCGCATCGGTCGGCGGCCCGCGCGCGCCCGGACCTGCCGCGCCAGCGCGTAGCCGTCGAGGCCGGGCAGCCCCACGTCGACCAGCGCGATGTCGGGCTGCACGCGCAAGATCGCCTCGACCCCGCTCGGCCCGTCCGCCGCCTCGTGCACCTCGTGACCGGCGCGCTCGAGCAGGATGCGCAGCATGTCGCGACTGTCGCGGCTGTCCTCCACGATGAGGATGCGCCGGGGGGTCGGACCCGCCGCGGCCGCGGCGGGAGCCGCCTCGCGCGGGGGGACCGTCTCGGGCAGCTCGACGGTGATGGTGCTACCGAGCCCGGGGCCCGGGCTCTCCGCCGAGACGCGGCCGCCGTGCAGCTCGACGAGGCGCCGCACCAAGGTGAGGCCGATGCCGAGCCCGCCCTCGGCGCGGTCCAGCGTGCGCTCCCCCTGGAAGAAGAGATCGAAGACGCGCTCGAGCATGTAGGGCGTCATGCCCACGCCGGTGTCCCGGACGGACAGCCGCGCCATCTTGCCGTCGCCCTTCACGGTGACCGCGATGTCGCCGCCGGCCGGCGTGTACTTCACGGCGTTGGACAGGAGATTCATGATGATCTGCTCGACCCGCGCCTGATCGGCGGTCACCCAGGTCGGCTCCGCGTCGACGGTCACGCGATGCCGGGGCGTCTCGCCCTCGGGCCGGAGGCCGGCGACGCAGCGCTGCGTGGTCTCCGCCAGATCGACCGAGGTGCGCGTCAGGCTGATCTTGCCGGTGGTGACCCGCCCCACATCGAGGAGATCGTCGACGAGCCGCCCGAGCTGGCGCACCTGCCGGCCGATCGCCTCGTGGGCGCGGCGCGCGAGGCTCTCGTCGTCGGCCTGCGCCTCCACCACGCGGACCGCGCTGGCGATGACGTCGAGCGGGTTGCGCAGCTCGTGCCCGAGCATGGCGAGGAACTCGTCCTTGGCCCGGTTGCTCGCCTCCGCCTCCTCGCGCGCCTTCTGCTCCCGCGCGAACAGGGCGGCACGGACCTCGGCGGCCTGGCGCTCCATGGTGACGTCGCTGAGGATGCACACCAGGCCCGTCACCCGCTCGCCCTCGACCACGGGGTCGACCTGGAGGCGAAGCCAGGCGCCGTCGCGCTCGAGATCCACCGTCTCGCGCCGGCGGCTCTGGAGGCTGTCGGTGATGAAGGACGAGTCGCTCCCCCCGAGCCGCCGCCAGATCTCCGCCCACGGGAGGCCGGCCAGGTCATCCGGCGGCACGCCGACCAGCGCGGCGAACGCGGCGTTGCCGCGCACCACCGTGGCGCGAGTGTCCAGGAGGCCGATTCCGTCGCCGATGGCGTCGAACGTGACGGTCCAGGCGCGGCTCACCTCGCGGAGGCCCTCCTCCGCGCGCCGCAGCCGCAGCAGGGAGCGAATGGTGGCGAGCAGCACCGCGGGCTCCACCGGATCGGTGAGGTAGCTGTCGGCGCCGCCCTCGTAGGCCAGAGTCTGGGCTTTCTCGCTGACGAACGTTGCCGAGAGATGCACGATGGGCACGGTCATCGTCACCGACTCGGCGCGGAGGCGCCGGCAGACCTCGAAGCCGTCGATGTCGGGCAGGTTCACGTCGAGGAGGATGACCGAAGGGCGCAGCTCGGCGGCCAGGCGGAGGGCATCCATGCCGGTGCCGGCCTCGCGCACCTCGAACCCCGCCCGCTGCAGCAGGCGCGTCCGCGCGTAGCGCGTGCCCTCGTAGTCGTCCACGTTGAGGATGAGGACGCCGCTGTCGCTCACCGGCCGGCTTCCTCTCTCGAGGAGACGCCCGACAGCACGGCGCGCAGCTCATCAATCACCTCGCGCCGGGAGAGGGCGTCCTTGGACAGGATGCGCACGGCGTGGGGCGCGAGCCGGCGCCGCTCCTCCTCGGTGAGCGCCTTGGATGTAAGGATGACCACCGGGATGTCCATGGTGGCGGGATCCTGCTTGAGCCGGTCGAGCACCTCGAAGCCGGACATCTCGGGCATCACGAGGTCGAGCACGATGGCGTCCGGACGCTCCGCGCGGGCCTCGCGCAGACCCTCGCCGGCTCCCGCGGCCTCGCGGATCACGAGGGGCGCCCCGGCGAGGTGGCTCCGGACCAGATAACGGGCGATCTCGTCGTCGTCGATGACGAGAACGTGGCGCCCCGCGCCCTGATCCACCAGCCGATCGAGAGTGCCCAGGAGCCAGCCGCGATGCACCGGCTTGACCGCGTAGGCGGACGCCCCGAGGGTCAGGCCCTTGGCCTGGTCGTCGATGCTGGAGACGACGATCACCGGCGTGCCGGCGGTGTCGGGGCGTCGGCGGAGCTCGCTGATGAATGCCCAGGCGTCGTCACCGCCCAGGCGGATGTCGAGCACGATCGCGGGAGGGCGGAGCCGGTCGATGAGCCGCCGCGCGTCGGGCAGCGTGCGCGCCGCCACCGCCTGGTAGCGCGATCCGCGGAGGTAGTGCTCGTAGAGGAGAAGGTCCTGGCTGCTGTCCTCCACTACCACCACCGGGACGCGGCCGGGGGCGATGGTCTCCGGCTCCTCGATCACCTCCACCCCTTCGGGCTCGGTCGCCACCCGGTAGCGCGCGGGAATGGTCGCGGTGAACGTCGATCCCGCGCCCAGCCGGCTTTCGACGCCGATGCCGCCGCCGAGGAGGATGGCCAGCCGCTTCACGAGGGGTAGACCGAGGCCGGTGCCGCGCACCCGCCGCTGCACGGGATTGTCGAGCTGCCCGAACTCCTCGAAGATCCGCTCCTGGTCTTCCGGCGCGATGCCGATGCCGGTGTCCGCCACCGAGAAGGCGATCATCCCGTCGTCCACCCGGCGCGCGGCGACGCGGATCTCGCCCCGCTCGGTGAACTTGAGCGCGTTGGAGAGCAGGTTGCGCAGGATCTGCGAGACCTTGCCCTCGTCGGTGCGCAGGAGGGGAATATCGGCGGGCTCCTCGAAGACGAGACTCACCGCCTCGTTGAGAAGCAAGGGCCGCAGCATGCCGCGGAGGGCGGCGAAGAGATCGCGCACGTCGAACTGCGCCGGCCGGACCACCACCTTGCCCGCCTCGACCTTGGCGATGTCGAGGAGGTCGTTCACCAGCTCGGTCAGATCGTCGGCGGCCTGGCGGATGTATCCCACCTGGCGGCGCTGCTCCGGGCTGAGGGGCCGCTCCGCGTCTTCGAGGAGCAGCCGCGAGAGGGCGAGCATGGAGTTCAACGGGGTCCGGAACTCGTGGCTCATGTTGGAGAGGAATCGCGACTTCATCTCGTCGGCGCGCCGCAGGGTGTCCGCCTTCTCGTCCAGCTCGGCGTAGAGAGCGAGCACGCCCCGGTTGGTGTCCTGGAGCTCGGCGTTGAGCCGCGAGAGATCCTCCTGCCGATCGCGGAGCTCGTCGAGGGTCCGCAGCAGCTCCTGGTTCTGCTGGGTCAGCTCCTCGAGGGGATCGCGCGGCGACTCGCGCGCGAGCCAGTCCGCGACGTGCGCGAGCCGATCGGGCGTGGCGAAGGGCGCCCGCCGCGGGAAGAGCTTGCCGAGGGTGATGGTGGCACCCGCGCCCGGGCGATTCTCGACGTCGAAGTGGTCGACGAGCCGCCGCGCCCCCCGCATGCCGATGCCCATCCCGGTGGCGGAGTGATAGTGGCCGCCGAGAACGGTATCGAGATCCCGGATGCCGGGGCCACGATCCGCGACCCGGACGATGAGGAGCTGGGGTGGCTGACGGCCCTGCACCGAGATCTCCACGGTGCCGCCGCCCGCGTACATGAAGGCGTTCCGCGCGATCTCGGAGACGGCGGTGGCAAGGCGGGTCTGATCCTGCGCCTCGAAGCCGAGGCGCGCGGCCACGTCCCGGGCGCGCTGCCGCGCCGTCACCACGTCCTGCTCGGTGCGGACCGCGAGCGTGATGAGACGGAGGCTCATGCCGCCCCCATGCGCGCGGCGACGACGGTGACATCGTCCCGCCCTCGGCTCCAGTCGCGATAGAGCACCGCGGCGATCACCGAGGGATGGCGGCGGTCCAGGCCGGGATAACGCTCGAGCTGCCAGCGGCTGCCGAGCCCGTCGGAGTGCATCACCAGCAGCGCTCCGCTGGGCCAGGGGTAGCTGAACTCCTGCACGCGCGACCGGTCCTGCCCGGCGGTCCCGTTGCTCGACACCAGGTGCCGCGCCCGACCCCGGCTCACCACGACCCCCGCCACGTTGCCGATGCCGGCGTAGTCGAGCACGCCGCGCGCCTGATCGAGCCGCGCGACCGCGACGGCCGCGCCCCGACTGCCCCGGAGCGCGTCGTGGATACGCGCGACCTGCACGGCGGGTGGCTGCACCGCGCCGGTCTCGAAGGCCTGGATGGCGAGGCGCGCGGCGTCGGCGGCGCCCAGGCCGTGCCCGAGCCCGTCCACGACCATCAAGGCGGGGAGGTCCTGACTCGCTGCCGCGGCCCAGCCGTCGCCGCAGACGTCCTCGCCGTCCTTGGCCACGCTCACCGCGCCCACCTCCATGGCGAGCCCGGGCGGCTCGCGCGACACGCCCGCGCCGACCCGGGCCATGATCACGGTGCCACCGGGCCGGGCGGAGTAGACGTCCACCAGCATCGAGAGCCGGCCGACCGCACCGAGCCCGGTGCCGGGGCTGCCCGCCGTGGAGTACCCGTCACGGAAGCAGTCGCTCACGTTGCTCATGCCCGGGCCGCGGTCCACGGCGAGGACTTCCACGACGGGACGTCCCTCGAGCGCCCGCGTGAGCAGCACGCCGCCGCCCGCGTGCTTCACGAGATTGCTCCCGAGCTCGGTGATGACGAGCGCGAGGCGGCCCTGCTGATCGACGTCGAGCCCCGCCGCGGCGCCGAGCCGCGCCACTCGCCGGCGGGCCTCGCCGACCTGGCTCGCCTCCGCCACCGGGAACACCGACGAGGACCGCGCCGCCGCCGTCACTTCCATCTCGTGATACGGACGTAGGTGCCTTGCCCGGGGCGGGAGACGATCTCGAACTCGTTGGCGAGCCGACGCGCCCCGCCGAGACCCAGGCCCAGGCCGGAGCCGGTGGTATAGCCGTCGCGGAGGGCTTGCTCGACATCGGCGATGCCGGGCCCCTTGTCCACGAAGGTGAGGCGCAATCCCCGGCGACTTCCCTCACGCAGCTCCTCGAGGTGGGTGCTGCCCCCGCCCCCATGGATGAGGGTATTGCGCGCCAGCTCGCTGGCCGCGGTGACGATCTTGGTCTGATCGACGAGGCTGAACGAAAGGTCCAGAGCCCACTGACGCGTGACTTGCCGGATCCGCACCACGTCCTCGTCCGAGGTGACGTCAAGGGTTTCCTCACGCACCGCCGGCATCGCGTCTCCCGGAGAGGCCGAGCTCGCGGCGGATGAGGTCCATGCCCTTCTCCGCGTTGAGCGCGGTGCGCACGCCGCTGAGGTTCACGCCGAGCTCGACCAGGGTGATGGCGACCGCCGGGCGCATGCCCACCACCACCGTGGCGGCGTCGAGCACGCGAGCCATGTTGGCGATGTTGCCGAGGGCACGGCCGATGAACGAGTCCACGATCTCCAGGGCCGAGATGTCGATGAGGACGCCCCGCGCGCGGTGGCGCACGATGTGCTCGGTGAGCTCGTCCTGCAGGGTCATGACCAGGCGGTCGTGCATCTCCACCTGGATGGAGACGAGCAGGAACTCGCCCATCTTGAGGATGGGGATGTGCTCGGCGGGCTTGCCGTCAAGCACGCGGGGCGGCCTTGGTGACCGCGCTGCCGACCCGGCTCAGTGCGAGCACGAGCGCGTCGGCGAGCGTGGCTTTGGTGGCCACGTTGCCGAGGTCCACGCCGAGATGGACGATGGTCTGCGCGATCTGCGGTCGGATGCCGCTGATGATGCACTCGGCTCCCATGAGTCGGGCCGCGCTCACCGTCTTCAAGAGGTGCTGGGCCACCAGGGTGTCCACGGTGGGGACGCCGGTGATGTCGATGATCGCGATGGCGGCGCCGGAGTCCACGATGCGCTGGAGCAGGCTCTCCATCACCACCTGGGTGCGCTCGCTGTCGAGGGTGCCGATGAGGGGCACTCCCAGGATGCCCTCCCAGAGGGTGACGACCGGAGTGGAGAGCTCGAGCAGCTCGCGCTGCTGGCGGATGATGATGTCCTCGCGGCTCTTCTGGGACACCTCGGTGGTCAGGAGCCCGAGCTTGTCGAGGAGCAAGGTGGCCGTCCACGTCTCGCGCGCGAGGCCATCGGGGTCGGTGCGGTAGGCCTCGCACAGCCGGGTGAACAGCGGCTGCTTGAAGGAGAAGACGAAGGTGGCGGTCTCGCTGGGGCTCCAGCCCTGGCGCGCGCGGCCCGCGGATAGCGACGTCAGCATCTCGCGCACCTTGCTCCACGCGGGCCCGTCGATGTCGCCGCTGCTGTCGGCGGCCATCGCGTCGGCGAGCAGCGGCACGAACGACCGCGCGTGCTCTTCCACGTCGTTCCGATCGACGGCGTCGCGCCGCGTCACCTTGGCCAGGAGTCCGAGCCAGTCGGCAACGATGTGCGGTTCGTGCTCGCGCACGATCGCCGCAAGCCTGCTTCGATGGTCCGCCATGTCGGGCACCTCGTGGATGAAGACGTCGCTCGGGATACGACGCTGCCGGAAGCTTCATTAGATAGCGTGGCTCGGCGGGAATTCAAGCGGCGCGTGCGTTGTCGACGCGAGCGCTCAGGAGAAGTGCGACGGGAGCCGCGGCGGCCGGGTAGAAATTCCCTGGGTGGCCTCCGGGGCACTGCGGAGGCGAGCGCAATGACCGGCGCCGGGCCGCATGCGGTCGAGCCCAGACGGCGCGCCGAGGCCGGGCAGAATTTACCGAGTGAGCCTTACAGCAATGGCGCCGCCAGCGCGGCGGATGCTCGCGGCATGTGGGCCACTTGCGTGCGCGAACCGGCTGAGATGGGACCGGCACTCGCCTTGCAGTCGTCCTGGTGGGATGGCCGATGAGTCCAGGGCCGCGGATGAGCCGCGGCGCTCGCCGGGCCCATGCCGGGAGACCCCCATGAAGACCATGCTGCTCGCCGACACGAGTCAGGAAAAGACCTACGCGCTCATCTTCGACAAGGACGATGAGGTGATCGGGGAGCTGACCGCCTTCGCGCGAACCCGGCGGATCAGCGCGGCCCACTTCACCGCCATCGGCGCCTTCCGCGAGGTGACCCTCGCGTACTTCGACCCGGTCGGGAAGCGCTACCGCAACATCCCGGTGCGGGAGCAGGTGGAGGTGCTCTCGCTCGTCGGCGACATCGCGCTGGACGGCGGCGAGGCGAAGGTGCACGCGCACGTGGTGGTGGGCAAGGCGGACGCCACCGCGCACGGGGGCCACCTCGTCGCGGCCCGCGTGTGGCCCACCCTCGAGCTGGTCCTCACCGAGTCGCCCCGGCACCTCCGGCGCCGGAGCGACGCCGAGACCGGGCTCGCGCTCATCGATCTCGCGGCGCCGGAGCCCCCGAGCGTGTAAACGCCCGTCGGATGACGAGCGACTACTTCTCCCCGGACTATCGCACCGCCCGCGATCGCTTCCGGGAGGCGGTGGACGCGGCGGGCGGCCGCCTCGAGACGATCGCCATCGACGCGCGCGGACCCGCCGGCGAGTCCCTCACGATCGACATCGGCTGGTTCGGCGCGGAGCGGCCCCGGCGCGTGGTCCTGCATTCCTCGGGGATACACGGCGTGGAAGGCTTCGCCGGATCCGCCGTCCAGCTGCAGTTCCTGGCGGCGATGCCGCCGCTCGACGCCGGCCACGCGGTGGTCCTCGTGCACTTCCTGAACCCGTACGGGGGCGCGTGGCTGCGGCGGGTGAACGAGGAGAACGTGGATCTCAATCGCAACTTCCTGGGCCCTGGCGAGGCCTACGCCGGCGGCCCGGCAGGATACGCCGCGCTTGATCCCTTGCTCAATCCGCCCAGCCCGCCGGCGTCGGACTTCTTCTACGCGCAGGTCGTCTGGCAGATCGCCCAGCACGGGCTGACGAGCCTCAAGCAATCGGCCGCCGCGGGGCAGTATGACTACCCGCGCGGCCTGTTCTTCGGGGGCCAGCGGCTCCAGCAGGGGCCCGAGCGCTACGAGGCCTTCCTCCGCGAGCGGCTCGCCGGCGCCGCCCGCGTGATCGCCATCGACATCCACGCCGGGGTGGGCGACTACGGCGAGGATCTCCTCCTCGCCGAGGACGAGGAGTACGAGGCGGCCCGGCTCGTTTTCGGCCCCCGGGTCGTCCTCGCCGATCCCCACCGCAGCGCCGCCTATCGCATCCGGGGGGGCTACGAGCGCATGCTCGGCCGCGTCTTTCCCGGCGCCAGCGTGCACTTCGTGGCGCAGGAATTCGGCACGTACGGCCCGCTGCACGTCGTGCGGGCCCTGCGCGAGGAGAACCGCTGGCATCACCACGGGGACGGGAGCCTCACGCACCCGTCCAAGGTGGCGCTGCGGGAGGCGTTCGCTCCGGACGACGACGCGTGGCGACAGGCGGTGCTTGATCGCGGGGAGGCCTCGATGCAGCAGGCGGTGCAGGCGCTGGCCGTCGACGACCTGGCCACGCCGTAGTCCGTCACGGGCACCGGCCCAGGCTCGGGTCGGCCTGTAGCAGATCCAGCACCGCCTGCTGCCGCGGATAGGCGCGGATCAGACCCTCCACCTTCAGGCACGGATGGCCGTGGCCCATGGCGTCGACGCGCCCGCCCCCGTCGAGATCCTTCTTCAAGGCGAGCGCGTAGGCGGTGACGAGGGCGAAGGCGCGGGCCTCGGTCATCCCGCGGACGCGTCGCAAGATCTCCACCGCCTGGACGTCCGCCTCGATCTCGCGCCGCTCGCGCGCATCGCGTGATTCGGGCGGCCGGTCCATGTGCCCCAGGATGAGATGCGCCATCTCGTGGGCCAGGACCTTGTCCCGGACGTCTCGATCGCCCAGGAATTTCTCGTTCAAGGTGATGAGGCCGCCCGCGCGGATGGTCGCGGCGTCGCCGCGGCCCGCCGACCCCAGCATCAGGGTGACCCTCTGCACGCCGTAGGCGCGCGAGGTCTCGTCGAGGAAGCGCTGGGCCTCCTCGGCGGACTCCCGCTCGGCCGGCGTCAGCGAGACGCAGCCGGCGAGCGCCGTGACGGCGAGGGCGGCCGCGATGAGCCTGGGCGGAGCCACCGACGGCGGCTCAGGTCGCCGGGCGCGTGCCTCCGTAGGCCTCGCTGGGGCCGATCGCGCTGTCCTCGAAGATGAGGTTGGCGCGCCGCTCGGTCACGCGCGCCCAGTTGGCCAGCGCCATCGGGCTCCACTCCGCGTCCGGGCGCGGCTCGTCGTCGAAGTTGCCGTAGGTGTCCACGCCGCGCACCAGCATGGTGGACTGGCGCGTGCGCGGGGGCGTGGCCCACGTGGGATGCATCTCGATCAGCAGCAGGAAGCGACGGTCCGGCCCGGCGTTCGGGCCCGAGCTGTGGATGAGGGAATTGTCGAACAGCACCATCTCGCCGGGTTCGAGCGGGAAGTCCACCGCCTTCGCCTCGTCGAATGGTTCGGTGATGTACTGGCCGCGGGCCAGGATGCTGCGGGGGTCGGCGCTCTCCTCGTGCTTGAGGATGCCGCCCCGGTGCGATCCCGGGATGCCGCGAAGGCAGCCCTGCCGCACGCCGCATGCGGAGAGCGCGAGGCCGCCGAGCACCACGGGCAGCGCCGCGCCGTAGGACGAGTCCTGATGCCAGCCCGCGAAGGTCTGGTTGTCGGCCTTTTTCACGCGCCAGGCCATGCTCCAGCAGCGGAGGTTCGGGCCGATCAGGTCCTCGAAGACGTCGAGGATGTGGGGATCCTCGGCGATCTCCAGCACCCACGGGCAGAGGAGATGCGACTTCGTCTTCATCTTCTTGATGTCGGGAACGCGCGCCTCCAGCGCCTCGAACTTCTCGCGGTAGTGGCGCGCGCGCTCGGCGCTCATGGCGCGCACCGGCCAGAGACAGCCGTGGCGCTCGTAGGCGCGGACCTGCTCGTCGGTCAGGACCTTCGGCATAGCCACCTCAGTTGGGGCGCCGGTTGGCGTGGACCAGCCGGTACATGCCCTCGATGTTGAGCGGGAACCACTCCTTCGGCCCCCACGCCGCGTACTTCGGCAGGGTGATGAGGGTCTTCATCTCGTCCACGGACTTCCCCTCGCGTGTGTAGCGGAGCACCTCGCCCCGCAGATCCTGGAGGTACTCGCGGAACCTGGTGACGTCGGCCTTGCCGCCCAGGGGGCCGTGGCCGGGCGCGAGGATGTCGAAGTCCATGGCCTCCACCCGCTTCAGCGAGTCGATCCAGTCCGGCATGTAGGCGTCGGGGAAGTCGCGGAAGGCGTAGGAGTTCACCGGGATGAAGTCCACCGCGAACAGGACCCGCTCGCGGGGGAAGCGCATGACGATCGAGTTGTCGGAGTGGTTCTTGCCCACGTAGACGAGCTCGACGGCGGTCCCGCCCAGCTCGAGGGTGAGCCGGTCCGAGAAGGTGACCTGCGGGACGGCGGTGGGGCGCCTCTCGCCCACGATCTGGACCTTGGCGTTGTCGTGCGCGACCACGATGGCGGTGTCGGCGAAGACCTGGCCGCCCGCGATGTGGTCGGCGTGGTCGTGACTGTAGACGAGGTAGCGCACCGGCTGATTGAAGCGCCGGGCGATCTCGGCCTTGAGCCACTGCGCGGCCTCGGCGTTGATGGGGTCGGTGGCGATGACGCCGGCGGGCGTCACGGCGAAGACGGAGTAGTGGTTGGCGTTGCGGAACCGGTACACTTCGCCCGCGATCTTCGTGATCTCGCGCACCGGCGCCGCCGGCTGGGAGCCTGCCCAGGGCGCGGCGAAGAGGAGGGAGGCGACAGCGAGGAACCCGAGGGCAAGGCGATGGCGTGCGCGCATGGTCCTACTCCGCCAGCCAGACGGTGTCCAGCTGATTGTTGAGGAAGTGCGCGGGCGTGATGGTCCAGCCCCGCACCTTCGCGCTGTGGGGGATGATGCGATGCCACTGCAGCGTGTAGATGTAGTGAACTTCCTCGTCGAGGAGCCGCTTCTCGAAGGCGCGCAGGTACCGCTTCCGCTCCTCCGGATCGACGGACTGCGCCTGCTTGACGAAGAGCTCGTCCAGCATGGAGTCCTTGTACCGTCCGGCGTTGTTGTCGGAGAGGTTCGCCGACTGGAACTTGATGATGTCGACGTCCGGCTCCACCACGTAGCTGCACTGGAAGTCCATGGCCACGTCGAAGCCGCCCTTGGCGAGCATGGGATGGTAGGCGGAGGCCTCGATCACCTCCTGCTTCACCTGCAGTCCGATCTGCCGCCACTGGTCGATCAGCCAGATGCCCACCGGCTCGTAGGGCTGCGGGATGCCGCGATTCTTGAACGTGAAGGCGAACCCGTCGGGCACCCCCGCCTCGCGCAGCAACCGCTTGGCCTCCGCCCGGGCCGCCGCGATGTCCCGTCCGTAGCCGGCGAGCTTCTCCAGCTCCGCGGGAGGCGTGGCCCACGGCGTGCCCGGCACCTGGATCCCCGCCACCTCCTTGACCACGGCGATCTTGGAGAGGTTCTTCGCGGCTTCCCAGCGATCGAGGGCGAGGGTGAGGGCGCGGCGCACCCGCCGGTCGTCGAAGGGCTTGCGCTCGTGGTTCATGGCCACGAGGAGCACGCAGTCCCACGGGCTCTCCTGCACCGTGATCCGGTTGCCGAGCGCGGCGACGATCCCGTCGCGCTCGGCCGGGCTGAAGCCGCGGAACTGGATGTGGGCGCGCTCGGCGCGAATCGCCGCGACCTGCGCGGAGGAGGCGCTGATGAAGAGGATACGGTAGCCGTCGAGGTAGGGCTTGCCCTTGTCCCAGTAGTCGGGGTTCTTCTTGCCCACCCAGTGGGAGCCCTTCACGTGCTCCACGAACTTGAACGGCCCGGTGCCCATGACATGTCGCTCGTACCAGTGCACGTCCTTCTCGAGGATGTCGGCCTTGTAGATCCAGCTGTACGGGGAGGCGAGGATGGTGAGGAAGGAGGCCTGGGGCCACTTGAGCCGGAACCGGATGGTGTAGGGATCCGGCGCCTCGACGGCCTCCACCGCGCGGTACGCGCCCTTCCGGTACGACCGCACGCCCTCGGGCGGGGACACGATCTTGTCGTAGGAGGCCTTGGCGTCCCGTGAGGTCATCTCGGCGCCGTCGTGGAACTTGACCCCGCGCCGGAGCTTGAGGGTGTAGGTGAGCCCATCCTTGGAGACCGTCCACGACTCGGCGACGTCGGGGACGACCTTCGTGCCCGTCCGGTCGAAGGGATCGATGCGAAGCAGGCCGTTGTAGTGGGGGGCAAGCGGGTGCACGACGCCGAAGGTGCCCTCCGCATGGCCGTCGTACGAGGGCGGCTCGGACGGGACCAGCGCCACCAGCTCGCCGCCGCTCCGCGGCTTGTCCTGCGCGTGGGCGGTCGCAAGACCGAGCGCGGCCACCAGACCGAGGGCGACGACACCGAGGAGAATTCGGGCGCGAAGGCTCATGCGATACCTCCCTCTCGTGGGGGTTCCGGGGGGATGCTGCGCCAGACCACGGACGGAGTCAAGGCGCTCACACTTTGATAGGCTGACGCGGTGCGATTCTTCATCGCCCTCGTGGTCGACGGCGTGCTCGCCGGCGCCGTCTATGCCCTGATCGCGCTGGCCTTCGTGGTCGTCTACAAGGCCTCGGGCATGATCAACTTCGCGCTGGGCGAGTGGGTGATGTTCGGCTCGCGCTTCGCCGCGATGGGCGCGCACGGGGCCGGGCTTCCGCCCGCCGGGGCGCTCGCCGCCGCCGGCGCGACCATGATCGCCTTCGCGCTCGCCTTCAACCGCCTGGTGCTGCGCCGCCTCGTGGGCCGCCCCCTGATCGCCACGATCATGGTGACCATCGGGCTCGGCGCCCTCATGCGCGGGGCCGCGCCGCTGCTCTTCGCGGGACGACCCGGGGGCATCGCCCTGCCCGTCCCCGCGGAGCCGCTGGTGGTGGCGGGGCTCTCCGTGCCGCCCGAGCGCGTGCTCGCGCTCCTCGTGGCCGCGGCCGCCATCGCGGCGGTGAGCGCCTTCTTCCGCTGGAGCCGCACCGGGGTCGCGCTCCGCGCCCTCGCCGACGATCAGCAGGTGGCGCTCTCCGTGGGCATCGACGTCAACCGGCATTTCGCCATCTCCTGGGGCCTGGTGGGCGTCCTCGCGGTGGTGGGCGGCACGCTCTGGACCCTCGTCGCGGGCGTGGGGTTCGGCCTCGTGCTGCTCGGCCTCAAGGTCTTTCCCATCGTGGTGATCGGAGGGCTCGACAGCATTCCCGGCAGCATCGTGGGCGCGATCGTCATCGGCATGCTCGAGAGCCTCACCGCCGGCTACCTCGATCCCCTCGTGGGGGCCGGCTTCAGCAGTGTGGCGCCGTACATCCTGCTGCTCGGCGTGCTGTTCGTGCGGCCCTATGGGATATTCGGGCGAGGAGACGCGCGACGTGTCTAGACCGGGATGAAGTTCGGGACGGTATTCCCCCACGCCGACATCGGCGCCGATCCCGCCGCCATCCGCGATTTCGCTCAGGCGGTGGAAGGCGCGGGCTTCGACTACCTGATCGCCTACGACCACGTCACCGGCGCGCACCCCGACCGCTTCGCCAACGTCGCCATTCCCGGCTTCGCCGCGCCGCCCTACGTGCACGACAGCCCCTTTCACGAGGTGCTGACGCTCTTCGCCTTCCTCGCCGGCGTGACCCGGCGCATCGAGCTCGTCACGAGCGTGCTCATCCTTCCCCAGCGGCAGACCGCGCTGGTGGCCAAGCAGGCGGCGGAGGTGGATCTCCTGAGCGGCGGCCGGCTGCGCCTGACGGTGGGCGTGGGGTGGAACTTCGCCGAGTACGGCTCGCTCGGCGCCGACTTCGGCAGCCGGGGCCGCCGGCTGGAAGAGCAGCTCGTCGTCATCCGGCGGCTGTGGACGGAGCCGCTCGTCTCGTTCGAGGGCCGGTTTCATCTGCTCGATCGGATCGCCATCGCGCCGCGGCCGGCGCGGACGCTCCCCATCTGGATCGGCGGCGGCGTGGGCGACGTGCTGCTGCGCCGCCTCGCCCGGCTCGCCGACGGCTGGATGCCGCTCCTGCCGCCCGGCGAAGACGCCGAGGCCGCGGTGGCCCGCCTGCGCGCGGTGCTGAAGGAAGAGGGCCGCGATCCCGCCGCCTTCGGCCTGGACGCGCGGCTGCGCGCCACCGGAGGGCCCGCGGACTGGGTGCGGGAGGCGCGCCGGTGGCAGGCCCTCGGCGCCACCCACCTCTGCCTCAACAGCGTGGTGAAGGGCACACCTCCGCTGTCCCAGCTCGACACCGCCATCCGGATGAAGCGCGCCATCGTGGAGGCGCTGCCCCATTCCTGAGCGGCCGCGCCCGCCCCTCTCGCGCCGCGGCTTCCTTGCCGGCGGCCTCGCCGCGACCGCGGCCGCCGCCTGGCCCGGCCTGACCCGCCCCGGCGAGGCGCTGCCGCTGCTGGACGACGGCCTCCGCAATCCGTGTCTGGACAGCCGGCTGCCGGACCATCTCGCCCGCCACGAGATCGTGCGCGCGGCATGGGACGGCGTGGATCCCGCGCGCGTGTGGGACGTGCACGTGCACCTGGTGGGCACCGGGGACTCCGGCGGTGGTCCATGGCTGTCACCGGAGTCGCGGAGCCTCTGGCACCCGATCGCGTACCTTCGGCGGGTGACGCTGATGAACGCCGCGTGCGTGAACCCCGCGTCCATCGACGAGAGCTATGTCGACCGGCTCCGCGCGCTGGTCGAGGCCTGTCCGTCCGGCGTTCGCTGCCTGCTCCTCGCCTTCGACTACTACCATGACGAGCAGGGCCGCCCGGTGCCCGAGCGCTCCACCTTCTTCGTGCCCGACGCCTATGCCGCTGCGGTGGCCCGCCGCGTGCCCCAGCGATTCGAGTGGGCGGCCAGCATTCACCCGTATCGCCGCGACGCGCTGGAGGCGCTCGCGGCCGCGCGCGCGAGCGGCGCCCGGGCGGTGAAGTGGCTCCCCAATTCCATGGGCATCGATCCCGCTTCACCCCGCTGCGACGCCTTCTACGAGGCGCTCGTCCCCACGGGCCTGCCGCTGCTCACCCACGCGGGCCGGGAGGGCACGGTGGATGCGTTCGGGCGGGGCCAGGATCTCGGCAATCCGCTCCGTCTGCGCCGGCCCCTGGAGCACGGTGTCCGCGTGATCGTCGCGCACTGCGCGACCTTCGGCAGCGGCGTCGATCTCGACGCCGGCCCCAGCGGCCCGCGGGTGCCGAATTTCGAGCTCTTCGGCCGGCTCATGGACGACGCGCGCTTCGCGCGCACCCTGCACGGCGACATCTCAGCCCTCGTCCAGCGAAACCGCGTCGGCGTGGGGCTCCGGACCCTCCTCACGCGCGAGGACTGGCACGGCCGGCTCCTGTGGGGCTCCGACTATCCGCTGACCGGCGCCCTGCCGGTGATCCACGTGCACGCCATCGCCGACCGGGGGCTGCTCGACCCGGCCGAGGTGGCGCCCCTCGTGGAGATGCGGCGCCACAACCCGCTGCTCTTCGACTTCGTGCTCAAGCGGCGGGTCCAGGCCGCGGGGCGGCGCTTCGCCGCCCGGGTGTTCGAGACGCGCCCCTACTTCGTGGGCGGCTGAGGCTCGGCCTCAGGGCGCGAGCAGGAGCCGCGCGCCGGCGGTGCGCTCCCGGTCGAGCGGCCCGAAGCGGGGCGTGGGGGTGCGAAGGACGGCCTCGAAGGGCGAGGCGGCATGGGCGGCCACCCATTGCGCGATGGGCCCGCCGGCCAGGCGCGGCCCGAGGAACTCGATGGCGTTCGGGCCGACGGCGAAGCGCGGGCCGCTGCCGCCCAGCTCCGCGTTGACGACATCCTCGCCCGCCTGCTCGAGCGCCGTCGCGTACCAGTGGCGCACCGCCGGCAGCTCCGCCGACGTGGTGGCGATGCGGAGGAGCGTGATCCCGGTGACCCGGTTGGCGTGCGCGGTCTCGCGCGGGACGCGCTCCTCGCGCGGCGTCTCGTCCTCGATGAGGAACGGCGCCACGCCCCGGTGGCGGCCCCGCGCCAGCGAGAACACCCAGCGCAGCTCGACACCGTCCGGCCGCTCGCGCGACTGCGGCACCGGCTCGGCGATGTCCACGCCGGCGGCGCGGAGGGCGCGCGTGTCGGCGGCCAGGTTGTCCGTCCGCAGGCAGTAGTCCACGAGGCCGCCACCCGCCTCCAGGACGTCCCACCAGCGATGGCGAGGATTGTCGCGGTAGAAGGCGATCAGCTCCAGGTAGGAGCCGTCGGCGAAGGCGATGAGGGCGTTGTGCGTGCCCACGGGGTGTCGCCCGCCCGGCACCACCGTGAAGCCCAGCTCACGGTAGCCCGCGGCCGCCTTCTCGAGCTCCGGTACCGCGATGACGAGATGGTCGATGCCCCGGATCATCGCCCCGAGCCGGTGAGGGCCGGCGCCACCTCGGTGAGGAAGCGCTTGAGCTGCCCGCGCTGATCCCACGAGGTCAGGCGCAGGGCGATGTGCCCGAGCCCCGCGTCCGCGTAGGCCCGCAGCTCGGCCACGCACTGGGCGGGAGGCCCCGCCACCGTCCAGCCCTCCACGAAGGCGGGGGTGAACGTGCTCGTGTAGTAGGCGTCGAGGAAGGCCTTGCTCTCGGCGAGCGCGGCGGCGCGGTCCTCGTTGATGTTGATGTTGTGGTAGAGCGCGCTGCCGAGCCGGGCGGGATCGCGGCCTTCCGCGCGCGCCATGGCGGCGATACGGGCCCACTGGTCGCGGAACTGCGCCGGGCTCACCTTGTTGGTCATCCAGCCGTCGGCGATGCGGGCCACGCGGCGGAAGCTCCGCTCGACCACGGAGTCCTCGGCGCTCGCCCCGCCCTTCCAGGTGAGCCCGGTGGGGTTGCTGGCGATCCAGATCGGATGCGGCCGCTGCACCGGGGGCGGCTCGAGGGTGACGCCCTCGAACCGATAGAAGCGGCCCTGGTGCGAGGCCTTCTTCTCGCCGTAGAGCCGCCGGAGAATCTCCACGCCCTCCTCGAGGCGGGCCACGCGCTCGGAGGCTCGGATCCCCATCACCTGATGCTCCAGCGCCTGCGCCGGGCTCTGCTCGTCCGGGCCGCCCAGGCACACCACCAGCCAGGCCCGCCCGCCGGACAGCACGTCGAGGCTGGCCCACTGCTGCGCGAACAGCACCGGATGTCGATGAACGAAAGTAGCCAGACATCCGACCCCGAGGCGCACGCGGGACGTCACCGCGGCCAGCGCCGACAGGAGCGTCACCGCCTCCAGGCGCGGCTTGGCGAGCAGACTGTCGCCCACCCAGACGGTGTCGAAGGCGCCAGAGGCCTCCGCCTCGACGGTGAGCTCCAGGAGCTCTCGGCTCTGCACGGCGCCCAGCACCACGGCGCGGTTGGGAAGAGTGAGGCCGAACGAGATGGGGGGCATGGGCGAAACCTCCGGGGAAACCCTAGGGGCGCGGCGGAGCGGAGTCAAGCGCCGCCGGCTCCGTCTCGCGACGGGGCTCGACGACGGGGAACATCAGCGCGAAGTCGTCCAGCAGCTCGAAGAGCTCGGCGAGCCGCGCGCGCTCGCCCTCGACGACGATCGCGCCCCCGGCGAGCGCGGCCTCGAGCGTGAGCTCGCGGAGCACGAGGCGATCCAGGACGGGGCGGGCGAGGCGCACCGTCGCCGCCGCGTCCGCGCGCTGGCGGCCGGCGCGGTAGGTCAGGGCCGAACGCGCGAGCGTCAGCGTGTAGCGCTCGTCGGTGTCGGTGAGCACCCAGTTGATGGTGAAGGCGCGGCTCTGCGCGCGCTCGCCGTCCAGCCGGACGGCGAGGTAGTCGAAGAAGAGATCCAGGGGCATGGCACGGACCACGTCGGGGCTCACCGGCGCGCGGGCGGCCGCCGAAGGCGTGCCGCCGCGCAGCTCGTGGGCGCCGAGGAGATAGGCGTTGCGCCACGTGGCCGACTCCGCCTGATAGCCGAGCTGCTCGAAGGCGTCGGCGGCCAGGCCCCGCGCCTCCGCGTCGGCGGGATCGGCGAAGACGAGGTGGCTCATCGCCTCCGCCACGAAGCGGTACTCGCCCCGCTCGAAGTCCGCCCGCGCCCGCTCCCGCGCGGCCGCCGCCCCGCCCATGTACTCCACGTACTTCTTCGCGCGCTCGACCGGCGGCAGGGGCGCGAGGTTGGCAGGGTTGGCGTCGTACCAGCCCAGGTAGCGCTGGTAGACGGCCTTGGCGTTGTGGCTCAGCGTTCCATAGTAGCCGCGCACGTGCCACGTCTCCGCGAGACCGGGCGGGAGGGCGAGCCGCTCGGCGATCTCGGCCGACTTCCAGCCATGGTTCATGAGGCGCACCGTCTGGTCGTGGAGGTACTTGTAGAGATCCCGCTGCCGCGCGAGGAAGTCGGCCACGCGCTCGCGCCCCCACACCGGCCAGTGGTGCTGGGCGAACACCACGTCCGCGTCGTCCCCGAAGCGGTCGAGGGCGGCGTCGAGATACTTGGCCCACGCGTTGGCGTCGCGGACCTGGGCGCCGCGGATGGGATAGGTGTTGTGCAGGTTGTGGGTGGCGTTCTCGGCGAGATTCAGGGCGCGGAGCGCCGGGTAGAACATGTGCATCTCGGCCGGCGCCTCCGTCTCCGGCGCGAGCTGGAAGACGATCTCCACCCCGTCGAGAACATGGGTCTCGTACGGCTGGGCGATCACGTGCGTGGGCGGGATGAGCGTCACCGTGCCGCGCGAGGTGACCTTGCCGAGCCCCGCGTCGACCTGGCCGCGCGGGCCCTTGGACAGCGTGGCGCCGAACTGAAATTGCGCCCGGCGCATCATCGGCGTGCCCGCGAGCACGTTCTCGGACACCACTTCTTCCATGAAGCCGTCGGGGGCGAGCACCGGCACCCGTCCGGCCCGCACGTCGGCCTCCTCCACCACCCCGCGGACGCCGCCGTAGTGATCCACGTGGCTATGCGTGTAGATCACCGCGGTGACGGGCCGCGGGCCCCGGTGCTCCCGGTAGAGCGCGAGGGCCGCGCGGGCGGTCTCCGTCGAGATGAGGGGATCGACCACGATGACGCCTCGCTCGCCCTCGATGAGCGTCATGTTGGAGATGTCGAAGCCGCGCACCTGATAGAGCCCGGCGGTGACCTGATAGAGCCCGTTGGCGAGATTGAGCCGCGCCTGGCGCCAGAGACTGGGGTTCACCGTGGGCGGCGCCGCCTCCGCGGCCAAAAACGCGTAATCGCGGAGGCTCCAGATCACGCGCCCCTGCGCGTGCTTGATCTCCACGTCGGGCAAGGTGCCGAGGAAGCCGCGGGCGGCGTCCTCGAAGTCCTGCCGGTCGCCGAAGGGAAGCGCGTCGAGGACGGCGCGGTTGGCCGCCGCGGTGAAGGACGTCGCCTCGCGCGCGGGCGTGGGCGGACGCGCGGGGTCGGCCGTCACCGGCGTCCCGTCGCGTCCGCCCGCGGGCTCACGCGCCTAGCCGAGCTGCTTGGCGACGAACTCGAGGATGCGCGCCACCGCCTGAGCGGCGGCGGGGGAATTGGGGTTGCGGTTGACGAAGCCCTCCGCCTCACCCTCGTAGAGCTCCAGCTCCACCTGACCGCCGCGCTGGCGATAGCCGGCCACGAAGCGATCGAGGTCGGGACGCGGGTGGGCCACGTCCTTGGTCCCCTGGAGGTAGAGGACGGGCGGCGTCTCCACGGGCTCGCCGCGCTCCATGGCGAGCACGGGATTGCCCTCGGCCATCGCCGCCTCGCCGGGCCAGTAGAGGTCGTGGAGCGGCAGCACGCGATCCACCACCTCGGGGTACGGCGGCCCGGCCGCCTTGAGCTTCTTGGCGTAGTGATAGCGCCCGAGCGGATCGATCACGGGCCAGCACAGCACCACGCAGCGGAGGCGCGCGTCGATCCTGGCTGCGCCGGCTGGGGACGGCGAGCCGGCGGGCAGGGCCTGCGCGGCGTAGCGCGCGTCGTTGGGGCGCATCGCCAGCAGCATGGCCTGATGGCCACCGCTCGAGATGCCGATGGCGCCGACCCGGTCGGCGCGGCCCTTGATCTCGCGCGCCCGCGCCTTGAGCCAGCGGATGCCGTAGTGGATGTCGGCGAGGGAAGCGGGGTAGCCCGCGTCGGGCGGCATGCGGAAGTCCAGCGCGGCCACGATGACGCCGCTCTTGGCGAGCGCCTCGTTCATCACCACGTCGTTGGTGCGGTTGCCGTTGCACCAGGCGCCGCCGTGGAGATCCACCATCATCGGGAAGGGCCCGTCCCCGGCGGGCCGGAAGAGGCGGGCGAGCAGGGGCTTGTCGCCGTGCCGCAGATACTCGACGTCCTCGACCACGAAATCGGCCATGGAAGGTCCTCCGTCGGTGCTGGTGGCGGTCAGGTGATGCCCCCGTAGACTGCCCTCCGTCGCACGGCCCGTCAAGGCCTCGAGGGGCATGTCAACGGAAGCGCCGCTTCCCTCGTCTGTAGGAGTGAGGAGGACGACCAATGAATGCCACTCGGACGTTCGCAGCGCTCGCGCTGGGCCTCGGCCTGGCGCTTCCCGCCGCCGCCGCCGAAGCTCCGGCCGCGGTGGCTCCCGATTCCACGATCGCCGCCGCGGACACCGCGGGCGGGCCCCGCATGGGGCGGGCCCACGAGCCGGGCCAGTACCGCCGCATGGGCCATCACCGGCATTTCCGGCATCGCCGCATGCCCACCTACGCGGGCATCGCCCTTCGCCATCGCGCCGAGCTGGGGCTGAACCCTCAGCAGGTCGAGGCGCTCCAGAAGCTCACGATGGACACCATGCGGGCCGGCATTCAGCGCCGGGCTGATCTGCAGATCGCCGGCCTGGATCTGATGGCGCTCCGTCGCGCCGATACCGTGGACCTCGGGAAAGTCGAGGCCAAGGTGCGAGAGATCGAGAAGATGCGGGCGGACGGGCAGATCGCGCGGATCCGCGCGGACGAGCAGGGCAAGGCTCAGCTCACCGCCGAGCAGCGCGAGAAGCTCAAGGCCCTCATGCAGGTGCGCTGGCAGCAGCACCGTGAACGCCGCTCGAACGCGGACGCGCCGGCCGAGCCGGCCGCCGACGAATCGCGCACCTAGCGTTACCCGCTCGAGGCGCTCAGCTCGTCCGGCGTGGCCGCGGTGGGGTGGTCTGGCCCTGCCGCGGCCGGTCGGTTAGGATGGCTGCGCCATGCCGGCCGATGGGGGTCCGGCGCGGCGCGCGCCTCTTCTAGCCGAAAGGAGCCGAGCGTGATCTACGAGATCCGGACGTATCGCATTACTCCAGGCAGCCTCGCCGAGGTCGAAAAGCGGTTCGGCGAGGGGTACGAGCACCGGAAGAAGTACTCCGAGCTGACCGCCTTCTGGCATACCGAGATCGGGCCCCTCAACGAGATCATCCACGTATGGGGCTATCGGGATCTCGCCGAGCGCGCCCGCATTCGCGGCGAAGCGGCGAAGGACGCCAACTGGCCGCCCAAGATCGCCGAATTCATCCAGACGATGAAGTCGGAGATCGTGACGCCGTTTCCCTTCGTGCCCGAGGTGCAGCCCGGGAAGATGGGGCCCTTCTTCGAGATCCGCTACTACACGCTGAAGGCCGGCATGCTCCCCGAGACGGCCAAGGGCTGGGAGGGCGCCCTGCCGGAGCGGATGAAGCTTTCTCCGGTCGTGCTCGCGGGCGGCGTCGAGCTGGGCACCGCCAACGGCTTCGTGCACATCTGGGCCTATTCGAGCCTCGATCAGCGGATGCAGATCCGTGAGGACGCGCGGAAGAAGGGCATCTGGCCCCCGCCCGGCGGCGGCGGTCGGCTGATCACGCAGGAGACCAAGATCGTGATGCCGTCCGCGTTCTCCCCCCTCAAGTAGAGAGCGCCCCTTCCGGCGCATCGGGCCGGGCCGATCGGCGACGCCGTAGCGGGGCGTCGCCGATCGCGCGTCCGGGCCGGGGAGCGCGTTTCACTGAAACGCCCCGCCCCCTCGCCGAGCGGATGATCGTGAACTCTTTGCGTGGTGGCCAGGGCGCACATACTTCATACGAGTCGGTGATCGTTACAGGTCCGCGACAGCACCCGTAGTTCTGCTCTGGAAGTCCGCGATTCGACACACATCGGTGTCCTGGCACAGACCCTGCGGTACCCCCTTCGATCGAGACGCCGTCAAGCCGCCCCGCCGGAACGGAGGCGGCACACAGGCACACAGGGGGATCGACGCGATGATCGTCACGAGAACCAAGGGGCTGCTGGCCGCCGCGGGAGCCCTCGGGCTGTCGCTTCTGCTGTCGGCGAGCGCCCATGCCTTCACCTTCACGCAGAGCAGCGGCTTCGTTGACGGCACCGAGACCCACACGTCGGGTCCCGCGGGCTCCGGCAGCCGGTTCTTCGGGCCGTCCACGGTGACCACCGACGGCTCGACCACCGTCCCGACCGGACTTTCCGCCTACAGCGTCATTGCCTGGGGGAATGGGCTGGGCGCGGGGGTGGATGCCAACCTCGCCAA
>DATEDO010000050.1:0-10355 GCA_035281625.1 Candidatus Methylomirabilota bacterium
TGGTGGTGGCCGCCGGCTCCGGTGGCCCCGTAGCGTAATTTCCCTGGGGGCTGCCTCGATGGGCGGCTCCCTGGTCTCCAGAACCGCCGCTCCTGTCGAGGCCGGCGGTTCTTTCATTTCGGGAGGGAGGCCAATGCGGAAGACCATTCTCACCGGTGATCGGCCCACGGGCCCGCTGCACCTCGGCCACTACGTCGGATCCCTGCAGCAGCGGGTGGCCCTTCAACGGGAGCACACGACCTACGTGCTCATCGCCGATCTCCAGGCCCTCACCGACCATGCGGACGTGCCCGAGCGCATACGCGAGCACGTGGTGGAGGTCGCGCTCGACTATCTCTCGGTGGGCCTCGATCCCGATGCGGCCACCGTGGTCGTGCAGAGCCAGGTCCCGGAGCTGGCCGAGCTCACCGTCTACTTCCTCAACCTGGTCACGGTGGCGCGGCTCCAGCGCAACCCCACCGTGAAGGACGAGATGAGCCAGAAGGGCTTCGCGGCCGACGTGCCCGCCGGCTTCTTCGTCTACCCGGTGAGCCAGGCCGCCGACATCGCGGCGTTCAAGGCGCATCTCGTGCCGGTGGGTGACGATCAGCTCCCCATGATCGAGGTGGCGGCGGAGATCGTGCGCCGCTTCAACCGGACCTATGGGCCGGTGCTGGTGGAGCCGGAGGCCCTGCTGGGCAAGGTGTCACGGCTGCCCGGCACCGACGGCGGGGCCAAGATGAGCAAGGGCCTCGGCAACGTGATCAATCTCTCCGATGACGCCGACACGGTGGCGCGCAAGGTACGGGGCATGTTCACCGATCCGCAGCACCTCCGCGTGCAGGATCCGGGGCGCGTGGAGGGCAATCCCGTCTTCGCGTATCTCGACGCCTTCGATCCCGACGCCGCCGCGGTGGCCGAGCTCAAGGCGCGCTATCGCGCGGGTGGGCTGGGCGACACCGTGGTGAAGGCCCGCCTCCTGGAGGTGCTGGAGGCCTTCCTGACGCCGATTCGCCGGCGGCGCGCCGAGTGGGCGCGCGATCTCCCGGCGGTACACCGGGTGCTGCGCGAGGGCACGGCCCGCGGGCGGACGGTGGCGGCGGCGACCCTGGGGGAAGTGCGGGCGGCGATGCGGCTCTACGGCCAGGGCGAGGGGGCTACCGGAACGCCGGGATGATCTCCATGCCGCAGGCGTCGATGAACCCGGGCCCGGGCATGTTCGGCTGGAGGATCACGTGGCGCATCCACGGGAAGCGCTCCACGAGGCCTTCGAGCTGGAGGCGCACGTCCGCCGCGGAGCCCATGAGGCAGAAGCGCCGCGCCACCTCCACCGGGATGGCTTCCACGTGCTTGGCCGCCAGCTCCATGTCGAAGGCGTGGTGGAAGTCGGGACGGACCTCTTCCAGGAGGCGCTCGATGGGCGCGCACGGCCAGCCGAGCCCCAGCCGCGCCCACGTGCCGCGGTTGACCTCGTAGTAGCCGGCGGCCATCACGCGACCGCGCGCCTCCGCCAGCTCCACGTCGTCGGTGAGAACGGTGTGGAAATGCCCCGCCACGAAGAGCGAGGCCGGATCACGGCCGGACTCCCGCGCGCCCGCGCAGAACTCCTCGTAGCCCCACTGGACCAGGGCCGGATCGGCGCCGATGCGAATGACCGCGCCGTCCCCAGCACGTCCCGCCATTCGAAGCGTCCGGGGGCCGCTGCCCGCCACGATCACCGGCACGGGGCGCGGCGTCTGCAGGCGCGAGGGCGCGGTCCAGCCGAGCTCCTGGCCCTCGCCGGCGAGCAGGCCGCGGATCATGCGCACCGCCGCTTCCTGCTCGGCCAGCCGCGCGGGCCTGAGGCCGACCTGGAACACCGCGGTGTCGCCGGCGCCGATGCCCAGGTAGACGCGCCCCGGCGCGTAGAGATCGACCGTGGCCGCGCTCGACGCGATCACGGTCGGGTGGCGCGTGACCGGGTTGACGAGGAGCGTGCCGACCTTGGCGCGCCGGGTGGACTGGGCGGCGGTCAGGAGGTTCACGAAGACGTCGCCGGTGCGGAGCTGGCTGTCGGGAAACCAGAGATGATCGAAGCCCGCGGCCTCCGCGTCGCGACAGGTGGCGGCGAGCCGCGCCGGGTCGGGAAAGCCGAAGCGATTGGTGCCGAACGTCAGCGGCGCGGCCACGACGCGATCAGATGGGGTACTGCGGGCGCTTCGGGTCCGGCCAGTCCAGGTGGAAGAACTTCCCGCGCGGGGTGTCCACCCGCTCGTAGGTGTGGGCGCCGAAGTAGTCGCGCTGCGCCTGAAGCAGGTTGGCGGGGAGCCGCGCCGCGCGATAGCCGTCGAAGTACGCCAGCGCGCTGGCGAAGGCGGGGGCGGGAATGCCCTGCTTCGCGGCCAGGCCGACCACTTCCCGCCAGGCGTCCTGGCCCGCGGCGAGCGCCCGCTTGAAGTAGGGGTCCAGCATGAGGTTCACGAGCGTTGGATCGCGGCGATACGCCTCGGTGATCTTCTGGAGGAAGCGCGCGCGAATGATGCACCCGCCCCGCCAGATCGCCGCGATGGTCCCGAAGTCCAGCGTCCACTTGTACTCGTCCTGGGCCGCGCGCATGAGCTGAAAGCCTTGCGCGTAGGCGCAGATCTTGGACGAGTAGAGCGCCCGGCGCACCGACTCCACCAGACGTGTCTTCGACCCGCGATGGCGTGGGCGCGGGCCCTTGAGGACCTTGGCCGCCGCCACGCGCTCCTCCTTCAGCGCCGAGAGGCAGCGCGCGAACACCGCCTCCGCGATGGCGTTGGCGGGGATGCCCATGTCGAGCGCGCTCACGCTCGTCCACTTGCCCGTGCCCTTCTGGCCGGCGGCATCCAGCACCGCGTCCACGAAGAAGCGGCGGGGGTTGGCGGGATCGCGCTGGCGCAGGATGTCGGCGGTGATCTGGATGAGATACGAGGAGAGCTCACCCCGGTTCCACTCGGCGAAGATCTCGGAGAGCTGGTCGGGCTTCATGCCGCCCAGTGCGCTGAGGAGGTGATAGGCCTCCGAGATGAGCTGCATGTCGATGTACTCGATGCCGTTGTGCACCATCTTCACGTAGTGCCCGGCGCCGTTGGGCCCGATGTAGGCGGTGCAGGGCTCGCCGCCCGTCACGGGCTTGCCGGCGGCGTAGTCCTCGAGCGGCTGGCCGGTCCTGGCGTCGACCTTCGCCGCGATGGCCTCCCAGATGGGGCGCAGATGCTGCCACGAGTCGGGGTGGCCACCCGGCATCATGGACGGACCGAAGCGCGCGCCCAGCTCGCCGCCGCTCACGCCCGAGCCGAAGAAGCGGCAGCCCGCGGCGTACTGCTTCTCGCGGCGGATGGTGTCGGTCCACTGGCTATTGCCGCAATCGACCACGATGTCGTCGGCCTCGACGCCCGCGCTCAGGAGCTGCTCCACCACCGCGTCCACCGGCGGGCCGGCCTTGACCAGCACGATGATCTTGCGGGGCTTCCGGAGCGCGGCCACGAAGTCCGGCAGCGCGGCGGCGCCCACGAGCCCGCCGGGCGTGTCGAGGTGCTGGGCGAGGAACTTCTCGGTCACCGCGGTCGTCCGGTTGTACACGGCGACGCGATACCCATGGTCGGCCATGTTGAGCGCGAGGTTCTCGCCCATCACGGCGAGCCCGATGAGACCGACGTCAGCGGAGGCGCGCGCGGGGGCCGGGATGGCCATGGGCCGTACTCTACCGCAAGTCCGCCTCCGCCTGGGGGGCTACTGGACCCGGGGGTCGAGGGCGTCGCGCAGCCGGTCGCCGACCAGATTGATCGCGAGCACGGTGACGAGGATGGCCAGGCCGGGGAAGGTCGGGAGCCACCACGCCACGCTGACGAAGTCGCGACCGAGCGAGATCATCTGGCCCCACGTCGGGTAGGCGCTGCCCGTGCCCACGCCGAGGAAGGACAGCGCCGCCTCCTGCAGGATGGCCTGCGCGACCTGCAGGGTGGACAGGACGATGATGGACGAGAACGTGTTGGGCAGCAGGTGCCGCAGGATCATTCGTGTGGTGGACACGCCCATCGCGCGCGCCGCCTCCACGAAGTCCTTTTCACGGAGGGCCAGCACCTCGGCCCGCACCACCCGCGTGTAGCGCTCCCACCCGGTGAGACCCAGCACCACGATGATCGTGAGGAGGCTCGGGCCCAGCGCGGCCACGAAGGCGAGGGCGAGGAGGAGCTGAGGAAACGACAGCTGCACGTCCACGATCGTCATGATTGCGGTGTCCACGCGGCCGTGGAGGAAGCCGGACAGGAGGCCAAGGGTGACGCCCACGGTGAGGCTCACCGCCACCGCCGCGATGCCCACGATGAGCGAGACGCGCGCGCCGTGGATGATGCGGCTCAAGATGTCGCGGCCGACCTGATCGGTGCCGAGCACGTGCGCGCTCTTGCCGGCTTCCGCCCAGATGGGCGGCGTGAAGCGCCGGATCAGGCTCTGTCGCGCCGGGTCGTGGGGTGCGACCCAGGGGGCGAAGACGGCGGCGACGACGACGAGCAGCAGCATCAGGGCGCCCGCGATGGCGGCCGGATTCCGGACGAACTTGCGCCAGACGCGCGAGCGCTCGGCGGTGGGCTCGGCGCCCGCGCGCATGTTCGCGGGCCGCGCCAGGGTGCCGACGGCCATGGTCTCAGCGCACGCGGATCTGCGGGTTCAGATAGACGTAGAGCATGTCCACCGCGAAGTTGACGAGGACGACGATGAGGGCGAGGACGAAGACGCCGGCCTGGACGATGGGAAAGTCGAGCTGCCGGATGGCGCCCACGATGAGCCGGCCCACGCCGGGCACTGCGAAGACCGTCTCGGTGATGATGGCGCCGCCCAGGAGGATGCCGAACTGCAGGCCGGCGACGGTGACGAGGGGCAACGCCGCATTGATCAGGGCATGGCGGCAGATGACGAACCACTCCGACACGCCCTTGGCGCGCGCGGTCCGCACGTAGTCCAGGTTGATCACCTCGAGCATGCTCGAGCGGACGATGCGGAGGAGCAGCGGGGTCGAGAAGGTGGCCAGGGTGAATCCGGGAAGGACCAGCGAGGACCAGGTCTCCCAGCCCGACACGGGCAGCGCGCGGAGCTGGACGGCGAAGAGCAGGATCAGCATGATGCCCGTCCAGAACACGGGCATGGAGGTGCCGAGGAATACGACGAGGGTGGCGCCGTGGTCGAACGCGGAATTGCGGCGCACCGCGCTCAGGATGCCGATGGGAACGGCGAGTACCAGCGACAGCCCCATGGCGACGACGGCGAGCAGCAACGTGGTCGGCATTCGGGCCAGGACCAAGGGCAAGGCCGGCTCGCGGTGGAAGAAAGACTGGCCGAAATCGCCCTGCGCGAGGCTTCCTACGAAGTGGGCGAACTGCACGACAAGGGGCTCGTTGAACCCCATCTTCTCGCGCAGCACCGCGCGATCGGACTCCGGCGCCTCCGGCATCATGAGCGCCACCGGATCGCCGCTCACCTGCAGGATCGAGAACGTGACGAGAGAGACGCCCGCCAGCACGACGAGCAGCCGGAGCACGCGCCGCACCAGCAGGGTCAGCACGAGGGCGCCCCTTCGCCGCTAACGGGCCGCCGGCTTCGCCTCGAACAGCCAGAGCCACTCGTCGGGACGGGCCGCGTACTGCACCTTCTTCGAGATGCCGAGGGTGTCGTACTGCGTCCACAGGAAGATGGAGGGCGCCTCCTCGCGGATCATTTGTTGGATCTGCGAGTAGATCCGCTTGCGCTTGGGCTGGTCCACGCTGGACCGCGCCTCGTCGATGAGCTTGTCCAGCCCCTCCACGCGCGCGTACCATTTGCCGATCCAGCCGCCCGGCTCCGTGTGGTACAGCGGGTGCAGCACCGCGTCCGCGTCGAACACGGAGTAGTTCCCCCAGGTCCCGTAGATGCCGTGGGTGGCCTTGCCCTCGGCCTGGAAGAACTTGTTCCACGCTGGACCCGGATCCCACATCTTCGGCGTGGCACGCAGGCCGACCTCCGTCAGCATCTGGCAGATCGCCTCGAACTCGGCGCGGTTGGGAACGCTCGAGCTGTGGAGGGTGATGTCCATGCCGCTCGGGAAGCCCGCCTGGGCCAGCAGCTCCTTGGCCTTCTTCGGATCGAAGGGGTACGGCTTGACGTCGGGATCGAAGCCGAAGGCCGGGGGCTGTACCACCGTGGCCACCTGGCGCCCGAGCCCGGCCGCGAGCTTCTGGATGATCGTGGTCTTGTCGATGGCATAGTTCGCGGCCTGACGCGCCGCCTTCTTGTCGAACGGCGGGACGCGCATGTCCAAGCCCACGTAGTGGACGCGCAGGATCGGAGTCGAAGAGATGTAGGCGATGGGGTGGGTCTTCAGCTCGGGAACGATATCGGCGGCGACGTTGCGGATGATGTCCACGCCGCCGGTCTTGATCTCGGCCACCTGGGTCGCCACCTCGGGGATGGCGCGGAAGTTCAGGTTCTTGAAGGCGGGCTTGCCGCGCCAGTGCCCGTCGAAGGCTTCGAGGCGGATCACCTGGTCGCGCTTCCACTCGACAAACTTCCACGGCCCCGTGCCCACCGGCGAGGTGGTCCCGAAGGCCTGATCGCCGACTGACTCGACGTGCTTCTTGGGCACGATGGGGAAGAAGACGAGCCGCTCGAGCAGTAACGGGAAGGGCTTGTCGGTGATGAGGTGCACGGTCTCCGCGTCGATCACCTTGACCTCCTTGATCGCGCGGACATTGCCGTACTGGGGCGACTTCTTCGCCGGGTCGATCACGCGGTCGAACGAGAACTTCACGTCGGCGGGCGTGAGGGTGTCGCCATTGTGAAAGCGCACACCCTTCCGGATCTTGAACTCCCACTGCGTGTCGGACAGCGCCTTCCACGACGTCGCGATGGAGGGCTCGAACTCGAGCTTGGTGTTCCGGTGCAGGAGGGAGTCGAACATGTTGATGTTCACGAGGATGCCCACCCGCTCGAAGTGCATGTGGGGATCCATGGTCGGCGCATGCGAGGGGAGGGCGACGATGAGCGTGTCCTTCGTCTGCGCATGGAGCGGCGGCGCGAGGAGGCCGGCGGTCAGGGTGAGGACAGCGCACAGCGGGGCCCATCGCTTCATGGTGTCTCCTCCTCGGTCACGGTTCCGGGTGCGTGAATGCAGCGAGGGCGGCGATGACCTCTGAGCTTGCCTGCATATACCATACGGCGGCCATCGTGCACAACGCCCCGTGCTAGAGTCCCGCCATGCCCAAGACCCCCCTGACCGGCAAGGCGCAGACCGTGCTCGGCCCCGTGGCCGGCGATGAGCTCGGGATCACGCTCCCCCACGAGCACCTCTTCATCGACTTCAAGGTCATGTTCAAGGAGCCGGAGGCGGCCGCCGACAAGGGCCGCGCGCTGGCGCCCGTCGGCATGGCCAATCTCGGGTGGATCCGGCAGAACTTCTCCTCGAACCTGGACAATCTCCGGCTCCTCGACGAGGACGTGGCCCGTGACGAGGCGCTGCTCTTCAAGCAGGCGGGCGGGCAGACCATGGTGGACCCCACCAACGGCGGCCTGTCCCGCGATCCCGAGGCCCTGGCCCGCCTCGCCCGGGCCACCGGGCTCAACATCGTGATGGGCGCCGGCTACTACGTCCAGGCCGCGCACCCCGCCGGCCTGGCCGCGCGCAGCCAGGACGACATCACCCGCGAGATCGTGGCCGACGTCACCACCGGCGTGGGGAGCACCGGGGTGCGGGCGGGGCTCATCGGCGAGATCGGCTGCACCTGGCCGTGGACGGACGCGGAGAAGAGGGTCGCGCGCGCGGCGGTGGCAGCGCAGCGCCAGACCGGGGCGCCCCTCATGATCCATCCCGGCCGCAATCCCCGCGCGCCCATGCAGATCATGGAGCTGGTCGAGAAGGAGGGCGGCAATCCCAAGCGCACCATCATGTGCCACATCGACCGCACCATCGCGGATCGCAAGCACCTGATGGATCTAGCCCAGACCGGCTGCTATCTGGAGTACGACCTCTTCGGTCTCGAGACCTCGTACTACCCCTACAACCCCGACTTCGACATGCCCAATGACGGCGGGCGCATGGCCCAGATCCTGCGGCTCATCGAGGACGGCCACGCCCGGCAGGTGCTGATGTCGCACGACATCGCCTACAAGCACTGCCTGACCAGGTGGGGCGGCTTCGGCTATCACCACCTCCTGCTGAACGTCGTGCCCCGTCTGCGCCGCAAGGGGCTCGACGATCGCGCGATCCGCGGGCTCATCGTGGACAACCCGCGCCGCGCGATCGTCTTCGCGTAGCTACCAGCTCTCCACCGCGTCCAGGTAGTTCTGGCCGATGCGAACTCGCGTCGGCCGGCCGCCCTCGTCCAGCTCGAAGACCACCGGCTCCCCATGGCTGGCATAGCCGTCCGAGGTGTCCGCGCGGAAGGTGTGCGGCGGGCCCTCGATCGGATCGAGCCGGATGGCCGTCAGCATGGGATCGGGCAGGCTCGGCTCGATGACGAGCAGGCCTTCCTCGACCAGGAGGACGTGGAGGTCGCCCCAGCGGCTGCGATAGCGCCCGGTGTAGCGCTGCCAGGCGGGATCCACCCGGCGCGTGTCGTCCTTCGCGGTGGCCCTGGCCAGCGGGGGCCCCAGGTACTGCTGAGCTCGCTCGACCATGGTCTGGGGATCGCCGTCATCGGCGTTGGTCATGGCGATCACGGCCACCTTCTCGACCGGCCACACGCGAAGGTTGGTGCGATAGCCGGGCAGGGAGCCGCCGTGACCGAAGCTCGTCTTGCCATTCACGCGCTGGATGCGGAAGCCGAGCCCCCAGCCCGCCTGCCAGTCGGGCTCCAGCCAGTGGATGCGCTGCATTTCCCGGAGCGTGCTGCCGCGGAGGACCTGGGCGCCGCCCGCCGGCCCGTCGCGAAACTGCAGCATGGCGAAGCGCGCGAGATCCACCACCGAAGTCGTCATGTTGGCGGCGGCGCTGATGCCTCGCGTGTCCACATGGGGGGCCGGCGCGCGGTGGCCGTCCGGCATGCGGCGCCCGTACCCCCGGGCGAGACGGGGATCGCCGGAATCCGGAGCGAGCACGACCGTGTCCTTCATCCCCAGCGGATCCAGGATGTGATCCTTGACGTAGCCGGCATAGGGCTCGCCCGACACGGCCTGCACGATCTCCCCGGCGAGGGCCAGCGCGAGGTTCGAGTACTTCCAGCGCGTCTCGGTCGCGAGAATGCCTTCCTGGCGGCCGAGTCCTTCGCGAACCCGCTCGGGCGAGGGAAAGTCGAAGTCGGTCCAGTAAGGGAATGGCGCCTCTCGCGGCAGGCCCGCGGTGTGGGTGAGGAGATGACGGATCGTGATGGGCGGAGCGTCGGTGTGCTTGCTCCGCATCGCGAACCAGGGGAGATGCGTCGTGAGCGGATCGTCGAGCTGCAGCTTGCCGGCGTCGCGAAGCTGGAGGATGGCGGTCGCGGTGAAGGTCTTGGTGATGGAGGCGATGCGGTAGAGGGTGTCCGCCGCCGCGGGAACCTTGCGGGCGCGATCGGCCCAGCCGAAGCCCGCCGCCCAGACGAGCTCCTGGTCGTGCACCACGGCCAGGGACGCGCCGGGAACGCCGCTGTACGCCCGCTGCCCGTCGACCCAGGCGCTCAGAAGCTCCAGCGCCGCCTTCACGGCGGGGCGAGTGGCCAGGGCGCCGGACGAATCCATGGCCCGGACAGTGTAGTCGGCTTGCCGCGCGTTGCCCACCCCTCGTATACTCCCGAGTCATGCGGATGATCTCTTCGGTTTTTGCCTCTTGAGCGCGGCCAGGGCCCGGCGCCCCGCCTCCCGCCGCGCCGGCCAGGCCAAGGCGGACAAGCCCCAGCGCCCCGAGCGCTCCCGCCGTCCCGCCCCGCCGGCCGCGCCTCTCGATCCTCCGGACGTCCTGACGCCGCCTCCCGCGGCGATGCCCGAGCCGATCGTCGTGTCGAGCCCCGAGCGCCTCTTCGCCGGCCGCATGCCCGGGCCGGAGCTGCCGCGCCCGCTGCCCGCGACGCGGCGCGGGATCTTCTTCGATGTGGAGAACTCGAGCCGTCCAGAGCACGTGGCCGCGGTGCTGGACCACCTCCAGCTCAATCGGGCGTCCCATCTGACCGATCTCGTCGCGATGGGGAACTGGAAGGTCGCGAGCAGCGACACCGCGCGTCTCCTCGCCCAGCGTGGCGCCCAGCTCGTCCACAGCGCGCCGTCCACCGGCGTGAAGGACTGGAGCGATCTGCGCATCGCGGTGGCCGCGGGCGTGTGGCTCGCCGCCGCCCGGCCCGGGGACGTCATCGAGATCATCACGGACGACCAGGCGTTCGACGCGGTCGGGGACGTGGCGGCCGGCATGGGTGTGACCTTCCATCGCCTGTCCT
>DATEDO010000051.1:0-57168 GCA_035281625.1 Candidatus Methylomirabilota bacterium
GGCGAGGCGGCGGGCCTTGGGCGAGGCGGCGGTGAGCCGGGCGGCCGCGCCCGCGGCGGCGGCGGCCCGCCGCTCCACGTGGGCGAGCACGTCGGCCTTCTCGATCTTGCCGCTGCTCGACTTGATCTGGGCGAGGTCCACCCCGTGCTCGGCGGCGAGCCGACGGGCCAGGGGTGAGGCCTTGATGCCGTCGCCCTGGCGCCCGTTGCCTTGCCCCTCACCGTGCGCTTTCCCCTGAGGGGAGAGAGGAGACGCGGTGGAGAGCGTGGACTCGGGCGCGGGGCCGGCGGCGGCCTCGTCGGACGCGTAGATCATGGCGATGGCCTGGCCCACCGGGACGATGTCGCCCTCGTGGGCGATGACGTCGCGGAGCACGCCGGCGGCGGGCGCCTCGATCTCGACCGTGACCTTGTCGGTCTCGATCTCGACGATGGCTTCACCCTTGCGGACCGGGTCGCCCGGCGCCTTCATCCAGCGCAGGACCTTGCCGGTCTCCTGCGCCAGCTCCAGCGCCGGCATGATGACGGTGGTGGGCATCAGGCCTTGCCGCAGAGCGCCTTCGCCGCGTCGAACACGGTCTTCTCCGACGGCACCGTAAGGTCTTCCAGCACCGGCGAGAAGGGCACGGGCACGTCCATGGCGCCCATGCGCTTCACCGGCGCGTCGAGATAGTAGAAGGCGCCCTCCGCGATCACCGACGCGATCTCCGCCGTGACGCCGTAGCGCTCGTACCCCTCGTCGACCACTAGCGCGCGAGAGGTTCTCTTGGCGGAATCAATGAGGGCGCGCTTGTCCAAAGGATAGGTCGTCCGCGGGTCGATCACCTCCGCGCTGATGCCCACCTCGCCCAGCATCTTGGCGGCGCCCAGCGCCACCGGCACCATGCTGCTGGTGGCCACGATGGTGATGTCCTGGCCCGCCTGCTTCACCTCCGCCTGGCCGAAGGGGATGGTGTAGTCCTCGGCGGGCACCGGGCCCTTCACGCGGTACATCATCTTGTCCTCGAAGATCACCACCGGGCTGTCGTCGCGGATGGCCGTCTTCATGAGTCCCTTGGCCTCGTAGGGCCCCGAGGGCAGGGCCACCTTGAGTCCCGGGATGTGGCTCACCCAGGCGTGGAGCGACTGCGAGTGCTGGGCGGCGGAGCGGCGCGTGGCTCCCAGCGTGGTGCGAAACACGATGGGCACCTTGATCTTGCCGCCGGACATGTAGTGGACCTTGGCGGCCTGGTTCACCATCTGATCCATGGTGAGGGTGATGAAGTCGCCGAACATCACGTCCACGATGGGCCGCATGCCGGTCATCGCCGCGCCCACGCCGATGCCGGCATAGCCGGGCTCGGAGATGGGTGTGTCGATGACGCGCTCGGGGCCGAACTCCTGCACCAGGCCCAGCAGGGTCTTGAACGGATGCCCCGCCTCCGCCACGTCTTCCCCGATGAGGAACACGCGGGAATCGCGCCGCATCTCCTCCGCGATCGCCTCCTTCACCGCCTCCCCGTAGGTCAGCTCGCGCACGCTCATGGAGTGCTCCTTGGCGGCGGCGTCACCGGCCGCCGCTGTGGCATGGCCACGTTTCGCAGGCCCTCGAGGTCGATGGCCGGCATGTCGAGATTGAGAGTCCGGACCACGCCGTTGGCGAGCTCGGTGTAGCGGTTGAAGGCGCGGCGGAGGCGGATCCGCCAGGCCTGGATGCCGCCATTGGCATGGAGCTCGAAGGCCGACTCCCGCCCGTCGAGCGCCGACGCCACATGGTCGGCGGCCAGCTGGAGCAGGGCCGCCCGCTGCAGCGCGGTGTAGCCGCCGCCCCCGAAGGATTCCTCGAGCCCCGCGGCCAGCTCGGGTGTCGTGAGGTCCTTGTCCGACGGCGCGACCACCATGGAGGAGCCGGGCAGAATACGCAGGATCTCCGCCATGCGCTGCCGCGCCTTCTGCATGGCGATGCTCCCCGCGGCCACGTGCCCGCGTCCGGGTACGCAGAAGCCATCCTCGGTGAGGTCGGGATCCAGCTCGGCCGCGGTCTGACAGCTTCGCACCGTCTGCACGTCGATCACGAGATCGGTGAGGTATTCCAGCGTGGGCTCGTGCTCGCGGAGCCCCATGGCATCCGCGCACGCCAGCGCCAGCCCCAGCGTGAACTCCGCCTTGGCGAGCCAGGCATAGAGCTGATGCCAGAAGCACCACGCGGCGATGGGATCGGGCGAGGCCTCGGTGAGGAAGATGCGCTCCCACGGGATCAGCACGTTGTCGAGCCACATCTGCCCATCCAGCTCGTCGAAGCGGTGGCTCAGGGGCGCCAGGAACGGATTCGGGTGCCGCGCGGAGGCCTTGCGGCAGAGCACGGTGACGCCGGGCGCCGCCACCGGCACGGCGAAGGTCGCGCGGTGCCCCGCCCAGTCCACGCCGGAGTGGGCGCCGACATAGACGTCCTCCGCGTAGGCGGGGCTCGTGTGCATGCCGACCTTGCCCGAGAGCACGAGTCCGGCATCGGTCTCCCGGACGATGCGGAGCGCCGCGCGTTCCCTCGGATCCTCGCGCAGGCGATAGCCGATGGTGGCGGCGCCCGCGCTGAAGGTGAGGAAGCGCCCGGTTTCCGCGATGTCATCCCGGTAGCGGCTGGCCTGGGCCAGCTGGTCGGCGGAGACTTTTCGCTGGAGCACGACGTCGCGGATGCCGAGGGCGATGAGATTGCCGTAGCCGGGGGTGTGGGTGATGTTCCCCGCCGTGGGGAAGAGGGTGGCCGCGTAGCTCCTGCCCATGGCGCGGAGATCGGCCGCGCTCCGCGGCACCGTGAAGGCCCAGGAGACGCGCGCCCCCGTCGCGTCGGGCGGGCCCCAGAGCAGCTCCCGCCAATCGGGATCGTGATGCCGGTCGTACCAGGCGACGTACTCCTCGACCATCGGGCGAGTGAGGGGGTGGAGGGTCACGTCCTCGATCAGGCCCTCGCCGATCACCCACACGCGGCGCCCGTCGTGGAGCGCCTCCCGGTACTCGCTGCCCGTTCTCACGGGTCGCTCAGCGGGCGGCGGCGTTGAACAGCGCGGCAGTGTCGTAGAACTCGTGGAACTCCACGACCTTGCCGTCGCGGAACTTCCAGAAGTCGGCCTTGGGTGTGTCGACCACGCGTCCGGTGGCGCGGTTACGCCAGCCGGTGGAGCCGCGCATGGCGACCCAGTCGCCCTCGGCGATGAACTGCCCGGTGGTGTAGTGAATCATCTCCCAGTCCGTGAGGAGCCCGTCGAAATAGCGCTTGAACTCGGCCTTCGAGCGGATCTCCTGCGTGAACTCGGCGCCGGGCCCGCCGTTGGCGAGCGACCGCACGCTCACGTTGTCGGCCATGAGGTCGAGCCAGGCGGCCACGCTTCCGCCCTTGCTCGTGTGCCACTGATGGTAGGCCTCCTTGAGCCTGGCCACGTTCTCTCCCGTCCCCATCGGGGCGCCCCTCCGGGCTTTGCCCCCTCGCGTTGGGGCGGCCCGGCGCATATCCTATCCCATCGCCATGAGCCGCGCATGACGCCGCCGCCGCCCGCCCCCGACGCGCCGCCGATCTCCCCCGCGCGGAAGTGGGCCATCACGCTCACCGTGATGGTGGTGGCGTTCATGCAGATCCTCGACACCAGCGTCACCAACGTGATCCTGCCGCACCTACAGGGCTCGCTGTCGGCCGGGCTCGACGAGGTCTCGTGGGTCATCACGTCGTATCTCGCCGCCAACGCCGTGGTCATTCCCGCCACCGGCTGGCTGGTGGGGATATTCGGCCGCAAGCGGTTCTTCCTGATCTGCACCGTGCTCTTCGTGGTGAGCTCGTTCCTCTCCGGCGCGGCGCCCGATCTCACCACGCTCATCATCGCGCGCATCTTCCAGGGGCTGGGGGGCGGGCCCATCATCCCCCTGTCCCAGGCCATCCTCTGGGAGATCTTCCCCTTCCAGCAGCGCGGCCTCGCCATGGCGGTGTGGGGCGTGGGCTTCATCCTCGGCCCCATCCTGGGCCCCACGGTGGGCGGCTATCTCGCCGACGAGTGGTCGTGGCGGTGGATCTTCTACATCAACCTGCCGGTGGGCGTGCTCGGCTTCTTCATGGCGAGCGCCTTTCTCTTCGACCCGCCGTATCTCCGCAAGGCGGGCCGGATCGACTGGTGGGGGCTCGGCCTCATGGTCGCGGGCTTCGGGTGCCTCCAGCTCGTGCTGGACCGCGGCGAGCGCGAGGACTGGTTCGACTCCTCGCTCATCGTGACCATGAGCGTGGTGGCGGTGGTGGCCCTGGCGGGCTTTCTCGTCCGCGAGCTCAAGGCGGCCGATCCCATCCTGGATCTGACCGTCTTCACCGACCGCAACTTCGCCACCGGCGCCACCCTCATCTCCATCGTGGGCTTCGGCATGTTCTCCGGCATGCTGCTGGTGGCGGTGTTCACGCAGAAGCTGCTCGGCTACGACGCGTGGACCTCCGGCCTCGTCCTCGCCCCCGGCGGGCTCGGCAACATCTGCTCGCTCTTCGCCTCCGGCATGGTGACGCGGGTGGATCAGCGCTGGATGCTCGCCTTCGGCTGCCTCCTGAACGCGGTGAGCCTCTACATGATGACGTCGCTGACGCTCGGCATGGACTACTGGGCGCTCGCCCTGCCGCGCTTCATCCAGGGCTTCGCCATCGGCTTCATCTTCGTGCCCCTGTCGACCCTGACGCTGGCCACCATCAAGCGCGAGAAGCTGGTGAACGCCACCGCCGCCTACGGCATGCTGCGCAACGTGGGGGGCAGCGTCGGCATCGCGGTGGTGACCACGCTCCTCGCCCAGCGCAGCCAGTTCCACCAGTCGAACCTGGTGAGCCACATCAACGTGTGGGACCCCGAGACCCACGCGCGCCTGGGCCGGTGGGCGCGCCATTTCGTCGGCCTCGGGAGCGACGCCTTCACCGCCGAGCGCCAGGCGGTGGCCATGCTCTACCGGGAGACGGTCGAGCAGGCCCAGCTCCTCGCCTACGCCGACGACTTCTGGCTGCTCGCCGTGATGTTCACGGTGATGCCGCTCTTCCTCCCCCTCATGCGGCGCATCCGGCTCGAGCGGCCCGGGGCCGCGGCGGCGCCCGCGCGAGGGACCACCCCCGAGCGCGTGGGCGCGGCGGCCCTCGAATAGGAGACAGCCATGGACCTGGAGCTCGAGGGCAAGGTGGCCATCGTGGGCGGCGCCAGCAAGGGCCTGGGGCGCGCCTGCGCCCAGGTGCTCGCGGAGGAGGGCGCGCGGGTCGCCCTCTGCAGCCGCTCGCAGGGGGAGCTCGACAAGGCGGCGCAAGAGATCCGCGACACCACCGGGAGCGAGACCCTCGCGGTGGCGGGCGACCTCGACCGACCCGAGACCATTCGCGATCTCGTGGCGGCTACGGTAGCGCGGTTCGGCCGGCTCGACGTCGTCGTGAGCAACTCCGGCGGGCCGCCGCTGGCGCGGGCGGTCAACGCCACCGAGGCGCAGTGGGCGACGGCGGTGCAGCGCTCGCTGCTCTTCTTCGCCCGCATGGCCCGCGAGGCCATCCCGCATCTGAAGAAGGCGGGAGGCGGGCGCATCATCAACATCCTGGCCAGCACGGTGTATCAGCCCATCCCGAACCTGGCGCTGTCGGGTGTCACGCGCCTGGGCGTGGTGGCCTTCGCCAAGAGCCTGGCCGACGAGGTGGGACGGGACGGCATTCTCGTCAACAATGTCTGCCCGGGCTCCATCCTCACCGAGCGCATGCTGTCGAACGTGACGAATCGCGCGAGCGAGCTGGGCATTCCCGTGGAGCAGGCCCTGGCGCAGCGGGCGGGGGAGACCGCGGTGGGCCGCATCGGGGAGCCGCGGGAGATGGCCTACCTGGTGGCGTTCCTGGCCTCGAGCCGCTCGAGCTACATCACCGGCACGACCATGCTCGTCGACGGCGGGCTCGTGCGGTCCGTGCTCTAGCCGCATGACCGATCCCGGGCGCGCGCCGGCCGGCCTCGGCGAGGCGTATTCCGCCATCGCGCGAGCCATCGCCGACTCGCTGCCCCTCGAAGACGTGCTGGTCCACGTGGCCGCGGCGGCCCGGCTACTGATTCCCTACGAGGCGATGGGCATCTGGCATGCGGACTCCCCGGATGACGCCGTGCGCCTGACCCTGGGCCCGGGCACACCGCCGTCGCGGGCGGGCGACCGGGTCCTCCGCCGCATCGATCACTCCGCGCGCGTCTGGCCGGCTCCGGGCGGCGGGCCGGTATGCGTGGGTGACGCGCCGCGCGAGCTCGATCGCGACTTCGCGGGCGACCGGCTGGTGATCGCCATCGGCTACCGCGCCACGCTCGCGCTGCCGCTGGGGCCGGACGCGCGGGAGATTCTCTGGTTCGCGCACCGCGAGCCCGGGGTGTACACACCCGAGCATGGCCGGGCGCTACAGCCCATCGCCGACCTCGCCACGCTCGCCAGCGAGCACGCGCAGCTCCAGCGGCTCACGCGCATCCGGCGCCAGCGCCGGGACGCGCTCGAAGGCGTGCTCCGGGCCCTGGCCCGCGCCCTCGACGTGCAGGCCGTGTTCAGCCAGATCTCCGAGGCGGTGCGGGACGTCCTGCCCCACGATCACCTGAGCGTGGGGCTCGTGCAGCCCGACGGCGGCATTCGCTTCCACGCCTCATCGCTGGGGACGACGACCCAGATCGCCGACTATCACCCCACCACTGACTTCGGGCGCGAGTCGCTCACCTGGGAGTTCTACCTGGTGCACGAGTACGCGCCCCGGCCCGGCGGGGTGGTGCGGCTGCAGTACTGGGATCCCAGCACCCGGCGGTCCGAGACGCGCGAGTTCACGCCGAACCCCTCGTTGCTGCGCTCGTACACTGAGCGGGGGATACGGTCCGAGCTGCGCGTGCCGGTATGGCTGCAGAACGAGCGCGTGGGCTATCTCTTCTTCACCGCGCGCCGCGCTCGCGTGTACGGGGAGGAGGACGTGGAGCTGGCCCGCCGCGTCGCCGATCACGTGGCGCTGGCCATCTCGCACGAGCGCCTGGCCGCTCAGGCCCAGCGCGCCCACGAGGCCGAGCAGCAGGCCACGCGGCTCCAGGAGCGGGTGGACGCGCTGGTGGAGGAGCTCCAGGTGGTGACCCCGCACCGCGCCATCGGCCGCTCGCGGCGGTGGCGCGACGTGCTGGCCCAGGCCACCAAGGTGGCGGAGACCGACACCACCGTGCTCATCACCGGGGAGTCGGGGACGGGCAAGGAAGTGGTGGCCCGCTACATCCACCGCGCCTCGCGCCGCGCCGGCGCCCCGTTCGTGGCGCTGAACTGCGCGGCGCTGCCGGAGCAGCTGCTGGAGTCGGAGCTGTTCGGCTACGACCGCGGCGCCTTCACGGGCGCGCACGCCGCCCGCGCCGGACGCATCGAGCAGGCGGCGGGCGGCCTCCTCTTCCTGGACGAGGTGGCGGAGATGAGCCCCGCGGTGCAGGCCAAGTTCCTCCGCGTGCTGCAGGAGCGCGAGTTCCAGCGCCTGGGCGGCTCGCGCACCATCCGAGCCGACGTCCGGGTCGTCGCCGCCACCAATCGCGAGCCGCGGCTGGCCATGGAGCGCGGGAGGCTGCGCGAGGATCTCTACTACCGCCTGAGCGTGTTCGAGATCGTCCTGCCCGCGCTCCGCGAGCGGCCCGACGACATCCTCGTCCTGGCCGAGGCCTTTCTCGAGGATATCGGCAAGAGCGTGGGCCGTCCCGCGGCGGGGCTTTCCCGGGACGCGCGCGACAAGCTCATGGGGCATCCGTGGCCCGGCAACGTGCGGGAGCTGCGCAATGCGATCGAGCGCGCCGTGATCCTCTGCGAGGGCGGGCTCATCACCGGCGAGCATCTGCCCATCGCGCTGGCCGGTGGGACGCCGGCGGCCGCCGTGGCCACCGCCGCGACGCCGGCACCAGACGAGCGGCCGAGCCTGGAAGCCATGGAGAAGGAGATGATCCAGAAGGCCATGGCGCAGGCGAACAACAACAAGTCCGAGGCGGCGCGCCTGCTCGGGCTGGCCCGCGGCCAGCTCTATTCCCGCCTCAAGCGCTACGGCCTGACCCGCGCCAAGCGCTAACCAGTTGTCCGCCGGCTGGCTGTCCGTTATCCGCCAGCTGTCCGTTTTCGCGCAGCCGCCCGAGCTTCGTCCTCGCCCCTAGCCAATACCCCGTAAGTCCTCGTTCTAGCGGGCCCGAAGACCATCTCGGCACGGCAGCCTCCGGCCGGGCATGCGAATCGCACCATGGCCGCGCATGTCGCAGCGAAGCGTGGAAGGCGTGATCGGGAAGCTGGCCACGGATGAAGGCTTTCGCCGCCGGTTCTTCACCGAGCCGGCGATGGTGCTGCGCGAGCTCGCCGAGCGCGGCTGCGAGCTGACGGCCGTGGAGAGCCAGGCCCTGCTGGCGCTCGACCCGGACGCGGTCGAGTCCTTCGCCGGCATCATCGACCCGCGTCTGCAGAAGATCTGAGGAGGCAGACATGGAAGCCGCCATCGCGGTCCTCGTCCGGTACGGCTACCTGGTGGTGTTCGGAGCGGTGCTCGCCGAGCAGATCGGCCTCCCATTTCCGTCTGAGCCTTTCCTCCTCGCCGCCGGCGGGCTCGTCGCCGCCGGCCGCCTCGATCCGCTGGTGGTGGTGCTGCTCGCCAGCGTCGCGTCGCTGATCGGCGACACGGTGTGGTACGGGCTGGGCCGCGTGTGCGGCCCCCGCGTTCTCGGCTGGCTCTGCCGCCTCTCCATGGAGCCGAACTCGTGCGTGCGGAAGACCGAGCGCACCTTCGGCCGCCACGGGGCGCGCTCGCTGGTACTGGCGAAGTTCGTGCCCGGCCTCAGCACCATCGCGCCGCCGCTGGCCGGCGTGGTCGGGATCCCGCTCCCCCTGTTCCTGATCTACAGCGCGCTGGGCGCCGTCGTGTGGGTGAGCGCGTACATGGCGCTTGGGTGGGTGTTCAGCGCCCAGCTCGAGCTCGCCGCCCGCTACGCCGTGCGCATGGGCACATGGGCGGTGGCGCTGCTCGGCATGGTCGTCGGCGTCCATCTCACGTGGAAGCTCATCGGTCGGCGGCGCTTCCTCCGGCAGATCCGCACCGCCACCATCAGCCCGGAGGAGCTCAAGCGCCGGCTGGACGCGGGCGACGACATGGTGGTGGTGGACGTGCGAGACCGCCTGGACTTCGAGGCGGAGCCCGCCATCATCCCGGGGGCGCTCCACCTGAGCATCGACGAGCTGGAAACGAGGCACGCGGAGATTCCCCGCGAGCGCGACATCGTCCTCTACTGTACCTGCCCCAACGAGGCCAGCAGCGGGCGGATGGCGCTCCTGCTGCGGAGCCGCGGCATCGTCCGCGTGCGGCCCCTCCTGGGCGGCTACCGCGCCTGGCGCGACCGCGGCTACCCGATGACGGCCCTGTCGCCGGTGATGAGCGGAGGCAGCCATGACTGAGCCCATCCTCTTCGTGGTGCACGACGACCGGGACACGCTGGCCACCCTCGCGACGGCGCTCGAGCGGCGCTTCGCCCCGGACTACCAGGTGATCGCCACCGACGACGCCGAGGCCGCGCTGGCCCGGCTGGGGGCGGCGTGCGAGGGCGGCGAGCCGGTGGCGCTGGTGATCGCCGGGAGCCTCGCCTGGCTGGCCGCGGCGCAGGATCTCTGCCCGCGGGCCGCCCGTTGCGTGATCATCGGCTACGGTGAGGGGGAGACCTACGCGCCGGTGCGCCGCGCTCTCGTGCTCGGCCAGGTGGACACCTATGTGCTGACGCCCCTCGGCGATCCGGAGGAGCGGCTCTATCCGGTGGTGGGCGAGATCCTGTCCCGCTGGGCCCGGAGCGCGCGGCCGCGCGTCCCCATCGTGCGCATCATCGGCGACCGGTGGGCCCGGCGCTGCCACGAGCTGAAGGACCTCCTCGAGCGCGCCTCGGTGCCGTACGAGTTCCATTCTCGCGAGGGGAAGGAGGGGCGGGCGCATCTCGAGCGGGCCGCGCACGCGGGCGGCTTTCCCGCGGTGCTGTTCCGCGACCGCTGCCTCGGCGACCCCACCAACGCCGAGGTGGCGCGGATGCTGGGCGCCGGCGCGCATGCCGAGGGCGGGCTCTACGATCTCGCCGTCATCGGGGGCGGTCCGGCGGGCCTCTCCGCCGCCGTCTACGGCGCGGCCGACGGGCTCCGGACCATCCTGATCGAGCGGCAGGTGGTGGGCGGGCAGGCGGGCTCGAGCTCGATGATCCGCAACTACCTGGGCTTTCCCCGCGGCATCACCGGCGCGGAGCTGGCGATGCGCGCTCAGGAGCAAGCGATCTCGCTGGGCGTGGAGTTCCTCGTGACCACCGAGGTGACGGGGCTCGAGGCCGACGGGGCGGAGCGCGTCGTCGTCCTCGCCGAGGGTACCGAGGTGCGGGCCCGCGCGGTGATCATCGCCACCGGCGTCTCCTACAATCGCCTCGACCTCGCGGGGGCCGACGCGCTCCGAGGCAAGGGCGTGTTCTATGGCGGGGCCATCGCCGAGGCGCCCGCGTTGACGGGCCGGGACGTGGTGGTGGTGGGCGGCGGCAACTCCGCGGGTCAGGCTGCGACACACCTGGCGCGCTACGCCGCCAGCGTGACCGTGCTCGTGCGCCGCTCGCTCACCATGTCGGACTATCTGGTCCGGCAGATTCGCCAGATGCCCAACATCGACATCCGGCTCGACACGGAGCCGACCGCCGTCGAGGGGAAGAGCCGGCTGGAGGCCGTGCACGTACGGAGCTCGGTCTCCGGCGCCGCCGAGCGCCTGTCCGTCGCGGCGGTGTTCGTGATGATCGGCGCCGGCCCGCACACCGGGTGGCTCGAGAAGGTGGTGCAGCGGGACGGCCACGATCACGTCCTGACCGGGCGGCACGTGCGGCGCGACGGCGACGCGGTACCGGCTTGGCCCGAGACGCGCGCCCCCTATACTCTGGAGACGAGTCTCCCGGGCGTGTTCGCGGCGGGCGACGTGCGGCATCGGTCGCCGCGGGGCGTGGCGGCGGCGGTGGCGGACGGCGCGGTGGCCGTGCGCTCCCTCTGGGATTTCTTCGGCGGTTAGCGAGGAGGCTGAGATGACGACGACGCGGACGAAGGCATGCATCGTGGGGGGGGGCCCGGCCGGCCTCATGCTGGGGCTGCTCCTGGCCAAGCGGGGCGTGGCCGTCCTCGTGCTGGAGGGGCACGAGAACTTCGACCGCGAGTTCCGCGGCGAGGTGCTGCAGCCCAGCACCGCGCATCTCCTGGACGAGCTGGGGCTGCTCCAGTACATCCTGGACCAGCCGCACTCCCTCCTGGACGCGGGCCGGATTCGGATGGACGGGCGGGAGATCGGTGCGTTCGAGTTCAAGCGCATCGCTCCCGAGTATCCCTACGCGATCTGGATGCCTCAGCCCATCTTCCTCGACGCCCTCCTGCGGAAGGCGCAGCCGTTTCCCTCCTTCCGGTGCTGGATGGGCGCCAAGGTCACCGATCTCATCCAGGAGGACGGGCGCGTGGTCGGGGTGAAGGGCATGCGTCACGGGAAGGAGCCCTTCGAGATCCGCGCCGACGTGGTGGTGGGAGCGGACGGCCGCTACTCCGCGATCGCCCGCCTCGGGAAGTTCCAGACCGAGTACGAGCACCACGACTTCGACGTCATCTGGTTCACCATCGATCAGCCGCCCGGCTGGTCCAGCACCTTCTATGTCTCGTTCGGCAAGACGCGGGGGCTCATGCTGCCGAAGTATCCCCACCACATCCAGGCCGGCATTCTCCTGCCCACCGGCGAGTGGCGGAAGTGGCGCCAGGAGGGAGTGGCGGCGGTGGCGCGGCGCGTGCGGCAATTCGACCCGATCTTCGAGTCGTTCGCCGCGCGCCTCATCGACTTCAAGCCCTTCTTCCCCCTGGAGGGCGTCATCCGCTTCGTGCGCGACTGGGCGCGGGACGGTCTCCTGCTGATCGGTGACGCCGCGCACACCATGAGCCCGGCGGGCGCCATCGGGGTCAACGTGGCCCTCGCCACCGCGGCGGTGGCTGCCCAGGTCCTGCTCCCGCACTTCGGCGAGGGGCCGATTCCCCATGACGTGCTGAGGAACGTTCAGCGCCTCCGCGAGGAGGACGTGCGGACGCTCCACCGCCTGCAGCTGGGGGCCCAGGGCGTGCTCCTCGGTCAGACCAGCGCCAACCCCGTCGTGCGCTGGCTGATGCCGCGGCTCCTGCCCATCGTCCTGCGCTCGCCGCTCCTGCCCCGGGTGCAGCGCCGCATCTTCTTCGGCGCGCCCCTCCCGCCGCTGGATCCCGCGTTCAGCTTCCGCGAGCGGCCGGAGGCTCGCCCGGCGGCAGTCTCCTAGAGCTTGGGCGCGACGTCGTCCATGAATCGGCGCATCGCGCGCTCGACTTCCGCCCGGGGCAGCATCGAGCCCTGATCGAACCAGCAGATGATCTGGGACAGGCCGAAGTCGTCGCGCGCGGCCTGGAGGCGGTCGATCACCTCGGCGACGTCCCCGAACACGCCCTGGTCGCGGCAGAATTTCTCGAAGGGAAGGGCGGCGAGCGTGTCCTCGATCATCTTGAGCCGGGGCAGATGCTCGCCGTAGGAGTCGGGGACGGCGGAGAAGATCGCGCGCAGGTTCTCGTAGTACTTCCGTACGCCGGGTCGCATGGCGTCACGCGCGGCGGCGCCCGTCGACCCCAGGTGGATCGGCAGCATCAGCGCCATCTGATCGGGCTGCCACGCGTGGCCGGCGGCGGCGAGGCGCCCGCGGTAGAGCGCCATGTACTCGCGGAGCTGCGGGAGCGGGGTGGTGGTGGTGCCGGAATAGATCGGCAGCCCCGTGTTCCCGATGTGGGCGAAGCTCTCCGCGGAGTGCACGGCGACGCGGATGGGCGGGTGCGGGCGCTGCGCGGGCCGGGGCACCACCGCCAGCTCCTCGATCTCGTAGAAGGCGCCGCGATAGCTGAACCGCTCCTCGGTCCACGCCAGGCGGATGATCTCGAGGCACTCGTCGAAGCGCGCCCGGCTTTCGGCGGAGGGGATGCGGAAGCCGTGGAACTGGCTGGCGATGGAGCCGCGTCCCACCCCGAGCTCGAGCCGGCCGCCGGACAGGATGTCGGCGATGGCGGCCTGCTCCGCGCAGGCGAGGGGATGGTGCAGCGGCAGGAGCGTCACCGCGGTGCCGATACGGATGCGCGGGGCCCGGGCGGCGATGGCGGGCACGAGCATCAGCGGGTTCGACAGGAGCGAGAAGGCGGCGCCGAAGTGTAGCTCGGCCAGCCACGCCACGTCGTACCCCAGCCGGTCGGCGAGCGCGATGAGGTCGATCATCTCGGCGTACCGCTCGCCGTGCGACGCCCCCTCCGCGGCGGCGGCCTGGTGGAACACCCCGAAGCGCATGCGGGGATTCTAGACCGGCGGGGGCGGCTGTGGTACGTGTTTCGCCATGACCACTCCCGCTTCGACCCAGGCGCTCACGGGCATTCGCGTGGTGGACGTCACCAACAATCAAGCTGGGCCCTCGTGTGGACAGATGCTCGCGTGGCTGGGCGCCGACGTGGTCAAGGTCGAGGAGCCGGGCCGCGGCGACGTGGCCCGCTACGCACAGCGTGATGCGAGCCACCCCGACGCCGACGCGCTCTTCTTCCTGGCCTTCAACGCCAACAAGCGAAGCCTCACGCTGAACCTCAAGCATCCGCGCGGACAGGAGGTGTTCCGCGCCCTGCTGAAGGGGGCCGACGTACTGCTGGAGAACTTCGGCCCCGGCGTCATCGAGCGCCTGGGCTTCGGGTGGGACGTGGTGCGCGCGCTCAACCCCCGCCTGGTCTACGCCAGCATCAAGGGCTTCGGCTCCTACGGACCGTACGCGGACTTCAAGAGCTATGAGCCCATCGCCCAGGCCATGGGCGGCGCCATGAGCGTGACCGGCTTCCCCGACGGCCCGCCGACCTACACCTGGCCCTCCATCGGCGATTCCGGGACGGGCATGCACTGCGTGATCGGCATTCTCGCCGCCCTCATGCAGCGCCACCAGACCGGCGAGGGGCAGAGGGTCGAGGTCTCCATGCAGGACGCGGTGGTGAACCTGATCCGCGTGAGCTTGCGCGACCATCAGCGCTTCGGGCGGGTCCGGGAGCGCAGCGGCAATCAGCTCGGAGCCAACGTGCCGGGCACCACCTACCGCTGCCGCGGCGGCGGCCCCAACGACCACGTGTTCATCTTCACGCAGCAGCAGATGTGGCGCCCGCTGCTGAAGGCGATGGGCCGCGAGGATCTGCTGGGCGACCCGCGATACGAGACCGCGGAGGCGCGCTCGCGAAACCGAGCCGAGGTGGACGCGCTGGTGGAGGCGTGGACCCTCACCCGTGACAAGCACGAGGTGATGAAGATCCTGGGCGGGGCGGGCGTGCCGTGCGGGGCCTGTCTCGACACCGGCGAGGTGCTGACGGACCCGCATCTCCTCGCCCGCGACATGATCGTGGAGGTCCAGCATCCCGTGCGAGGGCCCTTCCGCACGGTGGGGAATCCCATCAAGCTCTCCGCCTCACCGACGACCATCACGCCGTCGCCCCTGCTGGGGCAGCACCGCGAGGAGATCTTGAAGGAGCTGGGCTACGGAGACGCAGACATTGCCGCCCTGACGAAGGACGGCGCGATCTAGTCGGACCCGCTCAGACGACCGCGGCGGGCGCTCGCGGGACCGCCGTCCACTGATCGGGGTCGTGTCCGTAGAACATGGTGGCGCCGTCCCGATCCCGTAGCCGCCGCAGCGCGGCGAGCGAGTCTCGCATCACCGCGGCATCCCACAGGATGTTCGGCAGCACGTCCCGGTCCATGTTGTCCCGCGTGTAGCAGGCATCCGAGGCGCACACCACGTGCATCGCCTTGTCGGCCCGGACGCGCAGCGACTGATGGCCCGGGGTGTGGCCGTAGGTCGGAAAGAGCACGACCGAGCCGTCCCCGAACACGTCGTGCTCCCCCTCGATGAGCTCATAGTCGAGGGGATGGTCGAAGTCGATGGGGCTCGGGTTGTACCTCGGCACGAAGCCCGGCGTCCGCGCGGCCTGGAGCTCCGGCCGCTGCACGAGGAAGGTCGCCTTCGGGAAGAACTCGTTGCCCCCGCAGTGGTCGAAGTGCAGGTGCGAGTTCGCCACGTAGCGCACGTCGTCCGGCGTGAGGCCGAGGACGGCGAGCTGCGGGACCACGTCCTCCCCCTCGCGCGACTTCACGGCCAGCCGCTTCATCCGCTCGGCGCCCAGCCGGGTGAGAGGGTCCACCCGCGCCTGGCAGTGCACGCCGGTGTCGAAGAGCAGCCGCCCACGCGGATGCGCCACGAGAAAGCTCAGCACCGGCACCGTCCACGGCTGGCCCGGCGCCAGGTCGGACACCATGCTCGCGCGGTCCAGCTCGATCTGCCCGGTGCAGAAGGCGAAGACGCGAACGTCAGGCATAGACGTCCTCGTTCACCTGACCCGGCTGCGGGTAGGGGGCGGAGAGGGCGTACTCCACGCCCTTGTCGATCTCCGCCTTGACGTCGGCGCCGATCCGGTCGAACACGGCCGGGTCGGCCAGGCCCTGCTTCATGAGCCGCCCGGCCAGGGTCTGGAGCGGATCGTGCGCGCTCATCCACTCCTTCTCTTCCTCGCGCGTCCGGTAGTCGCGGTTCACGTCGCCCACGTGATGGCCGTAGTAACGGTAGGTCTTGCACTCGAGGAAGGCCGGCCCGTCACCGTGTCGCGCGCGCGCGACAAGGCGCTCCATGGTGGCGTGCACCGCCTGCACATCCTGCCCGTCGACCGACTCCGCGTGAATGCCGAAGGCGCGCGCCCGCGCCAGGATCTCGCCCGCCACCGCCTCGCCGCAGGCGGTGTACTCGCCGTAGAGGTTGTTCTCGCACACGTAGATGACGGGGAGCTTCCAGAGGGCGGCCATGTTCATGGCCTCGTAGAGCACGCCCTGGCCGAGGGCGCCATCGCCGAAGAAGCATACCGCGACCTGGCCGGTCCCGCGCATCTTGGCCGACAGCGCCGCGCCGGTGGCGATGCCGGCCGAGCCGCCCACGATGGCATTGGCGCCGAGATTGCCCGTCTCGGGGTCGGCGATGTGCATGGAGCCGCCCTTGCCGCGGCAGTAGCCGGGCTCCTTGCCCAGGAGCTCGGCGAACATGCGGTTCACCGCCGCGCCCTTGGCGAGGCAGTGGCCGTGCCCGCGATGCGTGCTCGTGATGAAGTCGTCGCGCTTGAGGGCCTCGCACACCCCGACGGCCACCGCTTCCTCGCCCACGTAGAGATGGGCCAGCCCGGGCATCTTCGCGCCCTTGTAGAGCTCGTTCACCTGCTCCTCGAAGGCGCGGATCTTCGCCATTTGCCGGTACATGTGCAGATGCTGCTCGAGCTCTAGCCGCGGGTCGCGGGCGGTGGCGGTGGTGGTCATGGCGTCCTCCCTGGATGTCGGGTCATGGGCGAGACTGCGATAGGGACGGGGCGGAGTCAAGGCCGGTCATGCCATGATGTGGGTCGTGCGGCGTGTCCCGACCGTGGTCGGCCTTGTGACGGCGCTGGTCGTCCTCCCCGGGGTGGTCCCCCTCTCCGAGGCCCAGCAGATCGAGCCGCGCGCGTACTCCAACATCCCCATCGGCCTCAACTTTCTGGCCGCGGTCTATGCCTACGCGGAGGGCGACATCGAATTCGACGCGTCTGGGCCGATCCAGGACGCGAGCCTGAAGATGCACACGACGGGGCTCGCCTACGTGCGGTCGTTCGGCCTTCTGGGCCGGTCCGGCAGCGTCGGGGTCGTGCTGCCCTACGCTTGGATGTCGGGCCGGGCGACCTTCCGGGGCGAGGAGCGGGAGCGAGAGGTGTCCGGCCTCGGAGACCCGAAGCTCCGCCTCGCCGTCAATCTCCACGGCGCGCCCGCGATGACGCGAGAGGAGTTCGCCGACTACCGGCAGGATCTCATCGTGGGAGTCAGTCTTCTCGTGAGCGCGCCCCTCGGCCAGTATGACGACGACAAGCTCCTGAACGTGGGAGCCAACCGCTGGTCCTTCAAGCCGGAGATCGGCGTGTCCAAGGCCTGGGGCCCGGTCACACTCGAGCTCGCCTTCGGCGTCACCTTCTTCACCACGAACGACGACTTTCTCGTCAACCGGACGCTCGAGCGGGAGCCCATGTACTCGCTCCAAGGGCACCTCATCTACAATCTGCCGTGGGGGATCTGGGCGTCGCTGAACGCCGTCGGCTACCGCGGCGGACGCGTGTCGGTGGACGGCGTGCGGAGCGACACCTTCCAGGAGAACGTGCGGGTCGGCGTCACCCTGTCGTTCCCCGTCACCCGCCACAGCTCGGTGAAGATCAACGGCAGCACCGGCGCCTACGCGCGCTTCGGCGGGAGTTTCACCGCGGCCGGGATCGCCTGGCAGCTCGTGTGGGGCGGAGGATCCTAGCGCGCGGTCAGAGCCGTGGGTAGTCCCAGTCGAGCCTACGGGGGGCCGAAGAAGCCGATGCAGGCGCCGCACGCGTGCTCGGGGCCCACCAGCATCGCCTGCTCGCCGGTGTTGCGGATGCCGCGCGCGGGAGGCGGGAGCCCCTGACTGGCCATCCAGGCCGCCGCCGCGTCCATGCTGCGTGTGCGGTAGAGCACCTGGAATGGCCCGGGCCCCCGACGTGCGAGCGCCTCCGCGGCGGGGCCGGGCTCGGCGGGCTGGGCCACGGTGAGGCCGGTGGGGCCGAGGTCGAACACCGCCATGTCCGCCTTGATGACGTTGCCCCGCTGCACCCGGGGGACGGGCATGCCGAGCACGCGGGCGTAGGTCGCGGCGGCCGTCGCCACGTCGGTCACCGCGATGTAGACGCGGTCGGCGCGGAGCGCGCCATTGGGATGCTCGCCGGGGCGCGGTACCTGCCGCCGGCGCTCCGCCAGCGGCGTCAGGTGCTGGATGAAGAAGAAGGGCAGGGGGTTGCCGGGGCCGAGCGAGGCCGAGCGCCAGCGCAGCTCCCGGCCGGCGGGGGTGCGGCGCCCGCCCTCGCCGCCCTCGACCACGTCGACGCCCCGGGCGCGGATCGCGGCCACATCGGCGGCGAGATCATCGCTCTGGAGCGCCACGTAGCGGAAGCCGTCGCCCCGGGCGAGGAACTCGGCGAGGCGCGCCGCGGAGCTGCCGGCGGCCGGCGCGGGAGCCTCCCGGCGCGGGCTCATCAGCTCGATATAGTCCTCCTCGAGAAAGGCGATGGCGTTCTCGGTGGCGCCGTGGGCGTGCGGTCCGCCGTAGTGCACGTCGAAGCCGATGCGCCGATAGGCCTCGGTGGCGGCGGCGAGATCCCGTACGCAGATCATGACGTGGTCGATGCGCTTGAGCATGCGGGGCCTCAGAGGATGAAGGCGAGATTCGGCAGGCGCTGGGCGGCATTCACCAGCACGACCGTCTGGCGCACATGCGGAGCGGGCCCTCCACGCGCCACAGACGATGCGGGGCGCGCCCCGCCGATGTTAGTAGCTTCTGCTCATCGACGGGCGGCTCCGGCATGGCGGCTATGCTACCGAGGCGTCTTGACATCGGCAACCCCCGTCCGTAGGGTGCGGAGAACCTTTTCCAGGCCACCGTAGCTCCAGGAGGGAAGCGCGATGAGGCGGATCGGAATCTTGCTGGCCGTTGTCCTGACCGTGATGTCCTGCGCCACCACCCAGCAGCGGGGACAGGCGCTGGTCTCCCGCGGCATCGAGGCCGTGGGCGGAGCGGATGCCCTCGCCCGCGTCCGGACCCTGTCCGTGAGGGGAACCGTGCGGCAGTGGGAGCCCGAGCAATCCCACGTGCCGTCGGGAGAAACGCGCTTCGCCGGCGAGTCCACCTTCACCGCGCTCACCGACGTGAGCGGCCGCGCCACCCGCATCGACTGGGTGCGGAACTTCGCCTATCCGGCGCCGCGCACGTTTACCTTCACGGAGATCGTGACCGCGGACGCCGGCTACGTGGCGGGCATCGACAGCAACGGGCGCACCAAGCAGAGCCAGGAGTCCAATCCGCCCGCTCACTCCATGTCGGGCCTGCGCCTGGCCGCCGCCCAGCGTGAGCTCCAGCGCGGCTCGCTGCTGCTGCTCCTCGACATGCAGCGGAGCCCCGACCGCGTGGCCGTGGTGGACGACGTCACCGTGAAGGGCATCGCCTACCCCGCGGTGGACTTCCGGATCGGTAGCCAGACCCTGACCGTCATGTTCGACCGCGTCACCGGCCTTCCCGCGCGCATCCGCACGCTCGACTACGACAACATCCAGGGCGACTCCACCTACGATCTCGTGCTGTCTGACTGGCAGGTCATGGACGGCCTCCGGGTGCCCACCATTCAGCGCTACGAGCTGAACGGAGCGCTCGTGCAGGAGACGCGCATCGCGGAGGTGAAGGTGAACCCCGCGGCGGCGGCGGATCGCTTCGCGATTCCCGACGCCTACCGCGCGGCGGCGGCGAAGCCGGCCACCGGCGACGTGCCCTATCAGTGGGTGCTGCGACGCCAGTTCATCGGCGTCTACCTCGACTCGGACTCGCCGAGCTGGGACACGCGCGCCTCGACCGGGCTGCGCTTGCAGCAGCTGGCGCCGGGCGTGCAGCACGTGGTAGGCGGCACGCATCACAGCCTCATGGTCGAGATGAAGGATTATGTGGTGGTGTTCGATGCCCCGATCAGCGACCGGCAGTCCAACTGGGTGCTGAGCACGGCGCGGGCCAAGTACCTCCGCAAGCCCGTCAAGTACCTGATCCTCACGCACCATCACATGGATCATGCCGGCGGCATTCGGGCCTATGCCGCGGAGGGCGCCACCATCGTGGTGGGCAGAGGCGCCGCCGCGCACTATCGGAAAATCCTGGCGGCCCCGTACACGCGCAATCCCGACCTCCCCGTGACGGACCTCTCGAAGACCGCCATCGTGGAGGTCGCCGACAGCTACGTGCTGAGGGATGGCACGCGGGAGGTTCACGCCTATCTCATCGCCAACCCGCACGCCGACTCCACGCTGATCGGCTACGTGCCGGATGCCAAGCTCGGCTTCGTCACCGATCTCTGGAGCCCGGGCACGCCACTGGGCGCTCAGCTGAACCCCGGTCAGGCCGCAGTGGTGGCGGGGGTGAAGAAGTACGGGATCACCCCGCAGAGGTTCGCGGGGGGTCACGGCTCGACGGCCGACTACTCGACGCTGAGCTCGCTGGAAGGGAAGTAGCGCGCCAGGGCCGGAGGGGGACCGGACGGCCCCTTCCGGGCTAGCGTTGGAGATAGCGCTCCGGGGCGGCGTCGAAGCGCGCCTTGCAGCCGCCGCAGCAGAAGTACACCGTGCCCCGCTCGGCCTCGGAGCGATGGCGCGCGGTGGCGGGGTTCACGGTCATGCCGCACACCGGGTCGATGGCTTCCCGCGCGGGCGGGGAGATCAAACGCAATGCTGATCCCGGCGCGGCCGCGCCCGCCGGCCACTTGCCGCTGCGCTGGAGCTGGATGATCTCGGCGAGGATGCTCACCGCGATCTCGGTCGGGGTCACCGCGCCGATGTCGAGGCCGGCGGGGGCCTTGAGGCGCGCGAGGTGCTCGCGCGGCACACCCCGCGCGCGCAGGCGCTCCACCACTGCCCCCGCGCGCTTGCGGCTGGCCACCAGGCTCACGTAGCCCGCGCCGGTGGCGAGCACGCGCTCCAGCACCGCCTCGTCGACCTCGCCGTGGGTGGCCACCACGACCGACGCCCGGGGCCCGAGCGACAGGCGGTCGAGCGTGGCACCCGCATCGTCGCCCTCGGCCATCTCCACGCGGTAGTCCACCGCCGCGCCCAGCGCGGCAAGGGTGTCGATCACCGGCCCATGGCCCAGCAGCACCAGGAGCGGCTTGGGAAGATACGGCTCCACGTAGATCTCCAGCGTGCCCCCGCTGTGACAGGTCATGGGGTGCTCGCGTATGCCCTCGGTGCGAGTCGCCGAGCTCCCGGTTTCGCCCACGAGGCTCACGAGCCGGGGCTGCCCGTCCTCGAGGGCGGCCAGGGCCTCGCGCACCACGATGGGCTCGGCGCAGGCGCCGCCCACCCAGCCGGTGATCCCGCCGTCGGCGCGGATCAACGCCTTTGCGCCGGGCTTGGCCGAGGTGGGGCGCTCGCAGCGCACCACCGTGGCCAGGGCGAAGGGCTCCCCGGCCGCGCGCAGGGCGGCGGCGAGGCCGAGGAGATCGGGCTCGGGCACTAGTTCACGGGTGGAGGGTGAGCGAGGCGCCGCTCCCCCCCAGCCCCCACCGCCGTCGAGGCGGCCGTGGGTGGCATCAGTCGGTCACGCCCTTCTCACGCAGGAGCTTCCACACCTTGGGCGGCGTGATGGGGATGTCCACGTGGCGCACCCCCAGGTGCCAGAGCGCGTCCACCACCGCATTGGCGATGGCGGCGGGGGCGCCGACGGTGGCCGACTCGCCGATGCCCTTGGCGCCGATGGGATGGTGCGGCGACGGCGTGATCGTGTGGCCGGTCTCCCATTTGGGGGTCTCGACGGCGGTCGGCAACAGGTAGTCGATGAAGCTTCCGCCCTGCACGTTGCCGTTCTCGTCGTACTGGATCTCTTCGAGGAGCGCCGGCGCCAGCCCCATCGTGAGGCCGCCGTGCACCTGGCCCTGCACGATCATGGGATTGATGATGTTGCCGCAGTCGTCGATGGCGACGAAGCGGCGCACCTTCACTTCCCCGGTGCCCTTGTCGATGTCTACCACGCAGATGTAGCTCCCGAACGGGTAGGTGAGGTTCGGGGGGTCGTAGTAGGACACCGCCTCCAGCCCCGCTTCCATGCCCTGCGGGTGATTGGTGTAGGCGGCGAACGCGCAGTCCTGGATGGTCTTCGACCGGTTGGGGGCGCCCTTCACCGAGAACTTGCCCGGCTCGTAGACGAGGTCCTCGGGCGCCACCTCCAGGAGATGGGCCGCGAGCTTCCGGGCCTTGTCGAGGATCTTGCGGGCGGCCACCGCCGCGGCCGCCCCGGCCACCGGCGTGGAGCGGCTGGCGTAGGTGCCCAGGCCGTAGGGCGCGGTGTCGGTGTCGCCCTCCTCGATCTGGATGTCGGCGGCGGGGATGCCCAGCTCCTCGGCGAGGATCTGCGCGTAGGTGGTCTCGTGGCCCTGGCCCTGCGACTTGGTGCCGAAGCGCGCGATGGCCTTGCCCGTGGGATGGACGCGGATCTCGCAGGAGTCGAACATCTTGAGTCCGAGGATGTCGAAGTGCTTGGACGGCCCGGCCCCCACGATCTCGGTGAAGCTCGAGATCCCGATGCCCATCAGCTCACCGCGCTGGCGCTTCTCCGCCTGCTCCCGCTTGAGCTCGGCGTAGCCGATCATCTGCATGGCCTTGTCGAGCGCGCCCGCGTAGTTGCCGCTGTCGTACTCCCAGCCCAGCGCCGACTTGTAGGGGAACTGCTCGGGCTTGATGAAGTTCTTCTTCCGGAACTCGGCCGGGTCCTGGCCGAGCTGATGGGCCATGATGTCGACCATTCGCTCTATCGTGTGAACGGCTTCCGTGACGCGGAAGGAGCAGCGGTACGCGATGCCGCCCGGCGGCTTGTTGGTGTAGGCCCCGTCGACCTCCACGTGGGCGGCCTTCAGGTCGTAGGAGCCGGTGCACACGTGGAAGAGTCCCGCCGGGAACTTCGAGGGATTGGCGGCGGCGTCGGTGTAGCCGTGATCCGCCAGCGTCTTGATCCGCAGGGCGGTGAGGGTGCCGTCCTTCTTGGCCGCCAGCTCCGCGGTGATGTGGTAGTCGCGGGCGAACGAGTCCGCCTGGAGATTCTCCATCCGGTCCTCGATCCACTTCACCGGCTTGCCGGTGAGGACGGAGGCGGCCACCGCGATGACGTAGCCGGGGTAGACGGGCACCTTGCCCCCGAAGCCGCCCCCGATGTCCGGGGAGATGATGCGGATCTTGTGCTCGGCCAGGCCCACGTGCCCGGCGACCAGGGCGAACACTGTTCTGATGGCATGGGGGGCTTGGGTGGTCATCCACACCGTGAGCTTGTCCTGCACCTTGTCGAAGTGGGCCACGCAGCCGCAGGTCTCGATGGACGCCACGTGGATGCGGGGAATGTAGAGATTCTCCTTCACCGTCACTTCCGCTTCGGCGAAGGCGCGGTCGGTCGCGGCGCGGTCGCCCCACTCCCAGTGCCAGATGTGATTGTCCTTCTTGTCCTTCTTGTCGGTGCGAAGCACCGGCGCGCCGGGCTCGAGGGCCTTCCACGGATCGACCACCGCGGGGAGGGGCTCGTACTCCACGTCCACGACGGCGGCGCCGTCGGCGGCGGCGTAGCGGGTGGTGGCGAGCACGGCCGCCACCTCCTGGGCCTGATACATCACCTTCTCCACCGGCAGCACCATCTGGGTGTCCGACATGAGGGTGGGCATCCAGTGGAGGTTGTACTTGGCGAGGTCTGCGCCGGTGATGACGGCGAGCACGCCCGGCACCGCGGTGGCCTTGCTCGTGTCGATCTTGACGATCTTCGCGTGGGCGTGCGGGCTCCGCACGATGTCGAGATACAGCATGCCCGGCAGCACCACGTCGTCCACGTAGGTGCCCTTGCCGCGGATGAAGCGCGGGTCTTCCTTCCGCTTGATCGAGTGTCCCATTCCGCCGACTTCCGGAGTGGTCCGGGCCGTCGTCATCGCGCACCTCCCGCGGGCGCGGTGGCCCGAAGCTTGGCCGCCGCGTGCTGCACGGCCTTGACGATGTTCACGTAGCCGGTGCAGCGGCAGAGATTGCCGGAGATGGCCCGGCGGATGTCGTCCTCGCTGGGCGAGGGGTGCTTCTCGAGAAAGGCCTTGCTCGTCATCAGCATGCCCGGCGTGCAATAGCCGCACTGAAGGCCATGCTCGGCCATGAAGCTCTCCTGGAGGGGATGGAGCGCGCCGTCCTGCTCGAGGCCCTCGACGGTCTGGATCTCGCGGCCGTTGGCCTGGACCGCGAACATGGTGCAGGACTTCACGGGACGCCCGTCCAGCAGTACGGTGCACGCCCCGCAGTGAGTGGTGTCGCAGCCGATGTGCGTGCCGGTGAGGCGGAAGACCTCCCGGATCAGGTGGACGAGGAGCAGCCGCGGCTCGACATCGGCCGAGAGCTTTTCGCCGTTGATCGTGACCTGGACATTCATGGCGTTCACCTGTCTCCGCCGGCGCGCTCGGCCGCCTTCCGCAGCGCGCGCATGGTGAGGACGCGGACGACGTCCTTCTTGTACTCCACGGAGCCGCGCAGATCGGCCTCGGGCCGCGCCGCGTCGGCGGCGAGCTGCCCCGCCTCCCGTATCGTCGCCTCGTCGAGCCGCTTGCCGCGCAGGGCCGCCTCCGCCTTCTCGGCCTTGATGGGCGTCAGGCCCACGTTGGTGAGGCCGATGCCCACCGTGCTGCAGGTGCCGTCGGCGGCGAGCGTGAGCTGCACCGCCACCGCGGCGGTGGCGAAGTCACCCACCTTACGCTCCAGCTTCACGTAGGCGCCGCCGCTACGAGGGGCCGGGGCGGGCACACGGATCTCGGTCAGGAGCTCATCGCCCTTGAGCGCGGTCTCGAACGGGCCCCTGAAGAAGCTGACGATGGGGATGCGGCGCTCGCCCGACGGTCCGGTGGCTACGATCTCGGCGCCGAGCGCCAGCATGACCGCGGGATGATCGTTGGCCGGGTCGCCGTGGGCGAGATTGCCGGCCACGGTGGCGAGATTCCGGACCAGAGGATCGGCGATGGTGCGGGCGGCATCGGCGAGCAGCGGGTAGCGCGTCCGCACGGCCTCCGATTCCTCGAGGTCGGCCTCGCGCGTGAGCGCGCCGATGCGCAGGGCGCCGTCGGCTTCCTTCACGTAGCCCAGCCCCGGAATGCGGTTGATATCTACTAGATGCCGGGGGCTTGCGAGACGCAGCTTGAGGAGGGGGATGAGGCTCTGACCGCCCGAGAGCACCTTGGCGTCGTCGCCCAGCCGGGACAGGAGCGCGGTCGCCTCTCCGATGGTGGTAGGAGCGTGATAGTCGAAGCCCGCGGGAATCATGGGGTGTCCCCTCTCTCTTCTTCGGCGAAGAAACGGGACCTGCGGTCGCTGGGAACTACGACGACCGGCACGGTACGCGCGCCGGTGTGGGCTGTCAAGCCGGCGTGCGACTCCGTAACGGCGGACGTGGCACCGGGATCGGCTCCCCGCGCTCCCAGCACCGGCTGAGCAGGGCCTCGCGCGCCTGCTCCAGCCGCTCGATGGCCTCCACGGCCGATTCCGCCTCCGCGGCGCAGCCCGGCAGCTCGGGATAGGTGGCGCGCCGCCACCAGCTCCCCGAATGCTCCACCGTCTCGACCACGAGGAGATAGGGAATGGCCCGGTAGTACGCGAGGCCTTCCGCCGCGGCGAGGTCGGACGGGTCAGACAAAGGGCACCCACGCGATGGGGACGCCCGCGTCGGACTGGCGCGCCTTCTCGGTGGCCGTCACCCAGCTCTCGCCGTCGGGCAGGATCACCGACGCGGGCCGCACGCGGTAGAGCGAAGCATCGTCCACGTTGGCGGGCACGGCGCCGTGGTCGCGGAGGGTCCGGGCGGCGTCCAGGAGCAGGCGGCGCGCGAAGATCACCATGGCGTCGGTCGTGCCGAGATGCTCCTGGGTGCGGTCGTAGATGGGGCCCATGGTTTCGGTCATCGCGCGATCCTGCAGGTTCCCCAGGAACGGGATGCCGAGGCGGAGCTCCGTCCGCTGGAGCTCGTAATCGAGGAGGTAGTCGTTTCCGAGATTCGCCGACGTGTAGAAGCGCCGGCGCGGGTCGCTGCCCCCGTCCACGTAGCCGCCCCACGACTTGAACGGGTCGCGCACCTGACGGCGCTCCTCCTCCGTCACCGGTCGATCGAGGCGCCCGCGCATCACGAACTGGAGATTCATGTGGTCATCCAGCGGCACCCACGCGCGCGCGGACACGATGTGGGGATCGCTGGCCGCGATCATCGTGAAGAACGGGAGGATGAACTGGGTGATGCGATGCCAGTAGAGCCCATCCGTGTCGCCCCGCCGGCGCGCCGAGTAGCAGGCGCCGTAGTCCGTGCCGAGCACCTCGAGCCGGGGGCGCTTGTCCCGGTGATAGGTGCCGCGCTGCTGGCTGTCCGGACGCAGCTTGCCGTGCACCCAGTCGATGTGGGAGGAGTCGATGTCGCCCTCGAGCGCCTGCATCCAGTTGCAGTCCTCCAGCATCATGAGCGGCGGGTAGACCTGCTCGGCGGGCAGGGTGTTGATCTCGAACGTGGGGAAGGGAGGCGGCGTCTGCCTCGGCCCCATGTAGGCCCAGACCACACCGTTGATATCACGACATGCGTACGCGCGTGCGCGGACCTTGTCCTTGAAGGTGCTCTCCTCGGGCTCGCTGGGCATGTCCACGCAGCGCCCGCTCACGTCGAACTTCCAGCCGTGATAGGCGCAGCGGAGCCCGCACTCCTCATTTCTCCCGAAGAAGAGCGAAGCGCCGCGATGCGGGCAGTTGGCGGCGAGCAGGCCCACGCGGCCGTCGGTGTCGCGGAACGCGACCAGATCCTCGCCGAGGAGGCGCACCTTCTTGGGCGGGCCATCCGGCGCCGGCAGCTCGGACGACGGCAGGGCCGGCATCCAGTACTGCCGCAGCAGCCCGCCCATGGGCGTGCCGCGCCCCACCCGACACAGGAGCTCGTTGTCCTCTCGCGAGAGCATGGCGCCTCCCTTCAGTCCCAGACGGCGAAGGCCATTCCGCAGCCGGTACCGGCCTCGGAGCGGTAGCAGGGCACGTAGTCGACGAGTCGCATGGAGAGCTTTTCCAGCGCGCCGGCGGCGGCGATCCAGTTGCGGATCTCCGAGTTGCCGGAGTCGAGGCGGTCGAGCGGCAGGGCCGCCACCGCGTCGGCGTCGCGCTTGGCGAGGATGTCGAGCACGTGCCGATCCAGCCACTCGTCCACCACGAAGTGGCTGAGGCCACCGGAGCCGAGCACACCCACCCGCCGCGCGCCGGGCCAGGCCTCGATGACCTGCCGCAGGGCCCGGCCGAGCTCGTAGCAGCGCCGGGGGGTGGGTTGATTGGGTGGATAGTAGGTGTTCAGCAGCACCGGCACGATGGGGACCACCTTCTTGCCCATCAAGCGCTGGTGGACGAAGCTCCAGGCGTGCCCGAAGGGCGCGTGCCGCGGCTGGACGCGGATGTGGGCGATGTCGAAGCCGTGCTCGCGCGTGAGCGCTTCGACGAGGTGGCGGCCCAGGGCCGCGGCCACCGGGTAGGTCCGGTTGACGCCGTCCCCGTAGTAGCCCCAGTAGGCCAGGCGCAGCGAGGGGGCCATCCGCTCCACCGGCGGCGGGAGATTCTCCACGGTGTCGCCCCAGTAGATGCACAGGGCGGGCTGGTTGTCGGGGCTGAACCACTCGTTCTGGTCGTCGCCGATGATCACCAGCGCGTCGAGCGCCGCCTCGGCGAGGATGGCGCCGACCTGCGCGATGGCGGCCTGCGTGGCGGCGTGGCGGGCCGCGGTGACGGCGGGGGCGAGCTCGGCCGTCATCCGCCCGGCGTTGTCGCGCGCCAGCGCGGCGAACTGCGGGACGCGCTGCTGGTCCCGCTCGCGGTGCCCCGCGAAGGCCTCGTGGGGCGTGCTGAGCATGGGGCTGTGCGAGGTGCCGATGCCGAGGACGATGTCCGCCATCCCTCTCCCTCACCGCCGGCCGGGCGCTGCGTCGGGCGGGCTCATGCTAGCACGCCGGGTCTCACCGCGCCGATGGGAAGCGCGGCGGCCGCTTCTCGCGAATGGCGCGCGCGCCCTCGCGCACGTCCTCGTCCATGAAGGTGAGCATCTCGAGCGCGATGGACTGGTCGAAGATGGGCCCGGCCATGCGCAGCCAGTTGTTGAGCGAGCGCTTGGTCCAGCGGATCGCCTGCTGGGCCCCGGTGCCGAGCTTGTCGGCGACCTCGAGGGCCTTGGGGAGCACGTCCGCCGCGGGCAGGCACATGCTCACCAGTCCGATGCGCTCGGCCTCCTTGCCGTCGATGAAGTCGCACGTCAGGAGGTAGTACTTCGCCTTCGCCATTCCGCAGAGGAGCGGCCACACGATGGCGGCGTGATCGCCCGCCACCACGCCCAGCCGCGTGTGGCCGTCAGTGATGCGGGCCGTCTCGGACATGATGCTGATGTCGGAGAGGAGGGCAACCACCAGGCCCGCGCCCACCGCCACCCCGTTGATGGCGGAGACGATGGGCTTGTCGAGATTGATCATGTTGTAGACGATGTCGGAGGCCTCGCGCACGGTGCGCGCCAGGCGCTTGGGATCGCGGCTGTTGGCGTCCACCATGTCGAGGTCGCCGCCCGCGGAGAAGGCGCGGCCGGCCCCCGTCACCACCGCGACGCGCGCGGACTCGTCGGCGTCGAGGGTCAGCCAGATCTGGGTGAGCTCCCAGTGCAGGCGATCGTTGGTGGCGTTCAGCACCTCGGGCCGGTTGATGGTGATGAGCACCACACCGTTCGGCCGGCGCTCGAAGAGGAGGTGCTGGTAGTCCTTGTAGTCCATGGGGTCGGGCCTCCTGGGCACGTGGTGCCAGGAGGCTAGCACAGGCCCTTGTCCCGCCGCCCGCCGAACGGTAGAACAGGGCGCATGATCATCCCCGGACGGTTCGACGGCAAGGTCGTGGTGGTGACGGGCGCGGCCAAGGGATTCGGTGAGGCCATCGCGCGGCGATTCGGCGCGGAGGGCGCGGCGGTGGTGGTGGCCGATCTGGACGACGCCGCGGGCAAGGCGGTGGCCGCCGGCATCGAAGGCGCCGGCGGGCGGGCGCGCTTCCGGCGCTGCGACGTCTCCGCGGCCGCCGACGTGGAGGCCCTCGTGGCCGCGGCGGTGAAGGACCATGGCGGGCTCGACGTCATGGTGAACAACGCCGGCTTTTCCCACCCGAGCAAGCCGCTCGCCGACCTGTCGGAGGCGGAGTTCGACCGGCAGGTCGCGGTCAACTTCAAGGGCGTCTTCCTCGGCTGCAAGTACGCGGTGCCGGCGCTGCGGGCGCGTGGCGGCGGCGTCATCGTCAACACGGCTTCCATCGGCGCCCGCCGGCCGCGGCGGGGCGTGACCGTCTACAATGCCACCAAGGGCGCGGTGCTCACCCTCACCCGGGGGCTCGCGGGCGAGGTGGCGCGGAGCAAGATTCGAGTGTGCGCGGTGTGCCCGGTGGCGGCGGACACCGCGTTCATGCTCACCGCGCGCGGCGGCGCGCCGCTGGACGACAAGACGCGCGAGGCGCTGGTGAAGGGCATCCCGCTGGACCGGCTGTGCACGCCCGACGACGTGGCGGCGGCCGTCACCTTCCTCGCCTCCGACGACGCCGCCTTCCTCACCGGCGTGTGTCTGGACGTGGACGGCGGCCGGTCCATTGAATGACGCCGCTTGACGGCCGAGTTGGCCGGGCGGACCATCGAGTGGGAGCTGCCGTATGCAAGATCCTACCGAGATTCGTACCCTCTCCGGCGTCATGACCGACCTGGACCGCCGGGGGTTCACCGAGCACTTCGCCCTGACGGGGGACAAGCTGCGCGCCCTCATCAGCGGCAAGACCTACGCGGCGGGCGACCTTCGGGTGAGGGAGATCTACCGCTTCGAAGGCGTCTCGAATCCCGACGACATGGCGATCCTCTATGCGATCGAGACGCGGGGCGGGGTGCGCGGCACGCTCACCGATGCCTTCGGCGTCTACGCCACGCCTGGGATGGGCGAGTTCATGGAGCGCGTGCCGCGCGCCGCCTAGCACGCCGGGCTTGCGCTGGTGGTGGCGATGGGTGACACAATGGCGGCCCATGGACCTCTCCCTCACGCCTCGGCAACGTGAGCTGATCGACCTCGCCCGTCGCCTCGCCCGCGATCGCTTCGCGCCGCGCGCGGAGCGCCACGATCGCGAGGCGTCGTTTCCCTTCGACGACTACGCGGACCTCCGCGCCACCGGCTTCCTCGGTCTCTGCGTGCCTACCCGCTACGGCGGCCTCGGGGCCGACTACGAGACCTACTGCCTGGTCGCCGAGCAGCTCGCCCAGGGGAATGCCTCGACCTCGCTCACCTTCAACATGCACTGCCTCACCATGCTCATGATGGGCCCGATCGCCGACACCATGCCCATGACGCAGGCCGCGCGGGAGCGGCACGAGAAGCTCCGCGCCGCGAAATTCCGGGAGGTGGTGGAGGACGGCGCCTATTACGGCCAGCCGCACTCGGAGCCGGTGGAGCAGGGGCAGACCGACACCAAGCTGAGCATGGGCGGCCGGCGCTTCGGCACCACGGCGCGGAAGGTCGATGGCGGCTACGTCGTCAATGGGCGGAAGTTCTTCGTGTCGCTGGCCGGCTGCGCGCCGTACTTCGCCACGCCCGCCATCCGTCTCGGGGACGAGCCGTGGATCGAGCGGACGTTGTATCTCCAGGTGCCCAGGGACGCGCCCGGCGTCTCGTTCCCCGGTGACTGGGACTCCATGGGGATGCGGGGCACGGTGAGCCGCGACATGCTGCTCCAGGAGGTGTTCGTGCCCGATGAGGGCGAGGTGCTGCCGCCCGGGCTTTTCGGCGCCATGTACAACGCCTTCCCGCATCTCTCGCCGCTCACGTTCGGGGCGACCTTCCTCGGCCTCATGCAGGCCGCCTACGACGGCGCGCTCGCCTATCTCACCGGCGCCATGGAGGGCTCGCCGGGGCTCCACACCGAGGCGGCGGTGAAGGGGCACGCCGTCGCCGAGATGCTGTTCACGCTCGAGGGGGCGCGCGCGCTCTACTACCGTGCCATCTCGGAGGCCCGCGTGGGCGCGCCGCCGGAGGCCGTGCAGCGCGCTCGCGCCGCTCACGTCACCGTGCAGCGCTCGGCGGTCACCGTCACGCAGGAGGCCATTCGCGTGTGCGGCGGGCGCGGCCTCCTCAAGCGCTTCCCCCTGGAGCGCTATGCCCGGGACGCGCGGGCGGGGGCGCTCATGCGTCCGTGGACGCAGGAGATCGCGACCCAGCAGGCGTGGGAAGCGGCGCTGGGGCTGGACGCGGCGGGCGGCGCGGGGCGGTGAGCGCAGCGTCGGATGGCCCCGGCGTTCACCTCATCGGCAGCGTCCCGATGGAGGACGCCGAGTCGGTGTTCCGCGCGGTGGCCGGCGCGCTGGGCCCCCATCTCCGCCGCATCCCCGACGGCGAGACGGGCGAGCGGCGGCGCTGGATCTTCTTCCAGAACACGATGCTGCGCCGCCATCCCGACATGGAGGAGGACCCCACCGTTCCGCCCTTCGCGCTCCGCCAGTGGGACGGGAGGCTCCTGCGCGAGATGTCGCTGCTGCGCTTCCGCGCCGGGGTGGATCCGGAGCGCGTGACCTTCGAGACGGGCTATGCCGCCGCCGCGCGCGCCTCCTACGCGGTCTTCGCGCGGCTGCAGGCGGCGGGGGTCATCCCCGGCTCCCTGCGCTTTCAGGTCTGCCTCCCCACGCCGATGGCCAGCGGCTACATGTACGTGAGCCCGCGGGCCCGCGAGGCCTATCTGCCGGTCTACGAGCGCGCGCTGCGCCGCGCCCTCGACGAGATCGTGGCGGCGATCCCGGCCGCGCGTCTGTCCATCCAGTGGGACGTGTGCCAGGAGGTGCTCGTGCACGAAGGGTTCTTCCCCGACCGGCCCGCGGACTATGCGGAGCAAATCGAAGCAGAGCTGGCCCGGCTCGGCGACGCGGTCCCTGCGGCAGTCGAGATGGGCTATCACCTCTGCTACGGCTCGCCCGCCGACGAGCATCTCGTGATGCCGCGCGACCTGGGGGTGGTGGTGGCGATGGCGCGCGCCATCCGCCGCACGCTCCGCCGGCGCACGGACTTCCTGCACCTGCCCGTGCCCCGGGACCGCACGGACGCCGACTACTTCCGGCCGCTCGAGGCGCTGGACGCCGGGCGCACCGCGCTCTACCTCGGGCTCATCCACCATGCCGACCACACCGGCGATCGCGGGCGCATCGCCGCCGCCGAGCGCTTCGTCTCGGGCTTCGGGGTGGCGTCCGAATGCGGGTGGGGACGCACCGACCCGCAGCGGGTGGCGGGGCTGCTGGAGAGTCATCGCCTGGCGGCGGAGCTTCTCGCATCCCGCTCGCGATAGCGCGAGCGCACCAGGCGTAGCAGGGCCCGACGCCGCGCGGCGGGCAGCGGGGTCGGCAGGACGAGCGAGGTCCAGCCCGCGCGGCCTCGGACGTCGGCGCGCCGCTCCCCGTCACGCGTCAGGTGAAAGTGGAGCAGGGGATGGCGGCGTGCGTAGAACACGCCCCGGGATTTCTCGACCACGCCGGGCCAGCCGCGGAGCTCCGAGAACAGCGGCGCCAGATCCCTCAGGAGCGGGGGCGGGCAATGAGCCATTGGTCGGCGCCGGCCCGTGTGCTATCTCTACCGCGTCATCATGCGAGCGCGCTCAGCGAGAGGTGGGAGCGGCGGCGAGAAGGCTCGCGCCGCTCACATGGGCCGGCGGCGGGCAGCCCAGGAGATCGAGCACCGTCGGCACCACGTCGAAGGCCGACCGCACGCCGTGATCGCCGGGGGGGAGGCCCGGGGCAGCAAGGTACGCCATCCCGTACCGCCCCGTGTGGCCGCCCGTGCGCCGGAGCGCCACCGGGCCCACGATCCCCAGACGCGGATGCTCGAGCGCGGCGGCGGGGCTGCGCCACACCACGATGAGGTCGCACTCGGAGCCGTGGAGGGCCAGGGGATCGCGCGTCGCGGCGCGCTCGATATCCTCTACCGCGGGCTCGCCCGTGCGCGGGTCGCGGCACTCGCGCAGCAGCGTCTCGATCTCCCGGCAGGTCTCCTCGTAGCGTGCCGGATCCACGAGGCCGTCGCGCTCGCGTCCGCGGAGGTTGATGCGGATCCGCCCATCGTAGAAGGACGGCAGAGCGAAGGCGCGCATGCGGGGCCAGTGATCGCGATAGTGTGTGGCCGGCTGCCACGTCAAATCGAGTCGCGGCGTGGGCGCGCCCCCTGATCTCCACTTCCCGACACCGGCCCGCACGCCCTTGAGCGCCGCCCGCATCGGCCGAGGGAGCGAGCGGGCCAGCGCGTGCAGCATGCCCGTGCCATCCGCCGCCGCGGCGGGGCGCGGAATGAGCCGCACCGGCTCCCAGCGTTCGTGCGCATTCAGGATGGGTACGGCCCCCGGCACCGCTGCCCAGGCGTCCGGCACCGTCAGGAGGGAGCGGCCGAAGGCGTGCCGATAGAGCAGCTCGGGCAGGAGCGCCATGGACTGCACATCGGAATGATTGGTCCCCATCCCGCCCATGGTGAAGGCGACCACCGCCGCGTCCCCGGCCGCGCGCGTGAGCTCGTCCACCATGCGGTCCAGCCCCCGGTGAACGGCGAGCAGGGCCTCGGCCGCGGCGGGGGCCGAGGGATGGGCGTGCAGGGGATGTCGCGGATCGACCCCGTGCCACAGCCCTTCCACCGAGCCGTGCAGCTCTCCCGCCACCGCGATGAAGAGATCCCAGTCGGGCAGCCGCTCGCTCATGAGCCAGCGCGCCGCTTGGGTGCGGACGGCGAGTGCCCCGCTAAGAGCCTCACCCATGGTCTGAGCGCGCTCCGCCGAAGGCCACGGAATTCCGTATGTCCACGGCGCGGCGGGATAGCGACCGAAGCGCTCCACGAACTCGTCGAGCACCCCGGCGGGGCGGCCGGTGAGGAAGGTCCCTGGATCGTGGGCGCCCCACGCCACGATGCCCCGCGTCCGGGGCGCCCGGCGCAGGTCCACGTAGGGCGTGTCGAAGACAACGGTGCGGCGATCGATGCGCTCCCACCACGGCTCGAAGCGGGCCCCGTCCTGCCAGACGCGATAGGTCGAGGGGTCGAACTCCACGGCGGCCCAGCGGCGGGCGGCATCCGGAGTCTGCCCCGACGCCACGTGCTCCCAGGCCAGGCCCGTGCGCTGGGCGGGGCCGTGGTCGAGGAGGAAGCGCGCGGAGCGCCGGCCCAACGCGGCGAGAGCCGGCAGCTCCCCCGCCGCCATCAGCCGCTCGGCATGGGTCACCTCGAGACCGTCGAGCCCGATCACCACGACCCGCTGCCCTCCGAGGTGCCCGTTTTCCACGAAGGGCAGTGTAGCCCAACGTCGACGGACCGCGAAGTCGGCGCGGTCCGGCGGTAGCGCCGCCGTCATGGACGTCTCCGTCATCGTCTGCACGTACAATCGCGCCGGCTCCCTCGGGATCACCCTGCGGGCCCTCGACGCGCAGCAGGTGCCCGCCGGGCTCAAGTGGGAGCTGGTGGTCGTCGACAACAACTCCGCGGACGCGACGCACGCCGTGGTGGAGGCGTTCGGCGCCGCCGCGTGCGTCGACGTGCGCTATGTTTTCGAGGCGCGTCAGGGCCTGAGCCACGCGCGTAATGCCGGCATCGCCCGGGCCTCGGGCGCCATCCTCGCCTTCACGGACGACGACGTGACTCCGGCTCCCCACTGGGTGGCGAGCGTGACGGCCGTGATGCGCGAAACCGGCGCGGACATCGTGGGAGGCCGCATCCTGGCCCAGTGGGAGCATCCGCTACCGCCATGGCTGGCCGACCGGCCGTCTCTGCACGGCGCCTACGCGATCATGGAGCACACGGAGCCGGGAACGGTCGTGGCGTCCCGGGGCCCGGCCCGGGTGTGGGGCGCCAACATGGCCTTTCGTCGTGGCGTATTCGCCGACACGGGCGTCTTCGACACGAATCGGGGTGTCACGGGCGAGAAGCTCTACGGCGGCGAGGAGTGGGATCTGGTGAAGCGCGCGCTGGCCGGCGGCCGGCGCGCCTTCTACGATCCGCGCATCGTGGTCTGGCACCGGATTCCCGCCTACCGGATGCGGCGACGGTACCTGTCGCGTCACTACTTCGAGCGGGCGGAGGGCGAAGGGCTGGTCCAGGCGCCGCCCGGGGGACGTCAGCTCCTGGGCGTGCCGCTCTTCATGTACGGCCAGGCCGCGGCCCGCGTTGGCGGATGGTTGTGGGCGGCGATCCGGCGCCGGCCCGATGCCCTCGACCGATGGCTCGCGAGCTGTGAGGTGACGGGCGGCCTGTGGGGGCGGTGGAAGCGGCGTGCCCGCGGGCGGCGTATGCCGCCGTGATTCACTGCCCCGGTCGCCACGCGCGGCGGACGGGGCGCATCTCCGGCGTCAGGGGGTGCTCCCAGCGCGTGTGGAGGACCCGCTCCAGCCACAGCTCGAACACGATCTCGGACGGATCCCAGTGATGCCGGGCGGCGCGGAACACTCCGTCGCGCTCGGAGGCATCGGCCACGAGGACGGCGTGCCCCGCTACGTAGAACTCGTCGCCGGCCGGCTTGGGTTGCGGAAAAGTCTGGAGGGCGTAGCGACCGTCGCGCTCCAGGTCGCCGCGCTTGGGCGACTCGGGAGTGATGAGCACGTGCAGCCGCCCGTTCGCCAGCACCGGACAGACCGGATGGAGTCGGGGCGCGCCGTCCCGGCGCAGGGTGGCGAGGAAGGCGAGTCCCACGCCGCCGAACTGCTGTAGCAGCGCGCCCCCCGTCTCGGCGAGATCGGGCGCGTCGGCGGCGAAGGCTGCCCAGCGGACCAGTCGCCGGCCATTCTCGCGCCGTGTGTCGGATGATTCCGCCATGCCGCCCTCGCGCGCCCGATATTGGGGCGGCGAGGGCGGCGCCGTCAAGGGTTCAGAAGCCTTGAAGATCGCTCACCGCGACCTTGGGATCGCGGCCGAGGATGCGGGCGAGCGTACGGGTGATGGTGTCGCGGTCGTTGTCGAAGCAGCCGTGGGCCGAGGGAATCGACGCCGGGCCGTTGGAGACCGATGGAGCGGAGAGCTCGCGGGGCCGGTTCCCGGCGCCCCAGAACGCCAGCCACTTGTCCACCTCCCCCGCGAGCTCGGGGCCGCCGAGGGCATCGGCCGTGGTGGCGTCGCCCGCCCTGCGCGTCCACACCGACGCCATGCCGAGAATCGGCGTCTTGTGTCGATCCTCGAGCGCGCGTGACACGAGGTAGAGAAGCGACTTGCCGTATGGCCCCACGCTGTCGCCCAGCTCCCGCTCGTCGCTCAGGATGTCGAGCGACAGCGCCTGGCGGCCGAGCACGCCGGATTCGATGGCCGGGAGGTAATGATCGAGGGCGAAGCGTACCGTGCAGGCCGGCGCGAAGAGCGAGCAGGTCCGCGCGCTGAGGGACGCCCCGGGCAGGAGATCGAGGAAATGCCCCAGCAGGATCGCGCCCGCGGAGTGCCCGATGAGGTGGAGCTCCCGCTCCGAGTCCTTCGGGACGAGCGTCCGGAGATGCTCGGCGGCGAGGCCGAGGGTGGGCCGCGGCTCTCGAGCGGCGGCCTGGGCATTCTGCTTCATCTGGCTCCACACCGCGCGCACCAGCAGCTCCTGGCATGCCACCTCGATGGCGCGATCGCGCGCCTCGCGGGCCTGATCCTGGATGGATTTCCAGAGATCGCTCCAGATGCCCCGCGTGGGGATGCCGTGGATCTCGTCGCCCACGATGCCGGCCAGGCTCTCGAGGAACCCCGTCCGCCACACGAGGAAGATGGGATAGATGCCGTTGGCCTCGAAATAGGGTCCCAGGAGGCGGACGCGGTCGAGCGCCCCCTCTTCCGAGTTGAGCCCACCGTGGGCGTAGATCGCCACGTGCCGGGCGCCGCGAGCGGCGAGCCAGGCGCGCGGCTCCTCGAGCAGGGCCTGGCGAAGGCAGTCGAGTCCGTCGCTCGCGGTGAGGCTCCGGTTCAGCACGATGCCGTTGTTGCCCATCACGATCGAGTGCGCGTAGGCCTGCTCCGTGGTCCACGCGGGCACCTCACGCCGCGCCGGCGCTGCCTCCGGGGCGCCCGACTTGATGGGCACACGGTCCAGCCCCTTGCTCACGCCTTTCTCCAGCGCCACCGGCACGTGATAGCGCGGCGCGGCCGCGCCCTCCATGGGCGCCCCCATGACCGCCACCCACGCGTCGCTGCCGCGCTGCACCCAGTCGGTGAACGGGAGGATGGCGAAGCCCCGCATGCCCCAGTCGGGCCCCCAGGAGTTCTGGATGACGAATCCCTCGCGCGTGTAGCCGACCAGCGCGAAGGCGTGCCCGCCCACGTTCGCCCCCTCCTCGGGCACCTCGATCACGGGGAGCCCGATGGGCGCCATGCGCCCCACCGGCTGGAGGAACCAGCCCTCGTGGACGGAGGCGGACGCGTAGATGGCGCCCACTTCGACGAGCGCCGCCTGCATGTCGGTGATGGAGTTCTTGTCGATGCGATAGTACGCGCCGAGGGGACGCGTGGCCGCGTCGGTATTCCAGCCGGACTCGGGGGGCACGAACGCCACCTTGCCGTCGGCGTCCCGGTAACGCCAGAAGCCCTCCGAGCACACGCCGTGGCGCTGCCAGCCCTTCATGGCCCCGCGGCAGCTCGAGCCTTCGTAGTCCTCTCCGGGCCACTCGTCGTAGAAGCGGGCGAGGTGATAGAGCATGCGCTCGCTCACCTTGTCGGGCGCGGCGTCCCCCGCATCCACCGCCATCTTCCAGCGGAGGTAGTTGACCACCGCGGCGAGCCCGAAGCCGGTGCAGGCGCCCTCGCTGCCCTGGTCCAGGATCATGCCGTCGGCCTCGTAGCGGGCGAGGTACCGGGTGATGTCGTCGGGCGGCGGGTACTGCAGAGGCAGGGATCGGAGTCGCGGCTGATAGGAGCGGTCGCGAAGGTCGACACGATCGGGCCGCGCGTCCAGGGTGCGGTTCGCGTAGGTCGTGGTGGGCATCGCGCACCTCCTTGCGGGGGCTCGCCCGCTGGCCGGGATCCGCTGCGGCCAAGGCAGCAAGTCCGGGACCAGGGACGGGCGGTCAGGACGCGCGACTGGAATTTCAGCCGGTTCGCCGCGCCGGCGCCGGGTCTGAGTGCCTTCGCCCCCCGGGTGGCATCGGGCGCGGTCCCTGCCGCCGGGCCGAATGCCCTCACGGATCGCCCCATGGCCGCCGCATAACTGCGGTATATAGGTGTGGGGGTGGCACATGAGCGGACTCGTGGACTTCGACAAGCACGACGGGCTCGGGCTCGCGGAGCTGATCCGGCGCCGTGAGGTCACGCCGCCGGAAGTCCTGGAGGCGTCCATCGCGCGCATCGAGGCGCGCAACCCCTCGCTCAACGCAGTGGTCACCCGGCTCTACGACGAGGCGCGCGCGGCCATCGCCGCCGGCCTTCCCGACGGCCCGTTCACTGGGGTCCCGTACGCGCTGAAGGATCTCGGCGCGCTCTACACGGGAGCGGTGACGAGCTACGGGAGCGGCTTCTTCGGGGACAACCGCGCCGATCACGACAGCGAGCTGACCGCGCGCCTCAAGCGCGCGGGGCTCGTTATCCTGGGCAAGACGAACACGCCGGAGCTCGGACTGGCGCCGTCCACCGAGCCCCGCCACTTCGGCCCCACCCGTAATCCGTGGAATCTCTCCTTCTCCGCCGGCGGCTCGAGCGGCGGCGCCGCGGCGGCGGTGGCGGCCGGCATGCTGCCCATGGCCCACGCGACCGACGGCGGCGGCTCCATCCGCATTCCCGCCTCCGCGTGCGGGCTCTTCGGGCTCAAGCCCACGCGCGCCCGCAATCCCATGGGACCGGATCAGGGCGAGGGCTGGGGTGGGGCCTCGGTCGGCCATGCCGTCACACGAAGCGTGCGCGACAGCGCGGCGCTGCTCGACGCGACGTCCGGACCCGACGTGGGCGATCCCTACTGGGCGCCGCCGCCGGCCGGGCCCTTCCTCGCCGAGGTCGGTCACGCGCCCGGGCGGCTCCGCATCGCCCTCACCGTCACGCCCTGGAGCGGCGTGCCGGTGGATCCCGAGTGCGCCGAGGCGGCCCGCGCCGCCGCGCGGCTCTGCGCGGGGCTGGGCCATCACGTGGAGGAGACGCGGCCCGAGATCGACGCCCCGGCGCTCGGCTTGGCCACGCGCACCATCATCGGCGCCAACGTGCGCGCGCAGCTCGAGACCCGGGCCGCCGCCCTGGGGCGGCCGCTCACCGCCGCCGACGTCGAGCGGGTCACATGGGCCCGCGCGGAGGACGGTGCGAAGGCGACCGCCGCCGACTATGCGCGGGCGATGAGCGTCGTGCATCGGACGGGGCGCGCGGTCGCGCGCTTCTTCCTCGCGCACGACATCCTCCTCACCCCGACCATGTGCCGGCCGCCCCAGCCGCTGGGCGTCCTCGACATGGAGAGCCGCGACGACAAGGCGTACCTCGACGCCGTGCTCGCGAGCATCGGCTTCACCTCGCTGTTCAACGCCTCCGGCAATCCCGCGATGTCCGTCCCGCTTGGATGGTCGCGGAGCGGGCTCCCGCTCGGCGTGCAGTTCGTGGCGGCCTTCGGTGCGGAGGCGACGCTGTTCCGCCTGGCCGGGCAGCTTGAGACGGCCGCGCCCTGGGCCGACCGGCGGCCGCCGCTACCGGCCTAGGGCGGCGCGGCCCCCGGAACGGAGAGCCGATGGACGCGAGCGTCCGGAGCCTGCCTCAGCCGCGCGCCGCTGACGCGACCTGACCCCGCGGCGGAATGCGCGCGGCCGGGATCATGGTGGGCCGGCCCACCCCCAGCCAACGGGCCGTCTCGCCGGAGACCACGAGCTCGTGGCCGGGCGGCAGCGCCGCCGCCACGTCGTTCCACACCTCGCTGATCAGCCACTGCCAGCGCTCGGGCGCGGACAGGCGGACGCGCGCGGGGCCGCCGGTCAACGGCGGCTCCACTGTCACCACCACGAACGACTCGCCACCGAGCCGCTGATTGGCCTTGAACTGCAGTGCCGCCTGCACGCGCAGGGCGGCGTCCTCCTGGCGGTCGCGCTGCGCCCGCCACACCAGCGGCGCCAGCGCGAGCCCGCCGATCGCGAGCAGCGCGACGAGATCACCCAGCATGTCTATCCTCCTTGTCCCTGTTGCGATGCGTAAGCATTTTTGATTCCAGCTGGACGGACAAGGGGATTCGACACGTAAACCATTGCCACACAATGACAGCGCTATGAGGATCCGATGTCGTGCAGCGGGGCAAATTCGGGAGCGATGGCGCGGGGCTCGGCAACGATGCCCGGCGGCTGCGCAGGCTGCTCGCCTCAGCCGGTGTTGCGGAGGCCGGCCGAGATCCCGTTGATGGTGAGAACGACGATCTCCCGCAGCCGCTCCGCCTCGGGCCCGTCGCGATCCGGCAGGGCGCGCAGCCGCCGCAGCATCTCGACCTGGAGATAGTTGAGCGGATCGACGTAGGGGTTGCGCAGCTGCACGGAGCGCTGAATCACCGGATCGCCCTCCATCAGCGCGGCGCGGCCGGTGGCGCCGAGCACCGCGTCGCGCGTCCGGTCGTACTCGCTCTCGATGCGCGCCCACACGTGCGCGCTCAGCGCGCGATCGGGCACCAGGCTCGAGTAGAGCGCGGCGATACCCAGATCCGCCTTGAGCAGGGACATCTCGGCATTGTCGAGGAGAGCCCGGAAGAAGGGCCAGATCTCGTACATCTCGCGCAGCCGTCCTCGCTCGACCTGCGCCAGTCCCGTGCCCAGGCCGTACCAGCCGGGCAGGTTGAAGCGGCTCTGCATCCATGAGAACACCCACGGGATGGCCCGCACGCCGCTCCGGGTGAGGGCGCCGGCGCGCCGTGCGGTGGGGCGCGACCCGATGCGCAGCCGGCTGATCTCGTCGATGGGCGTGGCCGTGCTCCAGTACTCGAGGAAGCCCGGCGTGTGCTCGACCAGGGCCAGGTACTCGCCGCGCGCCGCCTGCGCCATGGCGTCCATGGCCCCGCGCCCCGCCGCCGCGCCGTCAGCGCGCGGCGCCTCCGCAGAGGCCAGCAGCACCGCGCTCGCGATCTGCTCGAGATGGCGGTGGGCGAGCGCGGGATCGGCGTAGCGCGATGCGATGGTCTCGCCCTGCTCGGTGAGCCGGAAGCGTCCGCGTACCGTGCCCGGCGGCTGGGCGCGGATGGCCCGGCCGGCCGGCCCGCCGCCGCGCGCCACCGTCCCGCCCCGCCCGTGGAAGAGGGTCAGGCGGATGCCGTGCGCGGCGCAGGTCCGCGCGATGGCCTCCTGGGCACGATAGAGCGCCCAGTTGGCCGCGAGATAGCCGCCGTCCTTGTTGCTGTCCGAGTAGCCGATCATCACCATCTGGTCGTCGCCGCCGTCCCGGAGATGCGCCCGGTACACGGGCAGCCGGAACAGCGCCTCGAGGATGCCCGGCGCGCCGTCGAGGTCGTCGAGGGTCTCGAAGAGCGGGACGATGGCGAGGCCGTCGGCTCCACCCGCCCACCGGGCCAGCAAGAGCACCGCCAGCACGTCCGCGGGCCCGCGCGTCATGGAGATCACGAAGGGCCCCAGCGAGGCGCGGCCGTAGACATCGCGGGCGCGGGCGAGCAGACGGAAGAGCCGCCACGTTTCCGCCGCGGCCTCCTCCCGCGCCGCCGCCGTCAGCTCCGCGGTCTTGGGCGGTGGCGTCTCCAGAAGGGCGATGATCCGCCGGGCTCGCGCGGCCTCGTCCCCGTCGGCGAAGCCGGGCTCGCCCCCCAGGCCGGCGAGCAAGTCGCCCAGCGCGGCGGCGAGCCGGCCGGAGTCTTCCCGGACGTCCAGCCGCGCGGCGTGGAGGCCAAAGGCCGCGAGCTGCGCGCGCAGCGGGCCGACGGCGTCTTCCGCGAGCTCGGCGGGCAGGCCGCGCGCGACCTCGTCCACCACGCGCGCGATCTCGCTCGCCTCCGCGAGCGCGCGGTGGGGCGTGTCCTCGAGCAGCCGCGCCGTCATGTCCTCGCCGGAGGCGACCTCCAGGTCGGCGGCGAGGAGTGACAGCGCGAGGCGGTATGGCTCGTCGGCGTAGCGCGTCTCGAGATTGGCCACGCGGGGGGGGAGGGGCCGGCGGGCATCCAGCCAGGCGGCGAGCGCCGGGGGCGGCGGGCAGCGGCGGCCGCTCACGCTGAGCCGTCGGGCGGCCTCGCGCAGCGAGCGGCGATGGCGCTCCACCGCCAGGCCGCGATGGAGGCGCAAGGTCTCCGCGGTCATCGCCGCCACCACGGAGGGATTGCCGTCGCGATCGCCGCCGATCCACGAGGCCAGCGTGAGCCAGCGCGGGGGCGGAGTGACCTCCGGATAGTGCGTCTGCAGCGCCCCGGCCAGCTCGGCGGTCAGGCGGGGCACGACGTCCCAGAAGATGGCATCCACGAAGTAAAGTCCGGTCCGCACCTCGTCGGTGACCGCCGGCTTGGTGGTGCGCGAGCGGTCGGTGAGCCAGAGCGCGGTGATCTCCGCGCGGAGGGCCGTGGTCGCGGCCAGGCGCTCGGCGGGCAGGAGATCGGGATCCTGCAGACGCCCCAGGAGCTGGGCCACCCGCTGGAGCTTGGAGAGGATGGTGCGGCGCTTGGCCTCGGTCGGATGCGCGGTCAGCACCAGCTCGACCGCGAGATCGGCGAGGAGCGCGCGCATGGCGTCGCTACTCATGCCCTGCGCCTTGAGCCGGGCGATGGCCGCGCCCACGGACTCGCCGATGGGCGCCGGGTGCTGAGCGCGCTCCCGCGCGCGGAGGGCATGGATGCGATGCGCCTCCTCGGCCAGGTTGACGAGATCGAAGTAGACGGCGAAGGCGGACGCGGTGGCGCGGGCCGCGTCGAGGGGCAGCGCCGCCACGGCGCTGGCGAGCCGGCTGGGAGCGTCCCGGTCGCCGGCCCGCCGCGCCTTGGCGAGGGCGCGAATCGCCTCTTCGGTCTCGAAGAGGGCGGGGGACTCCTGGGCCCGCAGCACGGCCCCGAGCGTGTCACCCAGGAGATTGATCGTGGTCGAGAGGTCCACGGTTCGCAGTCCCCCCTCCGGGCCTGCGGCGCTGGCGGGCCTGCGGCGCTGGCGAGCCTGCGGCGCTGGCGAGCCTGCGGCGCTGGAGGTGCCCGTCGGTCTTGAATGAGAGTTAGCGACCGTGGTGGCGCGAAGTCAAGAGCGGCCGGCCGCCTGCTGGGGATCGAGCCAGTCGCGCAGCCCGTCCGCCACCATGTTGAAGCCGAGCACCGCGGCCATGATGGCAAGGCCGGGGAAGACCACCATCCAGGGCGCCTGCACCATGAAGCCCCGCCCGTCGGCGAGCATGAGGCCCAGCGACGGCGTGGGCGGCCGCACGCCCACGCCGAGAAAGGACAGCGAGGCCTCCACGAGGATGGCGATGGCCATGAGCACCGAGGCTTGGACCAGCACCGGGGTGGCGGCGTTGGGCAGGATGTGGCGCAGCACCAGGCGCGAGACCGGCGCGCCGAGGGCGCGGGCGCCGTCCACGTACACCTCCACCTTGGCGGCGAGCACGGCGGCGCGCACGACCCGCGCCACGATGGGCGTGTACACGACCGCCAGCGACGCCGCCACCAGTGTCACGCCGGTGCCGAACACGCTCATGAGCGCGATGGCGAGCAGGATGGCGGGAAAGGACATGAGGACGTCGAGCGGCCGCATGATGAGCTGGTCCAGCACGCCCTCGGCGTAGCCGGCGATGAGCCCGAGCGGTAGCCCGACCGCCAGCGCGAGGAGGACGGACGCGATGGCGACCCCCAGCGAGACGCGGTAGGCGTGGGCCACGCGGCTCAGGATGCTGCGGCCGAGGTCGTCCATGCCGAAGGGTTGGCCGAGGGTGGGCGCGCGGAGGGCGTGATCCTTCGCGATCTCGGTGGGGCTGCCCGGCACGATCCACGGCGCCAGCATGGCGGTGAGGGCGAGGGCGGCGATCACGAGGAGCCCCATGAGGGTGACGCCGCGATGCCGCGAGGGAAGCCAGCGCTCCCAGCTCACCGGCGCCGCACCCGCGGGTCGATCCAGCCGTACAGCACGTCGGTGATCAGGTTGACCAGCATGAAGAGGGCGCCGATCACCAGCACCGCGCTCTGCACCACAGGGTAGTTGCGCTCGAGGACGGCATCGAGCGTCATGCGCCCGACACCCGGCAGCGTGAAGATCATCTCCACGACGATGGCGCCGCCCAGCATGTAGCCCACCTGCAGCCCCAGCACGGTGACGATGGGAATGGCGGCGTTGGGCAGCACGTGCCGGATCAGGATCGCGCGCTCGCCCAGACCCTTGGCGCGCGCGTACTGGACGAAGCCCCGATGCATGGTGTCCAGCACGGCGGCGCGGGTGAGCCGGGCCAGCACGGCGGCGCGGGACACCGCCAGCGTGAGCGCGGGGAGGGCGAAGTGCAGCAGGTTGTCCAGGGGACTCTCCGCGAACGGCACCCAGCCGCCCGATGGGAGGAGCCCGGCGCCGAGCGAGAGCCACAGGATCAGCATGATGCCCAGCCAGAAGTCGGGGATCGACACACCCACCAGACCCACCGCGAGCGCGGCACGATCGGCCGAGCTGCCGCGGCGCCCTCCGGCAAACAGTCCCAGCGGCACGCCGATGAGCGCGGTGCAGAGGGCGGCGAGCAGCGTCAGCTCCAGCGTCACCGGGAGGCGATCGAGGATCATCCGGCCGATGGGCTCGTTCTGGCGGAAGTCGAGCCCGAAGTCGCCGCGGGCCACGCCGGCCAGCCAGCGTAGATACTGCTGGATCAGGGGCTCGTCCAGATGGAAGGCCTCGCGAAGGGCGCGGATGCCCTCGGGCGTGGCCTTGAAGCCCAGCACCACGGTGGCGGGATCCCCCGGCACCACCCGCATGAGCGCGAAGACGAGCACGCTCATGCCCAGGAGCAGCGGCACGGCGAGGGCGACCCGCCGTGCCGCGTAGACGAGCATGCGTGGTGGCTAGGCCAGCCAGGTGTCCTCGAAGCGCAGCTCGAGGGACGACAGCGGCACCGAGGCCTGGACATTGGGCTTCATCCAGTAGCGCTGGATCTCGTTGCTGAAGATCAGCAAGGACCCCTCTTCCTGGAAGAAGCGCACCAGCTCCGGGTAGATGCGCTTGCGCGCGGCCGGGCTCGCGGTGGTGCGGAACGCGTCGAGCCGCTTGTCGGCCTCCTCGGACTTGAAGCCGGTGAAGTTCCATCCCGAGGAGGAGTGCTGTAGGGGGTAGTAGAACATGTCGGGATCCACGGTGACGCTCCACCACGCGCCCGCGATGTCGTACTTCTTGCCCACCAGCTCCTCGAAGTACTGCCCGGACTCCAGCGGCCGGACCTCCAGGGTGATGCCGACCTTCTTCAGCTGCTCGCGCAGGATCTCGCCCGTCTTGACGAGCACGGGGACCTGGGACTTCACGAGATAGGTGAGGGTGAGGCCACCGCCCTTGCCTGCCTCGGCGAGGAGCTGCTTGGCCTTGGCCAGATCCGGTCCCCCCTTGTGCACGTTCACGCTGGTGGCCCAGGGGCTGGGCTCCGGGGTGGGTTCGGCGGTGACGGTGTGCGAGTCGTAGTACACGAGCTTGACGATCTCCTGGCGGTCCAGCGCCCAGGCGATGGCCTGACGCAGTCGCTTGTCGTTCAGCGGCGGGCGGCTGGCGTTCAGCATGAAGAAGAAGGGGAAGTACGGACGGCCCGGCGAGGCTTTCATGTCGCGCACGCGCTCGAGCTCGGACATGCGCTGCGGCGGCACCGTCTGAATCCAGTTGTAGCGCCCGGTCTGCAGCCCGGTGAGGCGCACGGTGTCGTCGGCGGGGGCGTAGAAGATCACGCGGTCGAGATAGGGCTTGCCGGGGCGGAAGTACTTGTCCCAGCGCTCCAGCGTGACGTGATCGTCCTTCACCCACTCCACGAACTTGAAGGGCCCGGTGCCGACGGGGAAGAGCTTGGGATCCTTGTCGCCGATGGCCTTCTCGTTGACGATCTCGGTGGCCTGCGACAGCACGGCGAGGAACGGGCCGTAGGGGCGGCTCAGGTTGAAGCGCACCTGGTGCTGGCCGAGGGCCTCCACCCCTTCCACCGGCGAGAAGAAGACGCGCATGGGCAGCTTGTTCTTCGCGTCCAGGAGGCGGGTGAACGTGAAGACGACGTCCTTGGCGGTGAAGCGCTCGCCGTTGTGGAAGGTGGCGTTGTCCACGAGATCGAACGTCCACGCTTTGTCGCCATCTTGCTTCCACGACTTCGCCAGCCCGGGCACGAAGTTGCCGCTCTCGTCCACGTAGACCAGCTTGTTGTAGACGTTCTGGTACACCTGGAGCGAGGAGTAGAGCTGGGCGTACCCGGGATCCATGTTCACCGGCTTGTCCACGGTGGCCACGCGCAGCGTCCCGCCGCGCTTGGGCGCACCCTGCGCCCACGCCGCGTGCCGGACGCCGGGACCCACCAGGGACCCCAGCCCCGCCGCCCCCGCCAGCGCGGCGGACTGCGTGAGCCACTGCCGACGCGTGCTCTTGCTCATCGTCGAGTCTCCTTATCTGGTCTGGGGGGAGCGAGCGCCGCTCCACCCCAGACCCCCCACCGCATTGTTCATCTGGTTGGCGTTAGCGTCGCGTCTGCGTGAATCTCACCGTCTTTCATGACCAGCCGTACACGCTGGAGGGCCTCGATGTCTCGGAGCGGGTCGCCCTCGATGGCGATGAGGTCCGCGCGCTTGCCCGGCGTGAGGGTGCCCAGATCGCCGTCCATCCGGCAGGCTTCGGCGCCCCCGCGGGTGCCCGCGATGAGCGCGTCGTGGGCCGAGAGGCCGAGGCGGACCAGGGTGGCGAGCTCGAAGTGCATGAGGCCGTGCATGCTGTCGGTGCCGGCGGCGAGGCGGATGCCCGAGGCGAGGTGGCGAGGGAAATTGTCCGCCACCATGCGCCGGGCCCACCGCACCTTCTCCATGATGCGGGGACTCTTGCCGTCACCCTGCTCGATGCCGGCGGGGTGCATGAAGATGGAGAACGTGCACACCAGCCACACTCCCCGCTCCTTCATCAGCGCGATGTCGTCATCGGTGGTGAGGACGCCGTGCTCGATGGTCGACACGCCCTCTTCCACGGCGAGGCGTAGGCCGTGGCCGCCGTGGGCGTGGGCCGCCGCGTACTTGCCCACGCGGTGGGCCTCCTCCACGGCCGCCCGGATCTCGTCGCGGGAATAGACGCTGGATTGGAGAGCGGTGCCCTCGGAGCTCACGCCCCCGGTGGCGAAGAGCTTCACGTGATCGGCCCCACGCTGGAAGTTCTCGCGCACCCCCCGGCGGATCTCGTCCACGCCGTCGAAGGCGGTGTGGGCACGGCCGTGCCCGTTGCTCGCCGTGATGCCGCGGGTAGCGCAGAGGAGCCGGGGGCCGGGAATCACCCCGGCGTCGATGGCGTCGCGCACCTGGACGTCCAGGAAGTGCTCCTCGGCCATGACGCGCATGGTGGTGGTGCCGGCGGCGAGATCGCGGCGGAGATTGGCGGTGGCGCGGAGGGCCTGGGGCACGGAGGCCTGGCGCAGCTGGCCGATCTGATCGCCCGCTCCCGGCACGATGGAGATATGGCTGTGGGCGTCCACGAAGCCCGGCATGACGAAGCAGTCGCGGAGGTCCAGCCGCTCGGCGCCGGGCGGGATCGCGGTGGTCGCGGCGGGCCCGGCCGCGGCGATACGGCCGTCCTCGATCAGGATGGTGGCGTCGCGCCGCGGGGCGGCGCCGGTGGCGTCGAAGAGGGTGCCGCAGCGGATGGCGCGGACGGTGCCCATCGGACGCCTTACGCGCCCCTCACCCTGCCCTGTCCCGGGAGGGGAGAGGGAGATCGTAGTCGCGCCGCGCCGCCTCCGCCGTCACGTAGCCCTCGCGGACGTCGCGCCGCACCGCTTCCGGATCGCGCTCCGCCGGCGGGCCGTAGCCGCCGCCCCCGCCGGTGAGGATGCGCACGCGCTCTCCCGCGGCGATGGGATGCTGGGTGGCCTTGCGCACGTGGCGGACCGCTCCGTCGGGCGCAGTGATCTCCACGCCGTTCACCGCGCCGTCGCGCCCGCCCTCGAGCCCCCAGGGCGGCGTGACCTTGCGCTCCAGGCTGAACGTGATGAAAGCGGGCGCGAGGAACTCGTACAGGCGCTCGATGCCGAGGCCGCCCCGGTGCTTGCCCGCGCCCCCGGAGTCGGCGCGGAGGGCGTAGCGGAGGATGCGGATGGCGCCGTTCCGCGACTCCACCACCTCCACGGGATTGTTCCGCGCGGTGGAGCCCGCGAAGATGATCATGCCGGACTCGCCGTCGTGGGCGGGCCGGGCGCCGGTGCCGCCGGCGTTCAGATCGCCCTGGATGAAGAGCCGACCCGTCTCCGGATGGGTGCCGAAGGCGATGGTGGGCATCTGATCGCCGTAGGACCCGGCGGGAATCCGGCCGGGGATGGCGTTCGCGAGCGCGCGGAGCCCCAGATCGATGAGGAGGTTGATCGGCACGTAGTAGCGCGCGGTGGGCGCGGGCTCCTGGGCAGCGAGGACGGACCGCGCCGGGATGCGAACCGTGAGGGGACGGAAGCAGCCCTCGTCCACGGGGGTGAGCGGCGTGGTCAAGCACTTGATGAGGAGGCGGCAGGCACTGATCGTGATGGCGTCCCCGCAGTTGAAGGGGCCCGCCACCTGGGGGCTCGAGCCCTCGAAGTCCACCGTCATGCCCTGCGCATCGAGGGTGATGGCCATCTCCACGCGCACCGGCTGGTCGAGGCTGATGCCATCGTTGTCGAAGTGGGCGACCGCCTGATAGCGCCCGGCGGGGATCTTCGTGAGCTCGGCGCGCGTGCGCCGCTCCGACTGCTCCATGTAGACGCGCGTGGACTCGAGCACGGTGTCGCGCCCGTACCTGGCGAGGATCTCCTTGAAGTAGGCCTCGCCGGCCCGGCACACCGCGATCATGGCCTGGACATCTTTCAGCGTGCCGCTCTCGGTCCGTATATTGGCGCGGATGACCCGCATCACCTCGTCGTTACACTGCCCGCGGTCGAACAGGCGCACGCTCTGGAAGCGCAGACCCTCCTGCCGGAACTCGCGCGAGCCCACCTGCATGCTGCTCGGCACCGGGCCGCCCACATCGCTCCAGTGGGCCTTCACCGAGACGAAGCCGGTGAGCAGGCCGTCCCAGAACACGGGGGCATACATGGCCACGTCGTTCAGATGATTGCCGTTCCCGGAATACGGGTCGTTGTGGATGAAGATGTCGCCGTCACGGAAGGCCCCGATCCCGCGGTCTTGACGTGTCGCCTCGATGGGAAAGCCCAGATGGCCCTGGAAGACGGGCAGCCCGATGCCCTGCGCGATCATCTGGACGTCGGGGTCGAAGATGGCGCAGCCGAAGTCCAGGCTCTCGCTGATGATGTGGTTATAGGCGGTCTTGATCATGGTGATGCGCATGCGCTCGGCGGCGGCGTTGAGCGCGGCCCGCACCACCTCGACGGTCACCGCATCCAGCGGCTGATTGCCCATGGCCAGGCTCCTATTGAAGTCGGGGGGAGCGAGCGCCGCTCCTCAAGGCGCTGATCACAATGCCTTCGCCACCTCGATCGCCAGACAGGCGTTGCCGTCCACGCGGAGCTCGTCGCCCGGCTCGAGCAGCGTGGTGGTGCCGGCCTCCTCGATGGCGGCGGGGCCGGCCACGCGGTCGCCCGCGCGCAGGCTCGCCCGCGCGAGCACGCGATACTCGAGCAGGTCACGGGTGAGCGTCGAATAGATCTTGCGCGTCTCGCCGGCCGGCGTTCGCCCGTCGCCCGCCGCGAGGGAAGGCAAGCGAGGACGCTCCAGCGGGTACACCACGGCCAGGCGCAGGTTCAGGAGCTGCACCTCCACATCGGGCGCGGCATAGCCGTAGGCGCGCTGATGGGCGGCGTCGAAGCGCGCGCGGAGGCCGGCCCAGTCGGCGAGCCGCTCCACCTCCACCGTGACGGTGTGCTCCTGGCCGAGATAGCGGAGATCGGCCGCCCGATGCCGGGTCGCGGTCCCCACCGCGGGCAAGATCGACTCGATCTCGCGCTCCATCTCCGTATATCGGGCCTCCGCCCACGCGGCGTCGGTCGCCTCGAGCGGCTCCAGCACGGTGCGCACGAGGTCGTGGCGGAGATCGGTGGCGAGCATGCCCCATGCGGAGAAGGTCGAGGGCGAGGGCGGGACGATGACCCGGGGGATGCCCAGCTCGCGCGCGATGGCCACCGCGTGCAAGGGGCCGCCGCCGCCATAGGCCACGAGCGTGTAGTCGCGCGGGTCGAGGCCGCGCTCGGTGGTGATGCTGCGAACCGCCAGGGCCATCTTCACGTCGGCGAGCCGGATCACGCCGGCGGCCGCGGTGTGACGCGCGAGCCCCAGGGGCAGAGCCAGCGTGTCCTCGATGGCGCGGTTGGCGGCGGCGAGATCGAGCGGCATGGTGCCGCCGAGGAAGCGGTCGGCGGCGATGCGGCCGAGGACGAGATTGGCGTCGGTGACGGTGGGCGCGGTGCCGCCGCGCCCGTAGGAGACGGGCCCGGGATCGGCGCCGGCGCTCTGCGGGCCCAGCGTCAGCGCGCCGCCGGCGTCGATCCACGCGATGGTGCCTCCGCCCGCGCTCACCTCGGTGATGTCGATGACGGGGATGCGGAGGGGATGGCCGTCCACGTGGTACTCGTCCGTGGTCTGCACGAGGCCGCGGTCCACGATGGCGCACTTGGCGGTGGTGCCCCCCATGTCGAAGGAGATGAGGCGGTCCGCGCCCAGCGCGCGGGCCAGCGCCGCGCAGCCAATGGCCCCCGCGGCGGGACCCGACTCGATGGTGTGGACGGGCTTGGAGGCCGCGGCTTCCACCGAGAAGGCGCCCCCGTTGGACTGGGTGATGAGCAGGCGGCCCGCGAACCCGCGCCCGGCCAGCCCGCGCTCGAAGTCGCCGAGATAGCGATCCATGGTGGGGCGGACGTAGGCGTTCACCACCGTGGTGCTGGTGCGCTCGTACTCGCGCCATTCCTGCGTGATGCGATGGGAGAGCGACACCGACACGCTGGGGAGCGCGGCGGCGAGGATCTCGGCGGTGCGCCGCTCGTGCTCGGGATTGCGAAACGAGAAGAGCAGGCACACCGCCACCGACTCCACGCCCTCGGCGGCGAGCCGCGCCGCCGCCTCGCGCACCGCCGCCTCGTCGAGCGGCAGGAGGACGTCGCCGCGTGCGGTCAGGCGCTCCGGGACCTCCAGGCAGCGGCCGCGCGGGACGAGGGGGGCGGGGCGCTGATAGAGCACGTCGTACATGCGCAGGAAATTGCCGCGGCCGATCTCGAGCACGTCGCGGAAGCCGGCGGTGGTGAGGAGGCCCGTACGCGCCCCCTTCCGCTCGATGAGGGCATTGATGCCGATGGTGGTGCCGTGGATGACCAGGCGGCAATCGGCCAGGCGCGCGCCCGTCTGGTCCACGCAGCGGAGTATCCCCTGGAGCAGATCCCGGGGCGTGGACAGCGCCTTGGTGTCCACCATGGCCCCGGTCGCCTCGTCGAGCGCGACCAGGTCCGTGAAGGTGCCGCCGATGTCGATGCCGATGCGCAGAGCCACTTTGGGCGCAGTATAGGGGGCGCGGAAAGAGCCCGCAAGCGTCGGGCCGGCGGGGCCGCCGTCGTTAGAAGTCCCAGCCCACCCCGATGAGGAAGCGTGTGTCCGACTTCTCGCGACCGGGGGCCGGGGTGCTGTCGTGGACCCACTCGAAGCGGGCGTCCGCGAAGAAGGCCGTCGTGATCCTCACCTTGGCGCCCGCGACGATGGTGATGAGATAGTTACCGGTGAAGTCATCGAAGGCGGGGATGTACTCGAACGTGTGATAGAGCTTCAGCACCGGGATCGGTGTCCAGTCGATCGCGTAGGCCAAGCGGGGTCCGAGGAAGTCCTCGCTGTCCTGGTGCTCGTATTTCTCGTAGACGTAGGCGAGCCCTACCTCCGTCGAGAAGTTGAAGGTCGGCCCCTCGAACCACTGATAGCCCACGCCCACGCTGGGCGAGAAGCGGATCTCGAGCTCCGCGACCCCGTCGTGCTCGACTTTGGCCAGGGCGTAGCCGTAGAACTTCTTGGTGAAGAAGTGGTCGAACTTGGCGGAGGCGAACCCGTAATCCGTGGTGGTCGTCTTGTCCCCGGTGTCCGGGTCTTCCTGCCGCCCGTAGGTGTAGCCGGCGAGGAAGGTCAGGCGCTCCGTCTCCCAGCGCTTCGACAGCGCGGCGGTGAAGCCGATCTGCTGCGTCTCCGAGTTGCCGCTGGTGAAGAGCCCGGTCAGCGCCAGTGAGCCGTGCCAGGCGGGCGGCGCGGGATTGATCGCGGTGATGTCCGCGATGGAAACCGGCTGGGGGGCGGTGCCGGGCGCGATCTGCGCCTGCACCTGCCGATCCGGGCCGGGGGTCACCTTGGAGCTGACCTGGGTCTGCTCTCCGACCTTCACCGTGATGGGCTCGTCGGTGGAGAAGGTCTTCACCTTCGACATGTCGATGGTGATCTCGCCGGCCGCCTCGGTCTTCAGCACGAGCTTGCCGCCGGTGGCGCTCACGATCTTGCCGGTCAGCCGGTCGCCGTTGAGGAGCAGCACCTCGTCGGCGCGAACGGGGACGGCGGTGAGCAGCGCCACGACGACGACCACGACGATCTGTGTCAGGGCCATACGCACCTCCTGGTTGGAGGCACGGTGACCCAGACGGGCCCCGACTCAAATGGGACCTAGGTCCCAGATCCGCCGACCAGGGCGTGCTCCTCGGCCGCCCAGACGGGAGAGCGGGCGAGGTCGATGAAGCGCCGCTCGTCCTCCAGGAGCCGCCGGCCGGCGGCCCGGCCCTCCGGGGTGGCGCCGGCGGCGGTCAGGGCGTCCAGGCTCTCGAACCACAGCTCGGCCACGCCATCGAATTCCTCGGGCCCGCCGCGAGCGCGCCGGAGCCCGTCATTGACGGGGGTCGTGAGCGTGTGCACCTGCACGTAGCGCCGGATCCCGAGGGCGGCCGCGGCCTCCTGCACCAGCGGCGCGTGGCGCTCGCGCCAGTAGCGCTGGAATTCCTCCCTGCTCATCTCCGCCCGGCGCCGAACGCAGAAGACCAGCTTGATCATCGGGCGGCCGCGAGGAGGAACGGGACCGCCGCCCGCTCCGCCACCTCACGGAGCTGGGTCATGAGGTCGTCGGGAATGGGAACACCCGTCTCCAGGCGCTGGCGCCGCGTGGTGAGCTCGGGGTCGCCGGCCACGAGCACGGGCTGGGCGGGATCCGCGCGCCGCGCGCCGTGCAGCACCTCGATGACCTGGTCCAGGTCTTCCTCGAACTCGCCCGCGGCGCGGAAGGCGCGCGGATCGATGGCGAGGAAGAAGTGACCGATGTCGTGCGGGTCTGAGGGCCGCTGGGTGCGGTTGCGAATGGGTGAGAAGGACGAGCCCGAGAGGGTGCCGGCGAGGATGTGGACGAGCACGGCGAGGCCATAGCCCTTGTGGCTCCCGAGATCGCGAGTGCCCCCGAGCGGCGAGATGCCGCCCTCCGCCCGGTCAAAGACGTAACCGAACGCCTGCTCGGGATCCGTCACCGCCCGGCCGTCGCCATCCACCACCCAGCCCGACGGCACGGGCTCGTGGTTGAGCTTGTGGACCTTCACCTTGCCGGCGGCCACCGTGGTGGTGGCCATGTCGAGGAGGAACGGTGGGTGGCGCCGCGCCGGGGCGGCGAAGGCGATGGGATTGGTCCCCATTACCGGCTCCGCCCCGAAGGTCGGGACCATGGTGACCCCGCGCGTCGCCGTGGTCACGAGACCCACGACCCCGCGGTCGGCGGCGATCTTCGCGTAGCAGCCGGCGGCGCCGAAGTGATGCGAGTTGCGGACCGCCACCACGCCCACGCCGGCGGCAAGGCACTTGTCGACGGCGAGGTTCATGGCGCGGACGGACACGGGATGCCCGAGGGAGGCGCCCGCGTCGATGAGCGCGGTGGCGGCGCTCTCACGCACGGTCACGACCTTCGGCCGCATGTTGAGCCGCCCGGCGCGGTACTCGCGATCGTAGGTGGGCAGCATGGAGATGCCGTGGGAGTCCACGCCGCGAAGGTCGGTCTCGACCATGACGTCCGCGGTGGTGGCGGCGTCCGCGGCGGGCATGCCCCAGGCGCCGAGCACGGAGACGAGCTGCTCCCGGACGACGTCGGACTTCACATGGGCGGGCATGGCGCTAGGGGGAGACGTGCCCGAGGAACTTCTTCGGCGGGTCGGCGCCCCACTGGCTGACGAAGCCCTCTTCCATGGACAGGAGGTTCGAGCCGCTGCGGGCATTGAGGCGATCGGTGTCGGCCCACCGCTCGTGCACGCGGCCCCACGGATCGCACCAGTAATCGTAGACCTGGCTGCCGAGCAGATGCCGGCCTACCCCCCACATGTGCTCGTACTTGCCGAGCCCGGCGAGGTACTCGTGGTCCTTGAACACGGCGTCCACGTCCGGGACCTCGAAGGACATGTGGTTGAGCCCGGCGCGATCGTTCAGGACGCAGAAGAGTGAGTGGTGGTCCACGTACTCGTCGCCGCAGTCCACCCGGTTGAACGAGCCGATGATGTTGTCCTTCGCTCCCGCGTACACGTCGTCCGAGCCGATGAAGCCCAGCGTGTCGCGGAACCAGGCCACCGTCTCCGCGACCTTGGGGGTGCCGAGCACGCCGTGGCCGATCCGCTTGACGGGGGCGGGGGACTTCGCGAGACGGAGCACGCGCCCCGCGCGGCGCAGGGGATCGTTGCCGGTGTTCATGAGGTCGCGGGATACGGGGATCTCGGGCAACGCCGCAATCCCGTGCACCACCTCGATCTGATACCCGTTGGGCTCGCGGAGGCGCACGCGCGTGCCTCCGCCCGGTTCGTCGAGCGGCTCCACGCCGGAGGCGCCGGGCGCCTTCGCGACCCGGGCGAGATCCTCCTCGCTGGCGGCCAGGTACGCGAAGCCGACGAAGGCCGTGTCGTCGGCCTTGTGCGTGACGTGAAGGTGGTGGCGCGGGCCGGTGCCCCGCATGTAGAGGGCATCCGGCGTGCGCGCGGCGCGGATCATCCCGAAGTGAGTGAGGAACTCTTCCTGGGCGTCGAGATCCGGGGCGCGGAGGCGGCCGAAGGCGAGGTCGCGCACCTTGATGAGCGGCATGGGAGGTCTCCTATCCGGCGAAGGTGAAGCGGGGATCCGCGGCGGGAATGGCCACCTCGGGGAGGCGCAGCTCGCGACGGACGATGTTGGCGCCGAGGGTGATGCTGACGGACTTGTAGAAGGCGATGCGGCGGGCCAGGCCCTCGCGCCCGAAGCCGCAGTCGGTCGACAGGATGAGCCGCTCCGGCGGCACATGCTCGAGCGCCTTGCGGATGAGCCCGGCCACGAATTCCGGAGGCTCCACCGCGGCGGTGGAGTGGTTCACCACGCCGATGGCGATCTTCTTGTCGGTGCGATGCTTGCCCAGCAGGTGGAGGTCGCGGCCGTGGGTGGAGGCGCACTCCAGCGTGAGCACGTCGGCGTTGGTGGCGAGCAGATAGGGCAGGGAGCGCTCGTAGCTCGGACGCTCCCAGTGCAGCGGCTGTTGATTGGGGTTGCCCCAGCACGTGTGGAGCCAGATCTCGGTGTCCACGCCCGCGATCTCGCGGTTCACCGCCTCCGTGTAGAACTCGAGATCCCGGTCGCTCGCGCCCTGGGCGCCGCCGATGTGGTGCTGCGGCTCCTCGACCTGGATGACGCGGCAGCCCGCGGCCGCCACCTTGCGCAGCTCGACATTGAAGATGTCGGCGAGGGCCAGGATCAAGTCGCGGTCCCCCGCGTAGTGCCGATTCACCAGCATCTTGGCGAGTGACTGCGCGGTGATGGCGCCGAACTTGAGCGGCCGCGTGGTCATGCGCTGGGCGACCTTGAAGAGGGCGTCGTACTGCAGGTCCGCGCCGTCCACCGCCCCGCCCACCACTGCGGGCTGGTACGCCTCCATCACCTCGTAGAGGATGTGGCCCGGCTTGAGCGAAGTCCAGCCGCGGCTCGCCGAGCGGTCCACGTGGCCGGTGATCCCGCGGAGCCGCTCGATCACATAGTAGAACCAGGACTTGCCGCCCACCGTGAGGTCGAAGCGCGCGTCGCCGTCGGTGACGATGTCGAGTCCGGCCGACTCTTGCTCGCGCACCAGGCAGGCCACCGCGTCGAGGTACTGCTCGCGGAATCGGGAATCGCCCAGGGCGTCCTTGAACCCGCGCCCGCGCAATTCCTCCGTGAACCAGTGGGGGCGGGGATACGAGCCGGTGATGGTGGCGGGCAGGATGGTGTCGCGCGTGGCGTTCCACATGGAGAAGACTCTGACGGCGGGACCCGGGGCTGTCAAGCGGGCGCCGCGCGCATTGACTTTCGCGGGGGAACCCCCTACTGTTCGCCCACGATCGTTGACCCGTGACTCGAATCCCCTTCGCCGTGGAGGGCGTCATGCGCTATGTCCGTGCGATCGGCCGCTGCGCCGGCTTCACCGCCGCGCTCGCCCTGCTCGTCCTCGCCGCCTCCGCCTTCGCGGCGCCGTCGGGACCGCCCATCCGGATCGGCGGGACCCTCGCCCTCACCGGGCCGCTCGCGCCCACCGCGCTCCTGCACAAGATCGCCGGCGAGATCTACGTCGAGGAGCTGAACAAGGCCAACGGGCTCCTCGGCCGGCCGGTGGAGTGGGTGCTGCTGGACGACCAGTCCAAGCCCGACCTCACGCGCAGCCTCTACGAGAAGCTCATCACCGTCGACAAGGTCGACCTGATCATCGGCCCCTACGCGACCGGCGCCATCCTGGCCGCCATGCCGGTCGCGCAGCGCTACCAGAAGGTCTACGTGCACCACTCGTTCGGGATGCCGCACCTCGCGAAGTACGAGATGCACTTCCCGACGGCGCCGTTCGGGCCGGAGCCCAACCGCACGGTGCCCACCACGGTGTTCGACGCGCTGGCGGCGACGTCCAACCCGCCGAAGTCGGTCGCGATCCTCACGAGCAAGTTCCCCTCGGCCCAGTTCCAGTCTTCGGGCGCCAAGGACGTCGCGGAGAAGCGCGGGCTCAAGGTGGCCCTCTATCTCGAGTACGAGTTCGGGACGCGCGACTGGGGCGCCCTGGCCGCGCGCGTCAAGGACGCCAAACCCGACTTCCTCTGGCTCGGCGCCCTCGGTCTCGACGGCAACCAGCTGCTCGAGGCCATGAAGAAGCTCGACTACACGCCGCCGCGCCACTTCCACCTGTTCCCGGCCCCGGGTCCGATGGTGACGGCGCCGGATGCCAAGCTCGCGCTCTCGACCACGGTGTTCGAGGAGCACCCGCCGTTCACGGCGAACGCCGGCGCGGCCAAGCTGATCCCGCTCTTCCACGAGCGCGCCAAGGCCGCCAACATTCCCTACGTCAACGTCGACACACAGGCGGCGGGATCGTTCGCGGCGTGGCAGGTGATCGAGGCCGCGGTGACCGCCACGAAGAGCCTCGACGACAAGGTGCTC
>DATEDO010000052.1:0-72031 GCA_035281625.1 Candidatus Methylomirabilota bacterium
CGTTGGCCGGCGTCAAGAGTGCGCGCGTGCGAGGGCTTCGGCCACCACGTGGATGACCGGCAGGCGGAACTTGCGCTCCGCCCGGTGCACGAGGTCCAGCTTCAGCCACCGGGAGACGCCCGGCGGCAGCGTGCAGATGACGAGGACGTTGTAGCCGGGGTTCGCGCTCAGTTCGTCCGCCATCGCCTGGAGTGGTTCGGGCGCGCCAGCCGCGGCCCGGACGACTCGCGCCCGCGCCGTCTCTTCGAGCGCTGCCTTGGCTGCTTCCGCGCGCTGGCGGGCCACGTCGACTCGTTCCCCTTCCCACGTCGACGGCAGGTGCTCGGCTTCCGGGACCAGCACGGTGAACTCCGCGGCGGGGTCCTTCGCCATCAGCGCCTGCACCGTGCGCTGGAGGTCTGGGCTCAGGGCAGTCTGATGCGCGACGACGAGGTACTTGGCCATAGCTCTGCCTCCGTCATGACTCTCGGTCGCCGGTGGTTCTCGATGCGATGGGCTAGGCGATGCTCCACAGCAGGTACGCCGCCACCGCCGTTCCCAGGAGAGCGGCGCCGTAGCACAGCACGGCGATGAGCGCCGTCAAGTGCTTGAGCTGGAGCCCGTCGTAGAGCGTGTACCGGAAGCGATGGGCCCAGTGGAACAGGGGCAAGGAGACGAGGACGAGGACGTAGAGCCGCGTGACCGGGTGGGTCACGAGCCGGTGCAGGGCGTCGTAGTGGGGCGCCTCGAGCCAACCCAGCGGAACGGCGAGGCCGATCAGGAAGAGATGGATGGGGAACAGAAACGCGGCCACCGTTCCCCCGGCACTGAACAGGAGCCACAAGAAGGGCGTGATCCGTTCCATCCTCTACACCCGGAGCAGCACGACGGCCACGGCGGCTGAAAGCACGAGCCAGGCCGCGTAGTTCGCGGCGAGGATCAACGAGTCCGACACGCGCTTCCCCCGCAGCCGCACGACCATGGCCTTCGGGGTCAGGTGCAGCCACGTGATGGCGTGGAAGAGCACGAAGAGGAACGCGACGCCATTGAGGGCGAGGAACAGCGGCGTCCTCAGCCGGGCGAGGAAGTGCGCGTAGGCCTCCGGACCCTGGACCAGCGCGCGAAGCTGCCAGAGGAGAACCACCGCGAAGAATGCCACGAAGACGCTGGTGAGCTCTCGGAGCACGAACGTCGTGTAGGACCGCTTCTGCAGCCACCACCACACCGACACCCGGCGGCGATACCACCGAGGATGGTACAGCGTGTAGTGAGGGGCGCTCATCGGTGGCTCCACGGCATCAGCAGCGACTTGACCCAGTGGGTTGCGCCGGTGAGCTTGTACTGCTGGATGGCGCCCGCCGGGTCCACGTGCTTGGGGCACACGGTCGTGCACTCCCCCACGAACGTGCATTGCCAGATGCCCTCGTGCTCAGAGAGGATCTGCAGACGCTCCGGCGCTCCCTGGTCGCGCGAGTCCATGTTGTAGCGCTGGGCCAGCGCGATGGCGGCGGGCCCGATGAAGCCCGGCTCGAGCGCGTAGATCGGACACGCCGAGTAGCAGAGCATGCAGTTGATGCACATGCTGTACTGCTTGTAGGCGTCGAGCTGATCGGGAGTCTGTAGGTATTCGCCGTCGCTCGGCGCGCCATCGCCCTCGCGGATGATCCACGGCTTCACCTGCTTGAGCTTTCGCACGAAGTCGGTGACGTCGATTACCAGGTCGCGCACCACCGGGAAGTAGTCCAGTGGCTCCACACGAACGGGACCGGGAACGTAGTCGGCGAGGAAGGTCGCGCAGGTGAGCTTCGGCGTCCCGTTCACCTTCATCCCGCAGCTCCCGCACACGCCCATCCGACACGACCAACGGTAGGAGAGCGATCCATCCACGTTGTCCTTGATGTGATTGAGGGCGTCCAGCACCACCCAGTCCTTCCGGTAGGGGATCTCGTAGGTCTGTAACGTCGGCTCGGACTCCTGTTCCGGCCGGTAACGCGCCACGGTCAGAGCGATGGTGGAGGGCATCGTTCCCTATCTCCCGTAGACCCGCTTGCCCGGGGGCCAGCGGGTGATCGTGACCGGCCGATACTCGATGCGTGGTGAGCCGTCCTCGGTGCGATAGGCGAGGGAATGCGCGAGGAACCGCTCGTCGTCCCGCTGCGGGTAGTCGGTCCGCTGATGCGAGCCGCGCGACTCCCTCCGCTCGAGGGCGGACTGAACGATCGCCTGAGCGTCGTCCAGCATGTAGGAGAGCTCGAGGGCGGCGGTCAGCTCGGTGTTGAACGTGTAGCTGGGATCGTCCAGCGACAGGTGCTGGAGCCGTTCCTGGAGGCCCTTCAACTTGCCCGTCGCCTCCTTGAGAACTGTCTCCGTCCGGTAGATCCCCGCACTCTCCTCCATGACCTGGTGCATCTGGGCCCGCAGGGTGGCGATCCGCTCCTTGCCGCCGGTTCGGCGCAGGAAGCACCGTTCCAGGCGGCGCTGTTCATCGTTGGCTTGAGCGGCGAGCGAGGTGCTCGCCCCACCTTGCTGGGCCGCGTACGCGCCGGCCGCCTTGCCGGCCCGTGCGCCGAAGACCAAGATCTCCGTCAACGAGTTCGAGCCGAGTCGGTTGGCGCCGTTGATGCTGACGCACGCCGCCTCTCCCGCCGCGAACAGCCCTGGGAGCGGTGTGGCGCCGTGAATGTCGGTGTGAATGCCGCCCATCATGTAGTGCACGACGGGACGGACCGGGATCATCTCCTTCACCGGATCGATCCCGACGTACTTCAGGCACAGCTCGCGGACGAACGGGATCTTCTCGTCGATCACCTTCTCGCCCAGATGGCGAATGTCCAGGTGAACGTAGTGCCCGTATGGCCCCTCGAGCGTCCGGCCTTTCTCCTGCTCCTTCACGAAGCACTGGGAGAGGCGATCGCGCGGACCCAACTCCATGGACCGCAGCACCGGCTTGGGAGTGGGCGTGCCCAGGTCGTAGTCCTGCAGGTACCGGTAGCCGTCCTTGTTGAGGAGCCAGCCGCCCTCCGCCCGCGCCGCTTCGGTGATCAGGATGCCGGTGAACGGGAGGCCGGTCGGATGGTACTGGACGAACTCCATGTCCTTGAGCGGCGCGCCGGCGCGGTAGGCGAGGGCCATGCCGTCGCCGTTCTTGATGTTGGCGTTGGTGGTGAACGGGAAGATCTTGCCGCAGCCCCCGGTGGCGAGGATGACGGCCTTGGCGGTGATGGCGTGGATCTGCCCGGTGGCCAGCTCGATGGCCACGACGCCCTGACAGCGCCCCCCGTCCAGGAGGAGCTTGGTGACGAAGTACTCGTCGTAGCGCTGGATGGTGTCGTACTTGAGCGAGGTTTGGAACAGCGTATGGAGCAGGTGGAATCCCGTCTTGTCGGCGGCGAACCACGTGCGCTCGATCGTCATGCCGCCGAACGGCCGGACGGCGACGTGGCCATCGGGCTCCCGGTTCCAGGGGCACCCCCAGTGCTCCAGGCGCAGCATCTCCTGCGGCGCCTCTCGCACGAAGGCCTCCACGGCGTCCTGGTCGCACATCCAGTCGCCGCCGGAGATCGTGTCGTAGGCGTGCTCGTCGAGGCTGTCCTCCTTCTTGATCACCGCGGCAGCGCCGCCTTCCGCGGAGACCGTGTGGCTCCGCATCGGATATACCTTGGAGATGACGGCCACGCGGAGGGTCGGATGCGCCTCGACCGCTGCGATGGCGGCGCGCAGGCCGGCGCCGCCGCCGCCCACTATGAGCACGTCGCAGGTGGAGACATCCATGGCGATCTCCCGTCGCGGGACCAGGGCTGTGGGGTGCGCTGGGACGGAGCCGGGTGCGGGCGAGGCGTGGGCGCGCCCGTCGTCACGGTGGGCGGGGCCCGGCGGGCAGGCAGCCTACTGCGACGGCCACCCGGATGGTCGACGAGGGCGAGGAAAAGTTGTCCGAGGACCAAGGACATGACCGCTCCCCCTGGACGGATCGGACGAGGGCCTCGTAGCGCCGGATCGAGTATGTGCAGACCCCGGAGCCATGTCAATTGCGATTTCTATCGCTGGACGTGGTGCTTCGGTGGCGCGCCGGCGCCACGGCCCGCGCCACCAAATTGGTCTTGTTGATGTTCGAAGGTTGCATGTTCGAGTCGGGTCGGCGCCCGGACTCGAACACGAAGCGCGTTTTTCCCCCTTGCTAGCTGCTCAGGACGAGCGCCTTCGCCTCGTGGGGCTCCACCGCCTGCTTGAGCACGGCGGGGCGGATCTGAGCGTAGAGCTGGGTCGTCTCCATCCGCGTGTGGCCGGGGCCTGGATGATCCCGTAGTTGTAAAGGAAGTGCCGAATCAGTAGTATTGGCGCACTCTTCCCCGGGGAAGCGGATCCCCCATGCACCAGTACGCCGCGCGACGCCTCCTGCTGTTCGTGCCCTCCCTCCTGGGGGCCTCGATCCTGATCTTCGTCCTGCTACGGTTGGTGCCCGGCGACATCGCCGAGATCCTCGTCTATCAGGCCGGCGCCGAATCGTCCTCGGTCCAGGAAAAGCACGTACAGGAGATCCGGCGGGAGCTGGGCCTGGACCGCCCGATCGCGGTCCAGTACCTGATCTGGCTCGGCGGCGCGGTGCGCGGCGACTTCGGTCAGTCCTACATCCAGCAGCGTCCGGTGACGGAGATCCTCCGCGAGCGGTTCCCGCGCTCGCTGGAGCTGGCCTTCCTGACGCTGGTCGTGGCCATCGTGTGGGCAGTGCCGCTCGGAGTCGTCTCGGCGGTGCGACAGAACACGTGGGCCGATCACCTCGTGCGCGTGGTGTCGATCAGCGGGCTCAGCCTTCCCATCTTCTTCACCGGCGTGCTGATCCTGTGGGCCCTGGTGCGGTTCTTCCGCTGGCTGCCGCCGCTCGAGTTCGTCTCGTTCTTCGACGATCCCGCCGAGAACCTCAAGCAACTCATCTTCCCCACTCTGGCCCAGGCCTACTACATCTCGGCGCCCATCATGCGACTGACCCGCTCGCAGATGCTCGAGGTGGTCCGTCAGGACTACGTCCGGACCGCCCGGGCCAAGGGGCTGGCCAATCGCTCGGTGGTCTACCGCCACGCGCTGGCAAACTCGCTGCTGCCGGTCGTCACGTTCGTCGGCTGGTGGGGGGGGCGGCTGTTGGGCGGGATCGTCATCATGGAGATCATCTTCGCGATTCCGGGCATGGGCACGGCCCTGGTCCAGGCCGTCAGCAACCGCGACTACCCGACCGTGCAGGCCATCGTCTTCGTGATGGCCCTCGTCTTCCTCACGCTGAATCTCCTCGTGGACCTGCTCTACGGCTGGCTCGATCCCCGGATCCGGTATGCCTGAGGCGGCCGAGCGGGTCGGCGTCGCGGCCCGGGTGACCGGCGCCCGGCCGGCCCCCGCGGACAAGGGGTGGTGGGACCGGCTGCGCTGGTTCACCACGAGCCAGCCGCTCGGCGCGGCCGGCGCCCTGATCGTCCTGCTGCTCATCGTCACCGCCGTGCTCGCCCCGGCCCTGGCTCCGCACGGCCCGAAGGACGCGGCCTTCGCGCCCTACCTGGCGCCGGGCGCCGAGTTTCCAATGGGGACGGACCATCTGGGCCGCGACATCCTGAGCCGCGTGATCTGGGGCGCGAGGCTCTCGCTCTACGTGGGGTTGACCTCGGTCCTGTTCGGCATCACCCTGGGCGCGCTGTGGGGGATCGTCACCGCGTACTATGGGGGCGCCGCCGATAGCGCGAGCCAGCGTGTGGCGGACAGCCTGATGGCGCTGCCGCCCATCATTCTCGCGCTGGCCCTCATGGCGGCGCTCGGCCAGTCGGTGACCAACGTCATCATTGCGCTGACCATCCTGCTCATTCCGACGGCCGCGCGTACGCTCCGGTCGGTGACGCTCTCCATCAAGGAGATGCCCTACATCGAAGCGGCCCGGGCCGCCGGGACCTCCGAGTGGCGGGTGATCTTCTGGCATGTCGTGCCCAACTGCCTCTCCACCTACATCGTGCTGTTCACGGTCAACATCGCCTACGCCATCGTGGTGGAGGCGGCCCTGGCCTTCCTGGGCCTCGGCGCGCCGCCGGACGAGCCTTCGTGGGGCGGCATGCTGACCGCCGGAACCCAGGCGTTGGAGACGGCGCCCTGGATGATCTTCTTCCCCGGCCTGGCGATCAGCCTGACCGTGTTCGGGCTGAACCTGCTGGGCGACGCGATCCGTGACCTGACCGACCCGCGGCTCCGAGGGGGACTCGGATGACCGCGAGAGAGGAGATCCCGCTCATGCGAAGCGTGTTGTCGCTGATGATCGCGATCCTCACCTCCCTCGGGCTCGCCTCCGGCGCGAGCGCCCAGGAGAAGCCCCGTCCGGGCGGCGTCCTGAACTGGTACGTCTACGGCGATCCGGGCCGGCTCGACATCCACCTCGAATCGCCCCTCTCGGTGCAGCAGGTGCTGGCCGGCGTGTACTCGGGGCTCCTGCATCGCGACCCCGACGATCCGACGAAGATCACCGGCGACCTCGCTGAGCGGTGGACGGTCTCCCCGGACGGCAAAGTGTACACCTTCCACCTGCGCAGGGGCGTCAAGTGGCACGACGGCCAGCCGTTCACCTCGGCCGACGTCAAGGCCACGCTCGACCGCGTGCTCAACCCCGCCACCAAGAGTCCTCGCTGCGGCTCGATGTTGAAGCCGATCGTGGCCAGCGCGGAGGCGGTGGACCCGCTTACCGTGCAGGTCGCCCTCAAGTTCCCGGCGGCCCCCTTCCTCGAATACACCGCCTCCGCCTGGTGCGCCATCGCGGCCAAGCACGTGCTCGAGAAGTTCGGCGACCTCTCCAAGCCGGAGGCGCAGATCGGCACGGGGCCGTTCAAGTTCAAGCGCTACGAGCGCGGCAGCGTGATCGAGTGGGAAAAGAACAAGGACTACTTCCGCCCCGGCCTGCCCTATCTCGATGGCGTGAAGCAGTTCGTGCTGGTCGGCTTCCCCACGCAGCTCGCCGCGGCCAAGGCCGGGCGCGTCATGCTCTGGGACACCTGGCCACCCATGAAGAAGACCGACGCCGACGAGCTCCAGCGCGCCCGCGGCAACGAGGTGGAGATCGGCCAGAACTCGATCAACACCATCTTCCTGGCCTACATGCACACCCAGAAGCCGCCCTTCGACAATCCCGACCTCCGGCGGGCGGTGCATCTGGCCCTCGATCGCCAGGAGATCGTGGCCAAGGCCCTGGAGGGCGCCGGCATCCCCTGCGCCGTCCTGGACCCGAAGTTGGCCGGTGAGTTCGCCCTGCCCCTCGAGGAGGTCAACAAGCTGCCGGGTTGCCGGCAGCCGAAGGATCAGGACATCGCCGAGGCCAAGCGCCTGGTGGAGAAGCACTACCCCAACGGCGTCGACGTCGAGGCCGCGGTGCGCTCGGTCGGCAACTACGTCGACCGCGCCCAGCTCGTGCTCTCCCAGCTCCGCAAGATCGGCATCCGCGGCACCATCAAGACCTACGAGAGCGCGGCCGGCTTCGCGGTCTTCGGCAAGGGCGACTTCGTCTTCCTGCCCACACAGGACCGCGCGATGGTGACGGTGGATCCGGGGGATCTGTTCAGCCTCGTCTACACGACCGACGCGGGCAGCAACTGGGGGAAGTGGACGGACAAGAAGGTCGACGAGCTCACCGACCGAGGCCTGCGGGAGACCAACCGGGAGAAGCGCAAGCAGATCTACTGGGAGCTGCAGCGCTATCTCCTGAGCGGGGCGCCCTCGGCGGTCCCGGTGGCCTGGGTGGAAGGCTACCACTTCGTGGACAAGCGGGTGCGCGGCTACAAGTTCGCGCCCACCGTCTACGACAACAATACCTTCATGAAGGTCTGGCTCGCCCAGTAGCGCCATGGGCCTCACCGGCGGGCCGGCGGGAAAGAGCCCACGGCCCGCGGTGAGGATCGGCGAGGCCTCGAGCTTGGCGGGAAGGCAACTGTACGCGGGGATGAGGCGCCCGACGGTGGCTCGCTGAGATGCGCGAGACTCTCCTTGTGATCCTCGTGGGCGCAAGTCTGACCGGTTGCCTTGGACCAGTCCCCGTATCCCTGCCGGCGATCCCGCCGCCGCCGATGCCGGAGCAGGGCCTCCGGGTGAGCGTGATGGTCGCGGACGATCGCTCGGAGAAGTTGCCCTCGAGAGTCGGCGTTGCTCGAGACTACAACCGGGATGTGGTGCTCGTCGGCCACGCGTCTCTGGCCGCCGCTCTGGAGGACGAGCTCGTCAGCGCCCTTCGGGCGCGAGGGTACCGTGCCGATCACCTGGGCGACACTCCCGCCGCCGACGTGTCGGTCCTCGTTCGGATCGTGCGATTTGCGACGGATGTACCGGCTCTGGGATCGGTACGCTTCCAAGGCCGTTCGGTGCTTGTCGCCCAGGCCACGGCGAGCCAGGCTCCGGATTCGGTCTGGGCCGATATCGTCGACACGCGAGACGAAATCGTGGACGCCAATCTCGCCATCCCGGAAGCGGGGGCGCTCGTCGAGCGATTCTTCCGCAAGGCGGCGACTGATCTCGCTCAGCGAGTGAGTACGGGACTGCCACCGGCGCGGCGCGAGTCTTGACACGTCGAGCCGCGAGGGTCGCGCGACCGTGGCGTCTGTGGCGGTGGACCGCGGTCGTCGTTCCGGCGTTGGCCGGCGTGCTGTCAACGGGCTGTCTGGCCGTGGAGATGGCCTACTTTCACTCCACAAGCGTTGTGACTCCGCTGGTCTCGTCCTCGAGCCCACTCCCGGCCACCGGGTCGCTCGTTTCGGTCAACGTCGAGGATCACCGATCAGGCGTGGCGAGCTACGAGGTGGGCTCCAAGTACTACCGCGCGTATGAAGCATCGACGATCGACCTGGCGCAGAGGGCGAGCCTGGCGGCTCAGGTCGCCCGGGACGCGGTGGCCATGCTGCGGGAGCGAGGGTATCGGGCGCAGGTCATTCGGGAGCTGCCCGCGGACTCCGCGGACGTGGTCGTGACGATTCGAATCGATGGGTTCAATATGCTGTTCCTCCCCGGGCAGGACGTCCAGCTCGAGGGATTGTTTCTCATGGATGCGGTGTGGCCGCGCGATTCGCGACGCTGGGCGGACGCGGTGGGGGCACGGTTCGAAAGCGCCTCCTCGTTCTATCCCTCCGACGCCGAGTTTCAGGGGCATTTCGAGTGGCTCTACGGCACATTGCGGGCCAAGATGCGCGACCGGATCAGAGCGGGGTTTCCGCGAATCGCGTGAAGGCTAGGGCTCAGGCCGCCGGCAAGATCCGCTCGGCGCGCCCGCCGGATGTTACCCGCGCCGCGGCTTGTGATAGAAGTGAGGCTCCATGAGAGTGCCCGGCGGCGACCTTCGGTTACTCCTGCTGCTCGTGCTCCTGCTCGTGGTCAGCCTGGGCGGGATGACCTGGGTGTTGGTGCGCGCGGGAATCAGAATGTCCCTCGACACGGAGATGCCGTATTGATGGGCGAGTCTCCATCTCGCTCGATCGACCAGCGGATTCGGGAGCTGGGCGACTGGCGGGGCAAGACGCTCGCCCGGCTCCGCACCCTGTTCAAGCAAGCCGACCCCGAAATCGTCGAGGAGTGGAAATGGAGAGGGGTGCCGGTCTGGTCGCACGACGGACTCATCTGCACCGGCGAGACGTACAAGAACGTCGTGAAGCTGACCTTTCCCAAGGGGGCCGCGCTCGCGGACCCATCGGGCCTCTTCAACGCGAGCCTCGAGGGCAACACCAGACGGGCCATCGACCTCCACGAGGGCGACACGATCGACGCCCAGGCGTTGAAGGCCCTCATTCGCGCGGCCGTAACGCTCAACGCGTCCGGCGCCCGTGGCTCGAGGCGACGCTAGCGCGCCGGTCGCGTCCCGACGAGCAGGGGCTGAAAGAAGCGGTCGTTCAGCCGGCGAACGAGGTCGAATCCGGCGCGGCGCATGAGCTCGGCGACCTGCGCCACCGGGATCGCCAGATAGCGGCTCTTGAGGATGGTGGTGGCCTCCGTCGAGTCCAGCGGGGCGACCTCGAGGGCGAAGTCGTAGTGCCGTCCCTGCCACGTCCAGACCTGGCGTACGCGATAGCGCCGGCCGGCGTGGACGCGCTCGCCATAAGGCTGAACCTCGACGGTCCCGGGCGGCGGCAGAGCGCCGTAGTCCCGCATGGAGATCAGGCACCCGCCGCCGGGTCGGGCGCAGCGGAAGCACTCGGCAAGGGCGGTCTGGATCTCGGCTTCCGTCTCGAGGTGAGGCAGGGCGTTGTCGCAGACGAGCACCACGTCCACGCTTCGCGCCCGGACCGGCAGCGCCCGGAAGTCGGCCACGAGACAGGGGAGCGCCAGCCCGCGGCGCGCGGCTTCACGGGCGGCCCGGGCCACCGCGCCGGGCGAGAGATCCGCGCCGGTCACCCGGAAGCCCAGGCCGGCCAGCCCAAGGGCCTGGGTGCCGATGCCGACCGCCGCGTCCAGCACCGTGCGCGCGTCGGCCCCCCACTGCTCGGTGATCACCGAGGCCAGCCGGCTCCCCTGACGGCCGACGCTGGCCTCCCAGTTCTCGTAGACCAGGTGATACAGCGGCGCCAGATCGTCGTAGAAGGCGCGAACGGACATACGCGGGCGCCGGGAGGGCTAGATGGCGAGGACGTTGCGGCCCATCGGGGTCCCGTCGCGGAGCGCGGTGAAGGCGTCTTCGATGTCCGCGAGCGGGATCACGCGGTCGACGATGGGCTTGATCCGGCGGGCGGCCACCAGATCCATCGTCTCCTGGAGCTCCTGCTTGGTATTGGCGCGGGAGCCGACGATCTCGAGCTCGCTGCGAACCAGCTCGCGCGGCAGCACCGACATCGGGATCTCGGGCGTGTAGCCGACGAAGACGAGCCGCCCCGCGCGCCGGAGGCTCTGGACGCTCGACGGCAGGGTCTGCTGGCTGGCGACGAACTCGAGCACGACGTCCACCCCCTGGCCATCGGTCAGCTTGCGCACCGTCTCGTGGAACGGCCCGCTGCGGGCATCGACGACCGCGTCGGCGCCGAGGGCGCGGGCCAGCTCCAGGCGCGCCTCGTTGACGTCCACCGCGATTACCCAGCCGCCGGCCAGGCGGGCCATCTGCAGCGCGTGCAGGCCCACTCCGCCGACACCGACCAGCGCCACGGTCGTGCCCGGGCGGACCTGGGCGCGCTTGGTGATCGCGTGATACGACGTGGCGACGGCGTCGCCCAGGATGCAGGCGCTCTCCAGCGAGACGTGGTCAGGGACCCGGCAGAGGTTGACGCCCGGGGTCTTGATGTATTCCGCGAAGCCGCCGTCGATGCTGAAGCCATGCTGCCGGACCGCGGCGCAAAGTGTGTCCCGTCCGGCGCGGCAGAACGGGCAGCGGCCGCAGGTGACGTAGAAGTTCACGACCACCCGGTCTCCGCGTGCGAACCCGTGCACCAGGCCGCCTACCTCGGCCACTTCACCCGCGATCTCGTGGCCCATGATGAGGGGGATCACGCCGAGCCCCATCCGGTCGGCGCGGATCTTCACGTCGGTGCCACAAACGCCGACGTTCCGCACGCGGACCAACGCCTCGTGGGGGGCGATGGCGGGGGTGGGGACGTCCTTCAGGACGAAGGGGCCGCCGAACGTCTCGAGGACGAGCGCCCGCATGGATGCGATGAGGATCCCTTGGATGCGGCCTCCGGTCAAGCCGGCGACTGGCGCTGGGCCCCGACGGGAGGCACACTGAGGTCGAGAGGAGGACGCCCATGCGAAAGCGTGTGATCGGGACGGCCCCTGTGGAAGGCGAACCCTCCGAGCACGGCTGGCTGGACCTCGAGGAGCTGGCCCAAGTCGAGGTGACGTCCGAGGACGCGGCATACCCGATCGACGCGGCTTTGCTCGGCGAGGGAGCCGGGTGGCGGGCCGCGCAGCCGGGTCCGCAGACCATCCGCCTCCTGTTCGACCGGCCACAACATCTGAGCCGCGTGTGGCTCCTCTTCATCGAGGCGGACACGGCGCGCACACAGGAGTTCGTTCTGCGTTGGTCGCCCGACGGCGGGCGGTCGTTCCGGGAGATCGTCCGGCAGCAATGGAATTTCGCGCCTCCGGAGACCATTCGCGAGGTCGAGAACTATCGCGTGGACCTCTCCGGGGTGACCCTGCTCGAGCTTGCGATCGTCCCCGATCAGAGCCGGGGCGAGGCCCGGGCGTCGCTTGCCCGATGGGGGCTGGCCGGCTGACGGTGAGCGACGACCCCCGTCGGCACGCCAAGCCGTACGCGCGGCGGGCCGCGCGGGTGCGCGGGACACACTGGGCCATCGCGACAAGGGCGGTGCGGCGACGGCCCGGCCGGCCCTCGAGCCTACGGCCAGAAGGAGCTCGAGCGGGCCGGGCGTATCGGGTGTATCAGGATCCGGTGGATCTGCCGCGACATCTGGACGAGGTCGGAATCCGCGGGCGGTAGGAGCGCCGCTCCCCTTACCACCGACCCCTCACCCTGCCCTCTCCCCAGAGGGGAGAAGGTTTCAGGAGAGTGGGGAAGGCCGTGAGTCCGGTGCGCTCGACCAGCGCGCGAATCAGTGTGCGCACATCGCCCTGGGCTCCCGGATCGTGAAGCCGAAGCGAGAGGGCGGCGGAGGCCAGGCGGCCGGCGGCGGACATCAGGAACAGGACATGAAGGTTGCTCCACGCCTCCCCGGCGAGCTCGAAGTGGGCCGGGATGAAGGCGGCGAGCTGGCCGGCCAGTATCGAGGCCGCGGCGAAGCCGAGACCCCCGGCGGTCGCGAAGGCGCCGACGTAGAAGGGCCGCGACTCCCGCGGAGCGAGGCCGATGGTCAGGTCGAAGGCCGCGATGCCGTGGCCCGCCCACAGAAAGCCGGCGACCACCGCATCGAAGACGATCAGCCACAGGCGGTCCGGGGTGATGAAGAACCAGGTGAGCGGCGACGCCGCAATGCCGAAGGAGCAGAAGACCAGGACGGGGCCCGCGCCGACCCGGTCGACCGCCGACCCCCAGAGGCGGGCCGAGGCGATGCGCAGCGCGGCCACTCCCACCCCGTGGGCGGCGACCACCAGGAAGCCGGTGTGGAGGTTGGTCAGCATGTGGTAGGCGAAGAAGCTCGCCGAGATGCCGATGGCCGCGTTCCAGGCGAGGAGATAGCCGAGGAACGGGAGAGCCCGGCGGTCGCCCAGCGCGAGCCGGAGCGCCTGCCCGGCGGACACGCCGGGCTCGGCGGCGACGCGGGGCGCGTGCTGACGCCGCATCAGCACCACGCTGGCCACGCCGGCGAGGCAGGCGACGACGGTGAGCGCGCACAGCGCCGGGCCGGTCCAGCCGATCCTCGCGAGGCGATCCAGCAGGAGCGCGGCCCCGAGCGAGGTCAGCGTGCCCGCGACGCTGATGTAGATGGTCCGGCGCCCGACGAAGCGGCCGCGGATGCGCTCCGGCACCAGGTCGCCCATCCAGGCCACCCATGCGCTGTTGGCCACCACGCCGAAGATCGTGCTGACGCCCACGATGACCATGAACAGACGAAGCTTCGTGGTCGCGTCCACGGGGAGCATCGGGAGGGCAAGCAAGGGCAGGAAGGTGAGTCGCGAGATCCCGACCGCCCAGAGCGTGACGGCCTTGGAGCTGCGCGCGCTGGTGAACCAGGCGGCCGGCAGGCTGACGACCTGGGCGCCCAGGGGCAGGGCGCCGAGGAGGCCAATCACGGCGGCGCTCGCCCCGAGATGGAGCGCCCAGCCGATGATCACGGCGCCGCTGGCGCAGGCGGCGAAGACCTCGGCGGCGGCTCCCTCGGCGACGGCGGCATTGAGCGAGCGGCGGAGCGGTCGGGCCGGGACCGGCGCGCGTGAAGCCGGCCGATCCGATCGCGGCGCGCCGGTGAGGGCCGGGCTGGAGGCGGGAAGCGGCTCGCCGGGTTGGGGGATCGAGGGGGCCGAGGCGATGCGACTGAGGGACGCGAGGGCGATGGAGGCGCGAAGCGTCTTCACGACAGGAAAGCGTCATGCAGGTCCTGGGCCAGGCACCGAGCGCGGGATATTCCCGAGAAGCTTGTGTTTCGCGTGGCCCCGGAAATCCTGCCCCGACGACCGTTGTCAGTGCATTGACGTAGCTGGGCGGTCAGGAACCTGCGCTCGTCTCCCCCACGTGCTCCCGCACCACCCTGGCCATCTCGGCCACCGTGGGCGTCGCGAGCAGCGCGCTCAGGGGCATCTCGACCGCGGTGGCCTCCATGACCAGCGCCGCGACGCGCATCGCGGCGAGCGAATCACCGCCCAGGTCGAGGAAGTGATCGTCGACGCCGACCGCCTCCAGGTCGAGCACGGTCGCCCAGACGCCCGCGAGGAGCCGCTCGATCTCGTCGCGTGGCGGCGTGAAGGCCGTCGAGAGATCCGGCCGGGCGCGACCGGGAGGCGGGAGCTGACCCCGGTCCACCTTGCCCGACGCGGTTCGCGGCAGTGCGTCGAGAAAGACGAAGCCCTGGGGCACCATGTGGGCGGGAAGCACGGCGGAGAGCGCGCGGCGCAGCGGCTCGGGCTCGCCGGTGGCCGGCGACACGTAGGCGACAAGACGCCGCTCGCCGGGCCCGCCCCCGCGCGCGACCACGGCGGCCTCCCGGACGCCGTCCAGCTCGAGCAGCGCGGCTTCCACGGCGTTGATCGGCACCTGGTATCCGCGAATCTTCACCTGGGAGTCGATGCGGCCGAGATGGACGAGACAGCCGTCGGCGAGGCGTCGGCCCAGGTCGCCCGTGAGGGAGAGCCGCTCGCCGGCGGGGCCGACCTGCGCGAGCCGGGCGGCGGTCAGCTCGGGCTGACGCCAGTAGCCGGTCGCGACGTGACGGCCCTGCACGGCGATCTGGCCCGCCTCGGCCGCCTCGGCCTCCCCGCCGTCCTCGCGAAGGATCCGGACGCGCTTGCCGCTCACCGCGTACCCGAGCGGCATCACCGCGTCGGGCAGGGGAGTGGCGCGATCCAGGAACAAGTAGCTCACGCGCCCGGCCTCCGTGGTTGCGAGACCGGTCACCATCGTGGCGTTCGGGAAGAGGCTCCGAGCGGCCTCGATATCCTGCCGGTAAATCGTGTCCCCGCCGATCACCACGATCCGCACATCCGGAAAGACCCCCCGGTCCGCGCGCTGCAGGAGCTGCCGAACGACGACCCGGCCGGTCAGCATCGTCAGACGTGCGGTGCGTGCCCATGCGGCGAACCGGTCGATGCCGTGGGCGCCCACGTCGAAGGGGCACACGCAGGAGCCGACCACGAGAGGGCCGAGGAGCGTGAACAGGTTGGCCAGCCAGGCCAGCGCCGCCGCGCAGGCGACCCGGTCGCCGTCGCTCAGTCGGTAAGGGTTCGCGACGAGCGCCGCCTCGGCGAGCAGCGTCCGATGCGTGTGCACCACCCCGCGCGGAGGCCCGGTCGTGCCCGAGGTGTAGATGATGGTGGCCGGCGCATCCGGGCTGAAGTCGCGGGGGCCGGCCTCGGGGCCTCCGGCGTGGCCGATGTCCCCCAGGGACAGCACGCGCCGGCTCCCGCCGGCCAGCTCGCGCGCGGCTCCGAGATGCCCCGCGTCGGCCAGGATCGCGTCGACGCCGGCGTCCTCGACGACCCGCCGCTGCCCATCCCGCGACAGGGAGCGATCCAGCATGACGAAGACGCGTCCGGCTTCGAGCGCGCCCAGCACCGCCACGATGGCGTGCGCGTCGAGCGACGAGAGAATGGCGACGGCGCCGTTTCCTGCTCGGGATCCGTCCGGTCCAGTAAGCGCACCGGCGACGCGCCGGGCCCGCTCGCCGAGCTGGCGATAGGTCAGCGAGCCCGCCGGCTCCAGGACGGCGAGCCGGTCCGGATGACGCGTGGCCACATCGCGGAGTCGCGTGGGTATGGATAGCTCCGCGCCCAGCCCGTCGAAGGGCTCCCAGTTGCCGGTCGGATGCCGGCATCGCTCGCGAATCTCCTGCTGGGAGGCCGGCAAGCACTCTACAGCGAGGCCATCAGCAGCCGCGGCCACGCGCCGACCATACCGCGCGAAGTGGCCACCGGGCAACGCCGGATTGCGGGAGCAGTCCCGCGAGGCCCGGATCCTTCGGCGCTCGGCGGGCGTTGACTACGCGGCTGGGGCGGCTCGACAGCCACTGGCCTGGTGCAGTTTCCCGTCGCCGGGGACCCCATACACCGCAGGAGGTCAGGTATGCGAACGCTGATGGCCCTGTTGACCGCAGGTCTCTTGCTCCTCCCGTTCAACGCCCACGCCCAGGATCGCGCGGCCCTCGAGGCGGCCGCCAAGGCGCTCGGGGACCTCAAGTCGATCGAGATCCAGGGGGCAGGGAGCTTCTTCTGGGCCGGGCAGAGCCAGACGCCGGGCTCGACCTGGCCGCAGTTTACCGTGCGGAGCCTCAAGCGCCTCGTGAACTACGAGACCGCTTCCCTCCGCGACGACATGACGAGAACGCGCACGCTGGAGCCGCCCAGGGGCGGAGGTCCCTACGTCCGAGGCGAGCACACCGCCGTCGCCCTCGTCAGCGGGGACCACGCGTGGAACGTGATCGGCGAAAACGCGGTTCCGGCGCCCATTGCGCTGGCCGAGCGGCAGCTGCAGCTCTGGTCGACGCCCCATGGGGTCATCAAGGCCGCCCAGAAGAGCCCCGGCGGGGTCCAGGGCCGCGCGATCGTGTTCGGCGTCCCCGGGCAGTTCAAGGCCACCGCGTTCCTCGACACGGCGAACCTCGTCGAGCGGGTGGAAGCGGTGCTGGCGAACCCCGTGATGGGCGACATGCCGGTCACGGTCCACTACGCGGACTATCGCGACTTTGGTGGCGTGAAGTTCCCCACGAGGATACGGCAGACCGTCGCCGGCCATCCGGCGCTGGAGCTCACGGTGACCGAGGTGAAGCCCAACGCCGCTGCCGACATCACCGTGCCCGACAATGTCCGGCAAGCCGGCAATCCCTATACGCGGGTGCAGAGCCAGAAGGCCGCCGAGGGCATCTGGTACCTGACCGGCGGGTCGCATCACAGCGTCGTGATCGAGATGAGCGATCACCTGATCGTCGCCGAAGGTCCCCTCAACGACGACCGGGCCCTGGCTGTCATCGCCGAGGCGCGCAAGCTCGTGCCCGGCAAGCCCATCAAGTACCTCATCGTCAGCCATCACCACTTCGACCACTCCGGCGGTGTGCGCGCATTCGCAGGTGAGGGAGCGACGATCGTCACGCAGGACGCGAGTCGCCCGTACTTCGAGCGGATCCTCGGGACGCCGGCTACCGTGGCCCCCGACCACCTGGCGAAGTCGGGGAAGAAGGCCGCGGTGGAGGGCGTGCGGACCGGCGAGTGCTGACGGACGGAACGCGGACGGTCGAGATCCGCCAGATCGCGGGCATCCAGCATGCCGACGACATGCTGATGGTCTACCTGCCGAAGGAGAAGCTCCTCATCCAGGCCGACGCCTACACGCCGCCGGCGCCGAACGCGGCGCCCATGAGCCCGCCCAACCCGTTCACCGTCTCGCTGTACGACAACATCACCAAGCAGAGCCTGGCCATCGACCAGCTGCTGCCGCTGCACGGCCGGATGGTCCCGCTCGCCGAGCTGCAGAAAGCCGCCGGCCACAGCCACTGAGAAGTCCGCAGCCGGGGGCCCGCCACGGGCCCCCGGTCGTGCCGCCCCACCGCGTGAACAGCGGTCAGCCGCCGAGACGATCGACCAGCGCGCGGGCCCACGCCATGCGATCGGGGTCCATCACGAGCTTGTCGGCGAACGGCGGCCCGAATGGGCGGGTGGCGTCGATGCCGAGCTTGGCGGTGACGCCCCGCTCGTCGGCGCTGGGATCGAGCAGGGCGCCGAGGCTGCCCTGGATCGTCACGAGGTCGCGGTCGGCCTGCATGCGGGTGGCGACCGCCCACAGGACGTCGGCCTCGTCGAAGACGTCGATGTCGTCGTCGACCACGATCACCAGCTTCAGGTAGTGATCGACGCCGAGGACGATCGGGATCACGTGCTTGGCCTCGCCCGGACGGCCCTGCTTGATGGACACGTAGGCGGTGAAGGACGAGGTGCCGGAGAGCGGCACGTGCACGCCGGTGACATTGGGAATCACCCGGCTCAGCGCGTTGTGGATCTCCGCCTCGCGGACGAGGCCCAGCGTCGTGATGTGATCGCCCGCGCGGCCCGAGCCGATCGACTGGAACCACGGGCGCTCGCGCAGGGCGATGGCCTTGGCCACGAAGACATGCTCGGTGGACCGGCGCGAGAAGTAGCCCGTGAACTCGCCGAACGGGCCCTCCGGCTCGCGCACGTCGGGAAGGATCTCGCCCTCGATGACGATCTCGGCGGCAGCGGGGACGTGGAGATCGATCGTGGCGCACGGCGCCACCTGCAGCGGCTCGCCGAAGAGACCGCCCACCACCTCGAACTTCCCGACGTCGGCGGGCGGATAGGCCAGCGAGCCCATGGATACGAGCGGGTGCACGCCGAGCACGATCGCGCACGGCAGGGATTGCTTGCGCGCCTCGGCCCGCCGCTGGTACTCGAACATGCGCCGCCGCGAGTGCAGGCTCACGCCCATGCGGTCGCGCCCCTTGACCTGGAAGCGGTGATATCCCTCGGTCTCCACGCCGGTCTCGGGGTCGCGCGCCACCAGCAGGCCGGCGGTGAGATAGCGGCCGGCGTCGCCGGGGAAGTAGGTCGGGATGGGTAGCGCTCCGAGATCGACGTCCCGGCCGGTGAGGACTCGATGTCGAAACGGCGGGTCGGCCACGACCACCGGCTTGATGGTGTCCTTGATGCGCCGCGCGTACTCGACCGCCAGGCGCGGCTCGGGCACGCCCAGCGCGAAGGCGAGCGCGCGGCGACTGGCCACCACGTTGCAGACGATGGGGATGTCGGAGCCCCGCACGCGCTCCAGCAGCAGCAGGGGGAAGCGCCGGCGGCGCTCGTATTCGAGCACGAGCGCCATGACGTCGAAGTCGAGCGAGACCGGCTCCTGGACGCGCACCACCTCGCCGGGATGGGCACGCTCGTACGCGGCGACGAAGGCGCGCAGGTCCTGGCTCATGCGGGCGCGGGCTCGGCTCAGTAGACGACGCGGGTGCGCGAGGGCGCGCCGGCGCCCGCGCGCACCGCGGCCACGCAGGCCGCAAGGTCGCCCAGATAGGCATCGACGATGGGGGCGTGCACGGGCGTCAGCATGAGGTGTATGCCCGGCGGCGTGCGAACGCGCCCGACCGACCAGCGCCGGGTGGTCATCCGGTCGGCGACGGCGTGGATGTCCATGCGCTCGGCGCCGTAGGCCACCGCCCAGAGATCGGGCTTGCCCCAGAGGTGTATCCCTTCGACGCGGGCCAGGCCGGCCACCAGACGCTCGCGCGCGTCCATCACCACGGAGGCGATGCGGCGATAGCCTTCGGCGCCCAGGAAATGCATGACCGCCCACGCGGCGGCGATGGCGCCGCCCGGCCGCGTCCCCGCGAAGGTCGGAACCGCGTAGAGCCCCGTGGGCCAGTCGCTGAACTCGTAGCGACCGGCGGCCTCCCGCTCGGCGTCCCGGTAGAGGATGACCGAAGCGCCCTTGGCCGCGTAGCCGGACTTGTGCAGATCGGCCGACAGCGACGCGACGCCGGGCAGATCGAGGCCGAAGGGCGGCAGCGGGTATCCCAGCTCGCGCACGAAGGGACCGAGGATGCCGCCCACGCAGGCGTCGACGTGCAGCCACAGGCCGCGCGCCTGGGCGAGCGCGCCGAGGGCGGCGACGGGGTCCACCACGCCCAGCGAATAGGTGGGCGCCGAGGCGTAGCACATGACGGTGCGCGGGGTCACCGCGTCCGCCATCGCCGCCACGTCGGCGCGGAAGTCCGAGCCGGTGGGGACGCGCACCACCCGCATCCCCAGATAGTGGGCGGCCTTGTCGATGGCCGGATGCGCGGAGAAGGCCGCCACGATCTCCGGCACGGTGACGTCGGGGTGATGGCGCCGCGCCCACTCGCGCGCGGCATGGGCGGCCAGGAAGATGCTCTCGGTCCCGCCCGAGGTCATGTGGCCGCGTACGGTCGCGGTGCCACCCACGAGCCCGGCCACCATCGCGACGACGTCGGCCTCCATGCGGCGCAGGCTCGGGAATACCCGCATCCCCAGGCCGTTTTCCGTCATGAACAGGGCGTAGGCCTCGCGCGCCACCCGTTCGACCGCCTCGTCCGCGTGCCAGACGAAGGCCGCGTGCCGCCCGCCGCGCCAGTCGAGATCGTCGCGCTTGAGCTCGGCCATCGCCGGGGCGAGCTCCTCCCAGGGCCGGCCCTTCTCGGGAAGCCGCGGCGTCATGTCCGAGCCGCTCATGCCCCGGACTCTATGAGCCGGCGCATCGGGCGGTCAAGCCCGAACTGGTCCGGCCGGGCCGGGCGCCACCGAGGCTTGCGCGTCCGGCGCCTGGTCCCGCCAGCGGACCTTGCAGGGGGCCAGGGTCTTGAAAACTCAGCGGTGCGGCGATGCCGGTGGCCCTCATGGATGCCGCGTCGGCTTGCACCCCAACGGGCAAATCGCTGAAATGCCGGCGTGGGCGATCCGGCCCCGCCGTTGCACCGCGACGACGTCGATGCTCGACCACCACTCGTCGCGAACAGGAGGTTGCCCATGCGCAGAGGTGTTCCGGTTGCCGTCATCGTCGCCCTCGTTCTCGCGCTCCCGATGCTGGCGCTCACCCAGGACCACGGGCACACGATCGCCATGCCCGACGGCCTGAAATGGGTCGAGCCCCCCGTACTGCCGGGCGCACGGCTCGCGGTCGTGCAGGGCGATCCCGGCAAGGAGGGGCCTTTCGTGTATCGGTTGAAGATGCCGGCCGGCTACAAGGTGCCGCCGCACTATCACAAGGCCAGCGAGAACGTCACGGTGCTCTCGGGGTCATTCTCGATCGGGCTCGGCAAGGAGTTCGACCAGAAGAAGGGGCAAGAGCTGCCCCCCGGCGGCTTCTTCTCGGTGCCGCCGCAGCATCCCCACTACGCGTGGGCGGGCGCCCACGAAACCGTGGTCCAGGTGCACGGCGTCGGGCCGACGGACCTCACCTTCGTGAATCCCGCCGACGATCCACGGAAGAAGTAAGCCGAGCGGCGGCCCCTACCGGTTGGACGCGGACGGCTCGTACGCGCGGGCCCGCTCGTCGCGATCGGTGGGGGCCAGCTCCGTCGCCGGATCGCCCGCCACGCGGGTGTGGCGCATCACACGCGCCTCGCGGTAGTCGTAGGGTCTGGCCCGGTGCAGCACGCAGCGGTTGTCCCAGATGACGACGTCGCCGGCCCGCCAGGAGTGCGCGTAGGTGCGGGGCGGGCGGCAGGCGAAATCGACCAGATCGGAAAGGAGCCGCTCGGACTCCCCCTCGTCGAGCCCCGGGATGCCGTAGGCGTGGCGGCCGATGAAGAGCGCCGGCCGGCTCGTCACCGGGTGCACCTTCACCAGCGGCCGCAGGGGCGCGCCCTTCGTGTGGTAGCCGTAGCCCGCGCCGGTTTCGACCACGTGCCCGATCTGGGCCTGCGAGTGATAGAGCGAGTGACGCGCCGAGAGCCCGGCGATGCGCCGGCGCATCGCCTCGTCCAGCGCGTCGTAGGCGGCGCGCATGTCGGCCCACTCGGTCTCGCCCCCCGCGGATGGCACCACCTGCGCCGAGAGGCAGGAGGCCTTGGCCGCGAGGGGCATGTACGAGCTGTCGGTGTGCCAGCCCTCGTTGCCCCGCAGGGTCTTGTAGCGATGCTCGTCGGCGCCCATGATCGTGCCGTCCGGCTTCACGTTGCTGATCGGCACCGCCTTCTGCTCGGCGCTGGGCGCCAGGAGCTCGATCTCGCCGAAGCGGCTGGCAAACGCCACCTGCTCCGCCTCCGTCAGGTGCTGCCCGGGGAAGATCAGGACGGCGTGGTCCAGGAACGCCTGCTCGACCGCCTGCCAGGTCGGCGCGTCCATCTGTCCGAGCGTGAGACCGGTGACGACTGCACCGAGCGTGGCATCGGTGGGCGTGACGATTGGCGCCATGGCGTCCTCCTGGGCCGCAGTATGCGTCCCGGCGGCGGCGCAGTCAAAGCCCGCGGCTATCGCGGCTGGCGCACGGTGGAAGGTGGTAGTACGCTCTCCTCGCCTCGTCGGCGCCACCGGCGCTCTTTCCCTCCGAGGAAAGGAGAGACCACATGTCCAACGAAGCGAAGTGCCCGTTCACGCACGCAGCCGGCCGCGGTCCGTCCAACCGAGACTGGTGGCCCAGTCAGCTCAACCTCAAGCTCTTGCATCAACACTCCACCCTGTCCGACCCCATGGGCGCGAGCTTCAGCTATGCGAAGGAGTTCAAGACCCTCGACCTGGCCGCCGTGAAGAAGGATCTGCTGAAGGTCATGACCGACTCGCAGGACTGGTGGCCCGCGGACTTCGGCCACTACGGCCCTCTGTTCATCCGCATGGCGTGGCACGCCGCCGGCACCTATCGCATCGGTGACGGCCGCGGCGGCGCCGGGTCCGGCCAGCAGCGGTTCGCGCCGTTGAACAGCTGGCCCGACAATGTCAGCCTCGACAAGGCCCGCCGGCTGCTGTGGCCGGTCAAGCAGAGGTACGGCCGGAAGATCTCATGGGCGGACCTGCTGATCCTTGCCGGCAACGTGGCGCTCGAGTCGATGGGATTCAGGACATTCGGATTCGCCGGCGGGCGGCCGGACGTGTGGGAGCCGGACGGGGACGTCTACTGGGGCTCCGAGGACAAGTGGCTGGCCGACAAGCGCTACTCGGGCGTCCGGGATCTCGAGGCGCCGCTCGCGGCGGTGCAGATGGGACTGATCTACGTCAACCCGCAGGGCCCGAACGGCAATCCGGATCCGCTCGCCGCGGCGCGGGATATCCGCGAGACGTTCAAGCGCATGGCGATGAACGACGAGGAGACGGTGGCGCTCATCGCGGGGGGCCACACCTTCGGCAAGACCCACGGCGCCGGCCCCGAGTCCCACCTGGGCCCGGATTGCGAAGCCGCCGGCCTCGAGGAGCAGGGCTTCGGCTGGCGAAGCACCTTCGGCACGGGCAAGGGCGGTGACACGATTACCAGCGGCCTGGAGGTCACGTGGACCAGCACCCCGACGAAGTGGAGCCATGACTTCTTCAAGCATCTCTTCAGCTACCAGTGGGAGCTGACGAAGAGCCCGGCGGGCGCCCATCAGTGGCGGCCCAAGAGCGGCGCCGGCACCGGCACCGTTCCGGACGCCCACGACCCGACCAAGCGTCACGCCCCGGGCATGCTGACCACGGATCTCTCGCTGCGCTTCGATCCGGCGTACGAGAAGATCTCGCGGCGCTTCTACGAGAATCCGGAGCAGTTCGCCGACGCCTTCGCCCGGGCGTGGTTCAAGCTGACGCATCGGGACATGGGCCCGCGTGCCCGCTACCTCGGCCCCGAGGTTCCGGCCGAGGAGCTCATCTGGCAGGATCCCATCCCCGCGGTCGATCACACGCTCGTCGACGCCGGGGACATCGCCTCCCTCAAGGGCAAGATCCTGGCCTCGGGGCTGTCCGTCTCGGAGCTGGTCTCCACCGCCTGGGCGTCGGCCTCCACGTTCCGCGGGTCCGACAAGCGCGGCGGCGCGAACGGCGCTCGGATCCGCCTCGAGCCGCAGAAGCACTGGGACGTCAACCAGCCCGCCCAGCTGGCGAAGGTGCTCGAGGCGCTGGAAGGCATCCAGGGCGAGTTCAACCGCGGGCAATCCGGCGGCAAGAGGATCTCCCTCGCCGACCTGATCGTGCTGGCCGGCTGCGCCGGCGTGGAGCAGGCGGCCAAGAACGCCGGTCACGCCGTGACGGTGCCCTTCGCGCCGGGTCGGATGGATGCCTCGCCGGAGCAGACCGACGTCGAATCCTTCGCGGTCCTCGAGCCCCTCGCGGACGCCTTCCGCAACTACCTCGGGGGCAAGTACCCCGTGCCGTCGGAGGAGCTCATGATCGATCGGGCGCAGCTGCTCACCCTGACCGCGCCCGAGATGACGGCCCTCATCGGCGGGATGCGCGTCCTGGACACCAATGTCGGAGGGACGAAGCACGGCGTCCTCACCAAGCGGCCGGGCGCGCTGACCAACGACTTCTTCGTGAACCTGCTCGACATGGGCACGGAGTGGAGGGCGGCCTCGGACGCCAAGGACGTGTTCGAGGGGCGTGACCGCAGAACCGGCGAGCTCAGGTGGACCGGCACGCGTGTCGATCTGGTCTTCGGCTCGAACTCCGAGCTCCGGGCCCTGGCGGAGGTCTACGGAAGCTCGGACGGCCAGGCGCCGTTTGTCCAGGACTTCGTCCGCGCCTGGTCCAAGGTGATGAACCTGGACCGCTACGACCTTCTCGCGTGATCATGGCCAGCGAGCTCTGGCAGTGGAGCGCATGTGACCTCGCGGCGGCCATCGCCCGGAAGGAGGTGTCCTGCGTCGAGGTGATGGAGTCCGTCGCCATGCGCATCCGGGCGTGGAACGGCGAGCTCAACGCCATCGTCCACGACTGCACGCACGAGGCACTGGCCGAGGCGTGCCGCGCCGACCAGGACCTCGCCGCCGGCCGCCCCCGCGGGCCGCTCCACGGCGTGCCCGTCACCGTGAAGGAGAACGTCGATCAGCAGGGGAAGCCCACGCCCAACGGCCTGCCCGCGCTGGCCGACCTCATCGCGCCCGACGACGCTCCGCTGGTGCGAAATCTGCGACGCGCGGGCGCCATCATCGTCGGCCGCACCAATACGCCCGAGCTGTCGATGCGCGCCACCACCGACAATCCGCTGCACGGCCGCACCCGGAACCCATGGCACCCCGAGGCGTCCGCGGGTGGCTCCTCCGGCGGGGCGGGAGCCGCGGCGGCCGCGGGCTTCGGCCCCATCCACCACGGCAACGATATCGGGGGCTCGCTTCGCTTCCCCGCGTACGCCTGTGGTCTCGCCACCGTGAAGCCCACGCCGGGCCGGATTCCCGCCTACAACCCGAGCGCAACCGCCGAGCGGGGGTTGCTGGCGCAGCTGATGTCGGTGCAGGGGGCGATCTGCCGCGAAGTGCGGGACGTGCGGCTGGCCACCCGGGCGATGGCCGCCCCTGACGCGCGGGATCCCTGGTGGGCGCCGGTGCCGTTCGACGGCGAGCCGCTGCCGCGGCCCATCCGGGTCGCTTTCACCCGCAACGCGCACGGCTACCCGATCCACCCCGACATCGTCCGTGGGCTCGAGCGCGTGGCGGGGTGGCTGGCCGGGGCCGGCTACACGGTGGAGGAAGTGGAGCCGCCGCCCATCGTCGAGCCGGCGCGCGCCTGGTTCACCGTGGGCATCGCGGAGATGAAGGTGATGCTCTATCCGATTGCCCGTCAGCACGGGAGCGCCACGATCCAGGAGATCTTCGACTGGTACGAGCGAATCGCGAAGCCAGTCGACGCCGCCGGCTACATGCGAGGCGTGGCGGAACGGACGCGAATGACGCGTCAGTGGAGCCTGTTCCTCGAGCAGCACCCCCTCGTCCTCACGCCGTTCCTCATGCGGCCGACCTTTCCCTGGAACTACGACGCCCAGGGCTTCGCCCAGACCAAGGATCTCTTCGACGCGGCCGTCTACAGCTTCGGCATCAACTACCTGGGGCTGCCGGCCGGCGTCGTTCCCATCGGGCTGGTCGACGGGCTGCCCGCGGGCGTGCAGATCGTGGGGCGCCGCTTCCGGGAGGACCTGATTCTCGACGCGATGGAGGTGGTGGAGGCGCAGACCGGCGTCCTCACGCGGACGCTCTGGGCGCGCGAGGGGTAGGAAGCGCGGGCTCGGGCGCCGCTATCGGCGCCGGCCCGTCTGGACGCCTCGCCGGGGCCGGCGCACCGCCCGCACCTTGCCGCTCGGCCCGCCGCCGCAGAAGAAGCGATCGCCGCCGTCGGACTCGAGCCCCGACACGCCCACGCCGGGCGGCATCTCGAGCTGCTCGAGCACCTCGCCCGTTCGCGGATCGACGTGGCGCACCTCGCTCTGATCACCTTCCCAGGTGCCGTGCCAGAGCTCGCCGTCGACCCAGGTGACCCCGGTGACGAAGCGGTTGGACTCGATGGTCCGAAGAATCGCGCCGGTCTCGGGATCGATCTGATAGATCTTCCGCTCCCGGTAGTGCCCCACCCAGAGCGACCCTTCGCCCCACGCGAGTCCCGAGTCTCCGCCGCCGCCCGGCGCCGGGATGGTGGCGACCACGCGGCCGGTCTTCGGATCGACTTTCTGGATGCGGGCCTCGGCGATCTGCCAGAGGTACTGGCCGTCGAAGGCGGTGCCGGCGTGGGACTTGACCTCGATGGAGCGCAGCGTCTTCCCGCTCGCCGGGTCGAGGACGATCAGCTTGTCGCCGGCGGCGAACCAGACGTGCGCCCCGTCATACGTGACGCCGTGCACGTGGGCGACATCGGGGAACGGGCCATATTCACGGACGATCTCGGCGGGTGATCTGTTCATGCGCGCATCCTAGCCGCTGGGGAGCGGGGCGGGGAGTAACAAGGTCGTCGCGAATCCCGGGACGGGGGGACTCACCCAGCGACGCGCCCGTCCGCGGCCCACGGCCCGCACCTTGTCGGCGGCCGCGAGCGCATCGAGCGTGCGCTGCACGGTCCGCTGACTGGCGCCAAGGGCCAGCGCCAGCGCCGAGCTCGACCACGACTCGCCGTCGGCGAGGAAGGCCAGCACCGACCCATGCGCGCCCTCGACGGGCGGCGCCAGCACGACCAGCTCGCGCGCGCGGCGGGGCGCCAGCGCAAACCCTCGCGCGCTCGCGCTCACGCGGGCGAGAGGCCGGAGCACCGCGCGGAGACGGCCGACCTCGACGCGGAGCCGCGCGCGGTACGACTCATCGACGCTCATCGCGCCGAAGGCACGCGCGACGAGGCGGTCCCTCGACACGTCTTCGGGCCAGGCCTCCGCCAGGGCGCGCGCGAGCGCGAACAGCACGGGACGCCGGCCGAGCGAGACCACCACGCGGCCGTGACGCACGACATGGCGGCACGCATCCACGACGAGCCGTCTCGACGCCAGCAGCGCCTCGACGTCCTCCAATCGCAAGAGCCGCTCGTCACCACGCGAGATGAGGCGGGCCGCCGGCGTGTCGAGGGCCCGCGACGCGCCCTCGACCTCCGCGGTCAGCGCGGGGATACGCGCATCGCCCGCCGCGCGCCGCGCCCGGGCGAGCGCCGCGCGTGCCGCCTTCGTTCGGAGCCGCCGGATCGCGACCTCCGCGGCGGCCAGCTCGTGGATGGTCCGGGAGGCCGCGGGGAGGTCCGAAGAGTCGAGACGGGCGAGTGCGCGCTCGGCGTCGTCGATGCGCCCGATGAGAAGGAGCCGCCGGACCGCGAGGTACCGAGCATGCGCGGCATTGGCCCGATCGCCATGCTCCTCGAGCACGACCCGCGCCGATTCGAGCGCCTTCGTCGGCCAGCCGAGGTCGCGAGAGATCAGCGCGACCTCGGCCTCGGCGACCACACACCGAGCGCGAGCCACCGGCTCCCGCGGGGCGAACGCGCGCGCGGCGCGCCGGAGGAGAGGCCTCGCCCGGGCCAGGTCGCCCAGCTGGGCCATCGCGATGCCCCGGAGCGCCAGCGCGGGCGCGTCGTCGCGCAGGGCGACGCGGTTCAGCGCGCCCAGAGGATCGCCGGTCGCGAGCGCGCGCGCCGCCGCCGTGATCAGCGAGTCCATCGAAATCCCGTCACACTTGTCACTCCCACCCCCCGATACCCCGGGGTCAGTGTATCCCGTGGGCGGGAGTCATCGAGGACGGAGGAAGTGCACGGATCATCGCAAGGGAGGAGACACATGACGACGCACAAGACCGGAACACGGAAGGAGTGGCTGGACGCGCGGCTCGCGCTGCTCGAGGCGGAGAAGGACCTCACGCGCCGCGGCGACGAGCTCGCCCGACGGCGCCAGGAGCTGCCGTGGGTCCGGGTCGACAAGGCCTACCGGTTCGACACCGACGACGGGAGCGCCGCGCTGGCTGACCTCTTCAAAGGGCGCTCCCAGCTCCTCGTCTACCACTTCATGTTCGGCCCCGACTACAAGGCCGGTTGCCCGTCCTGCTCGGCGATCGCCGACGGCTTCGACGGGTTCGCCGTGCACCTGGCGAACCATGACGTCATGCTGTGGGCCGTGTCGCGGGCGCCGCTCGCGACGCTGCAGGCGTTCAAGCGGCGGATGGGGTGGACCTTCCCCTGGGCGTCCGCGGCCCCCAGCGACTTCAACGCGGACTTCAGCGTCGGGTTCACCGAGGAGCAGCAGCAGGGCGGCATCGAGTACAACTTCCGTCGCGAGCCCGGGTGGCGCCCCCAGCCCGGCGAGGGGCCCGTTAGCTTCGCGGCCATGACCGGGACCGACGTGGCCACGTACACGCGGGAGCGGCCCGGCATGAGCTCGTTCGCGCTCGAGGACGGCGTCATCTACCACACGTACTCCGCCTATTCACGGGGGCTGGACGGCCTCTGGGGCATGTATCAGTGGCTCGACCGCGCGCCCAAAGGGCGCAACGAGACGGGCAGCATCTGGTGGCGTCACCGCGATGCGTACGGCACATGATCGGCGGTGGCGGCCCCGGCGCGCGTGGCGCGCGGACGATCGGGGCCGTCGTCGGCGGGGCCGGCCTGCTCCGGATCTCGCGAGCCGCCGGCCCCGGACGACGTGGGTGATGGCTAGTCCCTTCTTTTCCTCTCGGTCGTCCTTGCGCGCACCGGGCATGGCCCTCCGCTCGTCGTGAGTCCGGTCACAGGCCGTCTTGCGCGTAACACGGGCGCCCGTTCAGCCTCGGCATCGGCGACCGGCCTCCGTAGTCGCCCGCATTGCCAAGTAACTCCCGTGGTGCCAAGATCGCGGCCCCATGGACGTCCTGGAGGCGGCGCGCCGCACGGAGTGGTTGACGGCAGTCGCCAGGGTGCATTGCCACCTCTCAGGACCTCCGCCGTATCGCCTCTGCCCTGCGAGGTCGGGTCACCACCGAGGTGCGCCGGACTCCGTACCGGCGCACAGTTCGCGTCGCGCGCAGGGCCGGTGACGGCGTGCCCACGGTGGATCGGTCCAAGGAAACCACCGAGCGCCGCTGCCCGTACTGCCAAGGTGATGCCATCAAGCCGCTGGGGCGCGTTCAGATCGAGGCCGGGCTCGTCCGATCGGCGTATTGCTGCGCGAGCTGCGACCGGGCCTTCGTGTACGTTCGCCGCGCGCTCAGCTAGTCGGCGCGCCGACCCGCGCTGCCCCGGCCTGCCTTGACGCGCCACGCTCCGGGGCGCATCGTGGTGTATGTCCCAGATCCCGCTCTTCGCGCCCACGGGGGACATCGTGCTCGTCGACGACGACCGTGGGCGTATCGGCTACACCGCCGACTTCGTGCCCGCGGAGCTGGCCGAAGTCTGGTTCGCCGAGCTTCGTGACGCCGTGCCGTGGCAGACGCAGCGGCGCCGGATGTACGACCGCGAGGTCGACGTCCCGCGGCTCCTCGCGCACTTCCCCCTGCCGCCGGAGGAAGGCGCGCCCGACGCGATCCGCGCCGCCGCGGGCCGGGTGCTGGCCGCGACGGGTGTGCCGTTCACGAGCGTGGGCCTGAACTTCTACCGTGACGGCCGCGACAGCGTGGCCCCGCACAACGATCACCTGTACGAGATCGCGCCCGGGTTCCCCATCGCGCTCTTGTCTCTGGGCGCGACCCGCCGCATGACCATCCGCGCGAAGGAGGCGCCCCGCCGCACGCTGCACGTGGACCTGGCCGCGGGAAGCCTGCTCGTGATGAGCTACGAGACGCAGCTCCACTACACGCATGGCGTTCCGAAGACCGGCGAGCCCGTGGGCCCGCGCATCAGTCTCGCGTTTCGGGTGAGGCCCGAGCCCGGCGCGAGGAAGCGCCGAGGCCTCTACGGGTGATCGATCAGGGACGGGCGACGACGAGTCGCCAGGCGAGCCACACCAGTCCCAGCAAGCCGCCCCAGACGGCTGTGCCGATCACGATGGCGCCGGCGATTCCGCGTACCGTCTTGAAGCGTCCGGGCATGCCGTTCTTCTACACCCCGAGACGCGCGCGGAGGAAGTCAGGAGATTCCCGAGGGGATTTCCCTGAGACGAGGGCATGGGGCGAGCCGCCGCACGTCGGCGAGACGCGCCGCGTCAGGCCTGAACGATCACCCGCGCCCGCAGGAGCCGGTCGATCTCCGGGGCGGTGATACCCGCGGCGCTCAGGACCTCGACGGTATGTTGCCCGATCTCCGGCGGGATGGTCGGGGGCACCTTGGCCTCGCCGCCGACCTGCAGCGGGCTCGACACGGTGAAGGCGGCGCCCGCGCGCGGGTCGGGCATGGGGACCAAGGCCCCACTGGCCCGCATCTGCTCGTCGCGCGGAATGTCGTCGAGTGTGGCCACCACGCCGAAGGCCACCCCGGTCTTCTCCAGGATGGGGGACCACTCGGCCCAGTCCTTCGCGGCGAACACCTCGTCGAGCAGCGCGGTGAGGAGCCGGGCGTTGGCGCGCCGGTCCGGCGTGTCCGCGAACCGGGGATCGGTGAGGAGGTCGGCGCGGCCGATGCCGCGGGCGAATGGCTCCCAGTGCCGCTCGTCGCCGGTGATGGTCAGCATGAACCAGCGCCCGTCCCGGCAGCGGTAGAGATTGGCGAGAGCGCTCACCGCCTCCTCGCGGGGGGGCCGGACCTCCGTCCGCGCCCCGCACAGAACGCCCTGCACGGGAATGGCGTTCATCCAGAGTCCATTGGCCATGAGCGAGGTGGAGACCATGGTGCCCCGTCCGGTGCGCTCGCGATGATAGAGGCCGGACATGATCGCCGCGAAGAGCGCGGTGCCGGTCGGATGATCGCCCATGCCGGGCAGGGAGCGCGCCGGCGGCACGTCCGGTGACGCCCGCACGAGGTCCATCAGCCCGGTGCGTGCCCAGAGGGCGATGCTGTCGAAGCCGGGCTTGGCCGCTTCGTCGCCGGTCTCGCCATAGGCGGTGATGGACGCGTAGACGAGGCGCGGGTTCAGGGGCTCCAGATCCTCGTAGCGCATCCCCAGGCGCGCGCGCGAGTCGAGGGGGGCGTTGGTGACGAAGACGTCGACGTCCTTCACCAGGTGGTGGAGGAGCCTCTGGCCGTCCGCCGTGCGCAGGTCGATGGCCACGCTGCGCTTGGAGCGGTTGTCCACGATCCAGGGGTAGTTGTACGGGCTCGGCGTGTAGCCGGCCCCGCGGACGCGGTAGACGTCCCCGGTCGGCGGCTCCACCTTGATGACGTCCGCGCCGAAGTCCGCCATGATGGTGGTCGACACGGGCCCGGCGATGAAGTTGGCCGCGTCGATGACGCGAATCCCCTCGAGGAGACGCGGCATGGGTCAGCGGCGGTCAGGCATCCAGCTCGAGCTCCCGGTAGCCGCCCGCCGCCACGCGGTCGCACCATTCGCGGTACTCCGGCGCGGTGCCGCTGTAGCGGGCGACGATGCGCACGTTCTTGCCCTCGACGTTCTGGTTGACGCCGGTCATCCAGGAGTCCACCTCGTTGGCGAGGAGGCCCTCACCCTTCTTCTTGACGAAGGCGGTCCACTCCTCCACGGCATCGTGCCGGACGTCGGCCACGCGCAGGCGGTGACGATCGAGGTGGGCGAGCAGGTCGCGGATCCACTCCACGTTGTACTCGATGCTCCGGGGGATGTTGCCGAGCGCGGTGTGCGGCCCCATCACCATGAAGAGGTTGGGGAAGCCGTCCACCATGACGCCCATGAAGGTCTCGAGGCCGCCCCGCCACCGGTCCCTGAGGCTCCCGCCCCCCACGCCGCGGATGTCGATGCGGTCGAGGCTTCCGGTGATGGCGTCGAAGCCGGTGGCATACACGATCATGTCGAAGGCGAACTCGCGCGCGGTGGTACGAAGTCCTGTCGGCGTGATCCGCTCGATGGGCGTCTCGAGGATGCTGACCAGCTCGACATTGGGCTGGTTGTAGATCTCGTAGTAACCGCTCTCCTGGGGGACCCGGCGCGTGCCGAAGCCGTGGTCCTTGGGAATGAGGAGCTCGGCCACGCGAGGGTCCCGGACGCGCTGGCGGATCTTGTCGGCCACGAAGGCCGAGAAGAGCGCGTTGGCCTCGCGGTCGATCAGGACGTCCTTGAAGTTGCCCATCCAGATGGCGAAGCCGGGAGTCGCGTAGAGCATCTCCCAGAACGCCTCACGCTCCTGCGGGGTCACCTCGAACGTGCCGCGCGGGTCGGTCGTATGGATGAAGCAGGCCGCCGTCTCCCGGCAGCGCTCGAAGATCGTGGGGTAGGCCGTGCGGATCTCGGCCATCTCCGCCTTGGTGATGGGCCGGTTGTGGAGCGGGGTGCACCAGTTGGGCCGGCGCTGGAAGACGGTGAGGTGGCCCGCCGTCTTCGCGATCTCGGTGATGGCCTGCACGCCGGTGGCCCCGGTGCCGATCACGGCCACGCGCTTGCCCTCGAAGGAGACGGGATGCTTGGGCCAGAGGCCCGTGTGATAGGCCTCGCCCCGGAATTCCTCCACGCCGGGAATCCGGGGCAGGGTCGGCGCGGACAGCGGGCCGACCGCGGTGACGAGGTAGCGCGACCGGCACCGCGCGCCGTCCTCCAGCGTGATCTCCCAGCCGCGGGCGGCCTGGTCCCACGTCGCCGCCTTCACCCGGCTGCGGAACTGGATGTCCCGGCGCAGGTCGAGCTTGTCGGTGACGTAGTTGAGGTAGCGCTCGGTCTCCGGCTGCGGGGCGAAGTGCTCGGTCCAGTCCCACTCCTCCAGCAGCTCCTGGCTGAAGGAGTAGCCGTAGGAGTAGCTCTCGGAGTCGAAGCGGCAGCCGGGGTAGCGGTTCCAGTACCAGGTGCCGCCGACGCCGGTGCCCGCCTCGAAGACCCGGACTCGGTGGCCGATCTCGCGCAGCCGGTGGAGCTGGTAGAGGCCCGAGATGCCGGCGCCGATGACGACGGTGTCGTAAGCGAGGGCAGGGGCGGTGTCCGCTCGGGCGGCCTGTTGTAACGAGGTGGGCATGGGGCCGTCTCTCCGCTCCATTCTACTCTACGCGCGAGGCGCCCCCCACCAATGGGGAGCTAGAGACGGTATCCCTTGATGATGCCGTTGATGGCCTTGTCTATCGCGAGGACGACCCCCGGGGCGTGCTGTTCCGCGAGCGCGCGAAGCTCCAGCCCGTCCGCGCGCGCGCCCCTGACGGCGTAGACCGTGTCCTGCAGCACGCCCGCGCGCGTGCGACGCTGATGGCGAACCGCGGCGACGAGCAGGTTCGCGAGCCGCGTTCCCGGCTCGACCGCCCGAAGGAGCAAGAGATACTCGCGCTCCTCGATCTCGACCCCGAACAGCGAGAGGTCGGCGCGGGGACGAAAGGTCCCGTGCCGGGGCTCGGGATGGCTGTTCTCCGAGCCCCCACGGGCCAGACGGGCCATCCGGCGGGCCGGGGACTGCCGCACCTGCGCGGCCACGCGGCGGCGCGTCTGCCGCGCGGTGGCGCAGAGCACTTCCGCCGCCGCCATGTGCTCCATCGCCCGCGCGATGAGCCCCCGCGTCCGCTCGACCATCCCGGATGGCGCCATACGCGCATGGTGACACCGTCCGACCCGGCACGCAAAGACCTACGCGCCGAGACGCAATGAGTGGCTGAGCTCCTCCACGAGGCGCTTCACGTCCTCCGCGGTCGCCGGCCGCTGCTCCGCCAGGGCGGCGATGCGGCCATGGAGCGTGCGTCGCGCGTAGCCCCGGTACGGAGCGGGCAGGCTCATCAGGAGCTCGATGAAGAGGTCCTGGAGATCGCTGGGCCAGCGGCGCTCGTGCTCGCGGCGGGCGGCGCCGAAGTCGAAGGCCTCCGTCACGCGCTCGCCCGCACGCGCCGTGCGCAGCGCCGCGGTGCCCGCTTCGTCCGCGCGCTCGCCGGTGATGACCACCCCATAGGCCTCGCGCGCATGCTCGGGGGAGATCAGCCCGGCGGCCACGTCGGCCAGGACCGCCGCCGGCGGGCGTGCGAAGCGGTCGCCGTGCCCGCCGCCGCCCGGCGTGCGCACGCTCAGCGTGTCCCCCGGCTCGAGCGCCAGGAGGTCGATCTTCGACAGTCGGCGCTCGCCCGGCGTGCCCGGGTTGAGCCACACGCTGCCGGTGGCGCCGGCCGTGCCCCCGGCCACGCCCCAGGGCGCGAAGCGGAGCCGCTCCATGCCGCGCGCGGTCACCAGGCCCTCGGGCCGGAACACCTGGAAGTCGAGCCGCACCCCGAAGCCCCCGCGATGGCGGCCCGGCCCCGCCGAGTCGGGGATCACGTGGTAGCGGCGTACGACGATGGGGACCTCCGCCTCCAGCGTCTCGGCGGGCGTCGTCTTCAAGAAGCCGATGGAGGAGTCGCACCCGTCGACGCCGTCGCGCCCCGGCCGCGCCCCGCCGCCGCCGATCATGGGCTGGATCACCGTCACGTGGCGGCGGCCGGCCTCGGGGTCGGGGAGCGACAGCGCGACCATGCAGCCCTGACCGCCGCCGGCGGCGGGGATCCGCGCGGGGAGGGCGCGGGCCAGCGCGCCCAGCACCGCGTCGTAGATGCGCAGCACCGTCGCGTAGCGCACGCCGCACGCCGCGGGGAATCTCGGGTTCACCACCGAGCCCTCGGGGAGCGTCATCCGCACGCGGCGCAGCACGCCGGCGTTGAGGGGGATGGTGCGGTCGCTGGTGACGAAGTAGTTCACCAGGGCGACGGACATGAACGGGTGCACGCGCCCGGCCGTCGGCACGTTCATCGCCGAGCCCACCTGGACGTCGCTCCCCGTGAAGTCCATGTGGATCTCGCCGTCACCGATCTCGAGGGCGACCTTGAGCCGGATGGGGATGTCCGTCACCACGTCGTCCTCGATGTAGTCCGAGAACTCGTAGCGGCCCTCCGGCATGCGACGGATGAGCGCCTCGACCTTACGAGCCGCGTAGTCGATCAAATCGTCCATCGCCTTGTCCACCGTGTCGGGGCCGAAGCGGCGGATGAGCTCGTGCATGCGGCGCTCGCCGGTGGTGAGCCCGGCCACGAGGGCCCGGAGATCGCCCCAGTTCTGCTCGGGAATGCGGCAGTTGGCGAGGATCACGTCGAGGAGGTCGCGGTTGACCTGGCCGCGTACGAAGAGCTTCTTGGGCGGGATCCGGAGGCCTTCCTGGAAGATCTCCGAGGCGCGCGGTGAAATGGACGCCGGGACCATGCCGCCCACGTCGGAGCTGTGGAGGAACCCGGCGCCGTAGGCCACGAGGCGGCCCTCCCAGAAGATCGGCCGGACCAGATGAATGTCGGGCAGGTGGGTGGCGGCGGCCGCCGAGCCGTAGGGGTCGTTGGTGATGATCACGTCGCCGGGCTCGAGCGGCCCCACCGCCTCGAGCGTCGTCGCGTAGTTGATCCCGCCGAAGCTCGCCACGCCCAGCTCGATCGGGTACGCGAAGAACTCGCCCGAGGGATTGAGCAGGCCGCAGGTGAAGTCGGCCGTCTCCTTGACGAACGTCGTGTACGCCGTGCGCTCCACGACGTAGGCCATCTCCTCGACCGCGCCCTGGAGATAGTTCCGGAGCAGCTCGACGGTCAGCGGATCCAGCCGCATCAGCGTTCCCTCCGCAGCAGCAGGTTCGCGAAGCGATCGACCTCGGCGACGTGCCCCTCGGGGATCAGCACGGTGGTGTCCGGCTGCTCCACGACCGCCGGCCCCGCGAGCAGCATGCCACGCCCAAGCCCCGCGCGCTCGTAGATCCGTGCCGTCGTCCGCCTGCCATCCAGCCACAGGAGGCGCGTGGTCCGCGGCGTCGCCGGCCCCGTGGCGGCCGGCGCCTCGGCCAGCGGCACCCGGGGACGCGCGGCGCGCAGCTGTACCCGCAGGTTGACGATCTCGGCCGGCGCCTCGCGATCGGCATGGCCGAAGGCCCGCTCGTGCGCCTGGTGGAAGGCGGCCAGGATACGCGGGAGGCCCCCGGCGGCGAGCCATCCGGGCTCGAGCGGCACCGCGATCTCGTAGGACTGGCCGACATAGCGCATGTCGGCGGCGAGACCGAAGCTCGGGGCGACGGCATCCGCTCCATGGCGCGCCAGCCAGTCTCCGAGCTCCGCGCACAGCGCGTCGTACGCCTGCCGCAACGTCTCGGGCGAGGCCGCCTCCACCCTGACGTGCACGGTGCGCACCGCGTCGCTGACGACGTCCGCGCTGAGCGCCCCCAGGGCGCAGAGCGTGCCCGGCGCGCGCGGCACGAACACGGTGGAGATGCCGACCTCGCGGGCGACCAGGGCGCCCACGACCGGGCCGGCGCCGCCGAACGCCACGAGGGCGAAGTCGCGCGCATCCACGGCGGCGCGGGAGAGGATCTTGGTGAACTCCGCGTACATGTTCGAGACGGCCACGCGCACGATGCTCTCGGCGGCCTCGTCCGGCGTGGCGGCGAGGGGCCCGGCGAAGCGGGCGACCGCCTCGTCGGCGAGCCGGCGGTGTAGCGGCATGCGCCCGCCCAGGAAGCGCTCGGGGTCCAGGAAGCCGCACACGAGAAACGCGTCGGTGAGCGTCGCGTCCTTGCCGCCGCGTCCGTAGCAGGCCGGGCCCGGCTGGGCCCCGGTGCTCTGCGGCCCCACCTTGGGAATGCCGACCTCGTCGACCCAGGCGACGGAGCCCCCGCCCGCGCCGATCGCGGTCACGCCCACCACGGGCATCATCACCGGCACGCCGCCCACGTGCTCGCTCGTGCTCCAGCGCGGCCGCCCGCCCTCCACCACCGCCATGTCGGCGCTGGTGCCCCCGACGTCGAGCGTGATCACATTGGACAACCCCGCCTGACCGGCCACGTACGCCGCGCCGATCACGCCCGAGGCGGGCCCGGACAGCAGCGTCGTCACCGTCTGCGCTCGCGCCGCCGCGACGGGCATGATCCCACCGTTGGACTTGGTGACATGAGGCGCGGCGGGCACGCCGCGGGCGGCGAGCGCCTCCTCGAAGCCCTGCAGATACCGGCGCACCTTCGGCTGCACGTAGGCGTCGAGCACCGCGAGGGCCGTCCGCTCGTACTCGCGGGCCTGCGGCCACACGTCCGACGAGAGACTGACCGGGAGGTCCGGCGCGACCTCCGCGGCGACGGCGCGCACGCGCCGCTCGTGAGCGGGATTCCGATACGAGTGGAGGAGCGAGACGACGAGCCCCTCGACCTCCAACTCCCCCAGGTGACGCGCGGCGGCGCGCGCGGACGCTTCGTCGAGCGGCGTGTCGACGCTGCCGTCGGCGCGCATCCGCTCCCGCACCTCCGCGACCCGCGCCCGCGGGATCAGGGGCAGCGGGCGGGTGCCGTCGAGGTCGAAGGGGTTGGGGAGGCGGAGCCGCTGCAACTCGAGCACGTCCCGGAAGCCGTCGGTGACGAGGAGGCCAAGGGCCGCCCCGGTGCGCTGGATGAGGGTGTTGACCGCGATGGTGGTGCCGTGCACCACGGTGCCGATCTCGGTCGGCTCGATCCCGTTCTCGCTCGCCAGCTGGGCCAGACCGGTGCGCACCGCGGCGGCGAACTCGTGCGGCGTCGAGGGCACCTTGAGGCCGGTCAGCGCGCCGGTGCGCGTGTCGAACACGCTGAAGTCGGTGAAGGTGCCCCCGATGTCGATGCCCAGCCAGTATCGCGCAGCGGAAGTCACGGTGGCCTGAGACCCTCGGGGTCGCCCTAGTCTATCCGATTGTCCGGGGCTCCCTCCAGACCCTGCCGCGCGCGCTGCGCTAGGGGTGGCCGCCCGTCGCCACCCCTGCCGCGACCTTCCGCACCACGCGGTCCCGCATGATGGCGCTCACGTTCGGGAACGCCTTCCGGGCCTCGGGCGGCACCGGCTTCCAGTCCGCGGTGCCGGGCTTGCCCTTGAAGTAGTCGAAGGGCAGGGCGCCGGGCCCGTCGGGCCGGCCGACGACGATGCGCCCCACCATCCCCGCCGCCTCGTGAGGGCCGCAGAAGTAGTCGTAGACGCCGGGCACCCGCAGCGTGACCTCGAAGTGGCGGCCCGGGCTCACGAGGAACTTCGAGTCCCAGGGCTCGGCGCGCTCGGGGATTCGCAGCGAGTGCTGGTCGTTCTTCGGGTGATACGCGGTGGTGGTGTGGACGTTGGAATGGACGATCCAGCGCACCGTCTGGCCCGGCTCGATGCGGATCCCGATCGGGTCGAACCACACGTTCGTGCCCAGGGGATCGCTCATCATGCGGATCTCGACCGGGCCCGCCGCGCGGGCCGGCCGGGGCACCGCGAGGCCGGCGAGCCCGAGCCCGCCGGCCTCGAGCAGCTCACGCCGCGTCACTTGAGACTCGCCGCCTTGTCGGACGACACGTACCAGACCACGACGTGGTAGTGGGGCTCCGCCACGCCGGGATGACCGGCGTTGAAGTAGAGATCGACGTGGTCCACCCTCTCCTTGGCCGCCGCGAGGTTGTTGAAGGCCTTCTTGGCCTCGAGATCCTTCAGCGGGATCATGTAAATCGTGCTCACGAGCTTGCCGTCGCGGTCATAGGCGAGGAACGGACCGGCCGGGAGCGTCTTGGGGTCGACGTAGAGGGTGCCCATGCCCGGCAGGAAGTCCGGGAGCGCCACCAGCGCGCTGACCTTCTGATACGTGCCGCCGGGGGGCGCGTTCTGCTGCGCCGACGCGGGGGCGACCATTGCCGCGGCGGCGAGGGCCACCGCCAGGAGCGTGAGCCGAAGACCCCTCTGTGACATGTCCGTTCCTCCTCCTCAAGGGTGCGATGCGATCTGTCTCGTCATCGCTCCGTGTCGGAGGGCGGACGGATCTTACGTGGGACGGTCTCCGGACTCCGAGCGCAGGAAGTCGCGGAGGGTCTCGAACTCCTCACGGCAGACGCCACACTGCCGGAGATGGTGGGCGAGGCGGATCAGGACGGGCGCCGAGGTCGACCCGGCCAGGTCGAGCTCGACGGCGGGGGAGAGGAGGTCGAAGCACTCCGAGCAGGAGATCTCCTCGGCCTCCGTGTCGGAGACGTCACGCAACAGGCGTTCGATCATGCGTGGGTCCACCGTCGCTCCAATCTCTAGTGACTCGGTCCCGGCAAATCTTACCTCGGTCCGCCGAACAACCCGAGCACGTCGCCGGGCGCGAAGCCCCGGGCCGCGAGCCGCGCCTTGAGCTTCCACCGCGCATCGTGCAGGAGCTTGTAGACGGCGTTGCGATTCGACCCCCAGTGCCGCACCAGCTCGTCGAGCGGCACCTCATCGACCACGATGGCCTTGAGCGCCTGCCGCTGGCGCTCGCTGAGCTCGGTATCGATGACCTCCTGGACCACCTTCCACGCCTCGGCCCGTCGCGCCGTCTGCTCGGGGTCGCCGGAGCGCGTGTCCGCCTCGAGCTGCCACGTCGAGCGCCCCGGCTGCTCGAGCAGCGCGTCGAGGGAGACGGCCTTCCACGCCTCGCGGCGGCCGGCGACGAGCGCCATGTTGATCGCGAACTTGTACGCCCAGGTCGTGAACCGGCTGTCGCCGCGAAAGTCGCCCAGGCGGTCGAGAATGGCCATCAGCGCGTTCTGCGCGCAGTCCTCGGCGAGGTGGTCCACGTCGAACGACGCGGGGCGGGCGGCACGGCTCCGGGTCCGCTGAAGCGCATAGCGCGCTGCCCGCACCAGGTAGGCGCGGAGATCGCGGAGCGCGGCGGCTTGCTCCCCGCCGGGGTGGGCGAGCGCCCCCAGCCATTCCTCATTGGTCCTCGTTCGCATGGCGGCGGCTAGGATAGCGCAGGCGTGACGCCCGCAATGGCGGGCTTCGATCCCACGCCTCGCTTCGTCGAGTACGTCGAGGAGGTCGCCCGGCGGCGGGCCAAGCTCCACCCCGAGCCGGCTAGGGGTGCGGTCCCCATGGGGCCGCGGTCAGGAGCTTCACCTCCTGCGACGCCACCAGCGGGCGGAACTTCACCGCGAAGCCGTCCACGAAGTCCTTGTTGGCGAAGACGGACGCCCAGTGGGCGCGGCGATCGGCGTCGTCGTCGAACTTCCAGAGGTGGACGAGCTGATTGATCATGCCGGTGTCGGCCTGGAAGTAGCCGATCAGCTTCTTGGCCTGACCGCCCTTCTCGAGCGCGGGGTAGCCGAACTCGGTGTAGAGCTTGACCGCTTCGCCCATCTTGCCCACGTGAAGCGTGTACGTCCTCATTTCGTAGACGATCATCGCGTCCTCCACGAGTGCACCACGGGTAGGACTTCCTTGGCGTAGAGTCGCAGCCCCGTCTCGGCCACGTCGTAGGGGGTGCCGCCGAAGCGGAAGGAGGTCGCGAGCTCGAAGTCGCCCACGAGGCCGCGCCGCTCTTCGAGCTTGCGGAGGATGCGATCCGGCGTGCCCCACACCGCCGCCTCCATGAACGCGGAGACGATGCCGTCCATGCCGATCTCGCGGGCCATGGCGATCTTCTGCGCGTAGGCGTCGTAGCCCTTCACGGTGCCGAAGTGGGGGCCGAGCAGCTCGTAGTGATAGAAGTTACTCTCCACGAACGTGCCCATGTACCGGCGCGCCGTGTCCTCCGCGCCGTCGAGGGTGGGCGTGCACACGCAGAAGTCGGCGAGCAGCGGGGGCCGCGCCTCCTCCCCGTGTAGCTCGCGGGTCAGCGCGCGATGCTTCTCGATGGCGGGCATGCGAATGGGCCAGGGGCGGTCGGCGAACATGACCATGCGCGCCTTGAGCCGGGCTGCGGACACCACCGAGTCGTCGGAGGAGGCCACCGCGTAGAGACGGCCGTCGAAGCTGCGCGTGGGGCGCGGGCGGATCTCCGTGCGCGGCTGCCGGTAGAACGGCCCCTCTCCCTCCATCAAGCCGGTGTGGAGGGCGCGCATGATCATCGCGGAGGCCTCGTCGAAGCGCTCGCGCGACTCGTCCATGGTGCCGCGGAAGGCCTCGAATTCCCGGCGGGCGAGGCCGCGCCCGATGCCGAGGCGCAGGCGTCCCCCGCTCAGGTGGTCGAGCACCGATACCTGCTCGGCCACGCGCAGGGGATCGTGCCACGGCAGGATCACCGCGGCGGTGCCGAGCCCGATGTCCGGGCATCGGGCCGCGAGGTAGGACATGAGCTGAAGATTGTCCGGGCAGAACGAGTAGTCGTTGAAATGGTGCTCGACGGACCAGAGCACGTCGAAGCCGAGCTCCGCGGCGAGCCGGGCGAGGCGCAGCTCCTCGTCCCACACCGCGGCATCGGTGATGTCGCTCCACCCGTAGCTGGCGAACACCATCTGCACGCCGACGTCCATGGCCGTCCTCCGGGCCGCCATGATTTCACGATTGCCGCGCGGGCACAATCGCGCGATGCTACCGGCCATGGATGCGAATCGTCGACCCGTCGCGGTGGTGGTGGGGGCTACATCGAAGTGGCAGGCGGATGGCCGGAATACCAAGCTCGCGCACGGCAAGGCGCTGGACGACGGCGCGCTCCCGGTCGGCGTGCGCTGGGGGGTGGGCGGGGCCGTCGCGCAGAAGTTCGCGAAAGAGGGCTTTCTCACCGTGCTGACGACGCGCCGGCACGCCAACGCGGCCGGGCTCGAGAAGGCCATCCAGGAGCAGGGCGGCATCGCCCTCACCGTGGAGCTGGACCTGGTCTCCGAGGAGTCGATCAAGAAGGCCTTCGCCACGATCCGGGAGCGGGCGGGCGATCCCGACGTGCTCGTCTACAACGCGGGCTATCTGGAGGGGCGCGACCTCCCGCCGGACAAGGAGCTGCTCGAGCACGTGCCGCTCGACATCTTCGAGACCGCCCAGCACATCTCGAGTCGCGGGCCCTTCCTCGTCGCCAAGGAAGTGCTGCCGGCCATGCGCAAGCGCGGCGCCGGGTCGTTCCTCATCTCGAACAACGCCTCGTCGCTCCGCGGTCGCAAGCGGCTCACCGGCCAGTCGCTCTACTACCCCCGCGTCATGATGCGCACGCTGGCCCAGGTGCTAACGGAGGAGTACTCCGAGCACGGCGTGCACGTGGCCAATGTCATCATCGACGGGCTCATCGACTCGCCGGGCACGCGCGCCCTGCCGCGCGCCCAGCAGAGCCCCGAGGTCATCATGAATCCGGTGAAGATCGCGGAGGCCTTCTACTACCTCCACACGCAGGACCGATCCTGCTGGACGCACGAGCTGCAGCTCACGCCGTACTCGACCAAGCCGAGCTTCTAGCCGCCCCCGCGGGCGGGCGTATAGTGAGGCATGGCCCGTTTCCTGGCTGGCCTCCTGAGCGTCGTCCTGCTGCTCGTCCCGGTGTCGGGGGCGTCGGCCGGCGACCCCATACGGATCACCGACGATCGCGTGTACCGCGAAGGTGTATTTCTCCTCCTCGACGCGCTGGTCCAGAACGGGACGGGTCGCTCCATCGATGGCGTCGAGGTGACGGTCGTGTTCCTCGATTTCTTCGACGCGCTGGTGCGGGTCGAGCACACGGTGCTGCGCCCGCTGAGCCTCGCGCCGGGGCAGGTCGCCTCGCTGCGCATCGCCGTGCCCTTCCACGATTCCGTTCGCAAGCTCGAGTACCGGTTCACGTGGCGAGAGGAGGGGAGTCAGCTCCAGTCGCGCGTGCGTCGCGACATCTGGCTGGGCTCCGCGGTCCGCTGACCGCCCCTCATCGCGTCGGGGATTCGCCCTGGCGGACCTCGCGGCAGGTGAACACCTCGGGTCCGGGTCGTGACGCCGCGAAGAGTGCCCGCGATCGAACCACGATCAGGCGGAGATCGGCCGGGCGGGCCGCGCGCTCGCACTGGACGCGGAATGCGGCCAGGTAGGCCCGCCGCTCGGGATAGGGGGGCGTCCCGACGTCGCGCATCGCCCAGGGCAGGAAGCGCACGATGAGCCGGCCATCGGTGCCGGTCTGCGCCACCGCCCGCGCTTGCGGACCCAGGCTCGGCGCGGACGGGCCTTCCGCGGCCAGCCACGCCTCGTCCACGTTGAGCGAGTAGAGCGAGAAGGAGAGATACGCGTCCCAGAGGCCAGCCGGGTGCAGCGCGGGCAGGATTCCAACCAGGACCACGAGCGCGCGATGATACCAGTCCGCCGACCAGAGGATGCGGCGTGGGGCGCTCGCCTCGTCCCAGAAGAGAAGCACCACCAGCGTCGCCATGCCGAGATTCCACGGCCAGACGACGGGGTTCCAGCCGTGGCCCAACGGCCCGAGGGCGAGGAGGAGGAGCCCGTGCATGAAGGCCGCCGCCACTGCCGCCGCGCGCCGCACACTGGGGAGGCAGAGCGCCACGCCGATCGCCGCCTCGAGCACGCCCACCGCCATCCCGAGCGGCGCCAGCCATTCGGCCGGCAGGGACGCCCGCGTGCCGCCGGCGGCGACGGCCCACGGGAGCACCCCCTGGCCGAAATCGGGATTGAGCTTGCTGACGCCGCTCCAGACATAGGTCGCGGCGAGCACGAGCTGGACCACCGGGCGCGGCCGATCGCTCAGCGCGAATGCGCCCAGGAAGAGCGCGCCTTGATACAGCCAGGGCTGGAGCCGGGTCTGATCCAGGAGCACGAGCGCGGCGGCCACGATGATGAAAGGCAGGGGCGTCCAGCGCCTCGGCACGAGGGCGAGGGCGAGGAGGCTCAGGAGCATCGGCACCACCCACGCCGACGCCGCGTCGGGCACGAGCGGCAGGGCGAGGAGCGGAGCCGGCGGAAGCTCGCGGGCCGTGCCCCAGAGCGGCCCGCTGAGCGCGATACAGACGGCCAGCGTCACGACCACGACCGCGCGAATCACGGTGAGATGCGTCGGCGTCGAGAGCGCGGCGGGCACGCCGACGATCCTAGCAGATCGGATTCGACACCCGTTTGAGGATGCCCCGGCCGCCGGTGTAGCCTGGAGACGCGAACCCGCCATGCGAGACGATATCTCCGTCCGGTTCACCTCGCGCGACGTCCCGAGAGACACGCTCCATGCGCTCATGACGCGGTCCGACGGCCCGGCGCTGGTCCGGGCGGTGTGGCACCTGGGCATGCTGGTCCTCGGCGGCTGGGGGCTCTGGCGGCTGCGATCCACTCCCTGGGTGCTCCCGCTGCTCGTCGCGCAGGGCTATGTCCTGGCGTTCACGTTCTGCGCGCTCCACGAGGCGGCGCATCGGACCGCGTTCCGCACCCGATGGCTCAATGCCGTGCTGGGCACGGTGGCCGGGCTCCTCACCGTCTGGCCGTATCGCAACTACCGCGTGTACCACTGGGACCATCATCGATACACGCAGGACCCGGAACGGGACCCCGAGCTCTACTTCCCCAAGCCGGCCTCGCTGCCCGCCTATCTCTTCGTGCTCACCGGTATCCCGAACGCGATGCGCCGGATCGGCGACATGCTGCGGCTCGCGACGGGTCGGGCCGATCGGCCCTGGATGGCGCCGGCCGAGCGGCGGCCCCTCATCGTGGAGGCGCGGGCGTACGTCGCGGTGTATCTCGCGGTGGCCGCGGTGTCCATGGCGGCCGGGTCCGCCGCCCCGCTTCTCGTGTGGGTGCTGCCGTGGCTGGTCGGGCAGGCGTTTCTCCGTCCCTATCTCCTCGCCGAGCACACGGCATGCGCCGTCACCCGCGATTGCCTCGAGAACACCCGCACCACGCTCACGTGGCCCCTGGTGCGCCTCTTCGCCTGGAACATGCCCTATCACGCCGAGCATCACGCCTATCCCGCGATCCCCTTCCACGCCCTCCCGCGGCTCCACGCGGAGCTGCGGGGCGACATCCGAAATCTCGAGCCAGGCTATGTGCGGGCCTCCGTGAAGGTCGCCCGCTATCTCTTCGGCGCGCGCGCCCGCTAAGGCGCGGGCGCGCACACGCTCGGTCGCGCCCTTGACGGTGCCTCGGGGGCGCGGCACTATCTCAGTCCGTGCTTCCCGACAATCTCGGCTACCTCTTCGAGACCGCGCTCGCCCTGACCCCGTCCAAGCCGGCGGTGTTCCAGGGGGATACCGTCCTCACCTACGCGGCGCTGGATGCCCGCTGTAACCGCATCGCGAACGCCCTGGCCTCGCTCGGGGTGACCGCGGGGGGGCGCGTGGCCCTTCTCTTCAACAACGACGTTCGCTTTCTCGAAACGCTCTTCGGCGTCATGCGGCTGGGCGCGGTGACGGTGCCGCTGAACATCCGAATGGGCGACGAGGCGCTGCGCTACGTCGCCGAGGACTCCGAGGCCGCGGTGATGGTGGCGAGCGCCGCGCTGGCCGAGCGCGGTCGGCTCCTCGCCGCCCAGATCCCCGCGATCAAGCACCTCGTCGTGGACGGGCCGGCGGGGGACGGCGCGCTGGCCTACGAAGCGCTGCTGGCCGCGGCCGAGCCCACCCTGTCCCGCCGCGCCACCGCGTTCGACGACGTGTGCATGCAGCCGTATACCTCGGGCTCCACCGGCAAGCCCAAGGGCGTGCTGCTGACCCACGGGGGCCAGGTGTGGAACGCGGACATCCTGCGCAAGGCGCTGCTCGCCGACGACACGGAGCGGGCGCTCATCGCGGTGCCCCTCTATCACAAGAACGCCATGGCGGGGGCGGTGAAGCCCTTTCTGCTCGCCGGGGGCTCGCTGGTGATCCTGCCCGGCTTCGACGCGCGGGAGGTCATCCGGGCCATCGACCGGTTCAAGGTGACGTACCTCACCGGCGTCCCCGCCATGTACAAGATGATGCTCGCCGAGCGGGACGCCCTCGCTCGTCACGACGTCTCGAGCGTGCGCTACGCGGTCTGCGGCTCGGCCGAGGTGCCCGAGGAGCTGCTGGACGAGTTTCGCCGCGTGTTCGGCGCGCCCATCGGCGAGAGCTACGGCCTCACCGAGGGCGGCCCGGTGCCCATCGTCAACACCCGGTGGGGGCTCAAGAAGCGCAACTCGTGCGGGCTGGCCTTCCCCGGCTGCGACGTGAAGCTGGTGGACGAGGCCGACCGGGACGTGGGCGTGGACGAGGTCGGGGAGCTGGTGACGCGCAACCCCGGCCTCGCCAAGGGTTACTGGAAGCTCCCGGAGGCCACCGCGAAGAAGTTCCGCGGCGGCTGGCTCTACACCGGCGACCTCATGCGCCGCGACGCCGACGGCTACTACTACTTCCTGGGCCGCCGCGACGACATGATCAACGTGGCGGGCGAGAACGTCTACCCCAAGGAGGTGGAAGACATCCTCCTCCAGCACCCGAACCTCCGCGACGCCTGCGTGGTGCCCGCGCCCCACGACGTCAAGGGCGAGGTGCCCGTCGCCTTCGTGGTCGCGCGGGAGCCGGGGACCACCACCGAGGACGACGTCCGCCGCTTCTTCCTGGACCGCGGCGCCCCCTACGCCCACCCCCGTAAGGTCGTGTTCCTGGACGCGCTGCCGTTGGGGGGCACCGGCAAGATCGACCGCACCGCGCTCAAGGCGCGCGCCCGGGAGCTGGCCTCGTGAGCGCGGGGGATCTCGCGCCGCTCGGCTTCAGCCACTCCCCGTTCATGCGCTTTCTCGGCCTCGAGCTGGTCAAGGCCGAGAAGGGGCGAGTCGAGATCCGGCTGCCGTTCCGGGAAGAATTCGTCCGCGCCGATGGCTCCGACTGGCTGCACGGCGGTGTGGTCAGCGCGCTCGCCGACATCGTCGGCGACTACGCGGTCATCACGGAGACGGCGGCGGGCGTCCCCACCATCGACATGCGGGTGGACTACCTGCGGCCGGCGCGGCGCGGGGACCTCACCGCGGTCGGCCGGACGGTGCGGGTGGGCAAGACCATCAGCGTGGCCGACGTGGAGATCCGCGACACCTCGGGGATCCTGGTCGCGGTGGGACGCGCGTGCTACGCTTCGCCCCGCCCGCCCAAGGAGGACACGCGATGAGCGAGCACCCGCTTCCCCCCGATACCCTGAACGAGATCGGCGTGCTCAGGCGCCGCGAGATCGAGGCGCGCATCCTGATGCCGGTGCTGGAGGCCCTCGGGGCCCGGTTCGGGCGCGAGCCGGTGTTCGAGACCGCGCGCACGGTCATCATCGACGTGGCGCGAGCGCAGGGCAAGGCGCTCGCCGAGCGGATGGGGGGCGACAGCCTCACGCACTTCGCCGCCGCGCTGGAGGACTGGAAGAAGGGCGATGCGTATCGGATGGACGTGCTGGAGCAGTCCGAGGAGAAGTTCTCCTTCAACGTCACGCGATGCCGCTACGCCGAGATGTACCGCGCGCTCGGCATCCCGGAGGTGGGCGCGCTGCTGTCGTGCAATCGTGACTTTTCGCTCGTCGAGGGCTTCAATCCCGCGGTGACGCTCACCCGGACGCAGACGGTGATGGAGGGCGCCTCTCACTGCGACTTCCGCTTCGAGCTGCGCCGGCCTCCGAAGCCGTCCGCCTAGGCTCCGCATGCGCGCGATCGCCATACAGGCCCACGGCGGCCTCGACCAGGTGAAGCTCCACACCGACTGGCCCGAGCCCCCCGCCGGGCCCGGGCAGGCGGTCGTGGACGTGAAGGCCTGCGGGCTCAATTACCTGGACATCTTCGTGCTCCAGGGCATGCCCGGCCTGCCGGTCGAGATGCCGCGAATCCCCGGCGGGGACATCGCCGGCGTCGTGCGGGCGGTGGGGGCGGGCGTCGGACGCGAGTGGGTGGGCCGGCGCGTGCTCATCGACCCGCACATCAAGCCCGGCGGGGCGCTGGGCGAGCACGCCAACGGCGGGCTGTGCGAGCGGATCGCGGTGGACGCGGAGAACCTCATCCACATGCCCGCCGCGGTGACCTTCGAGCAGGCCGCCTCGCTTCCCATCGCGTATGGCACCGCCCATCGCATGCTCATCACCCGGGGCCAGCTGCGCGCGGGTGAGCTGGTGCTCATCCTGGGCGCCAGCGGTGGCGTGGGCACCGGCTGCGTCCAGATCGCCAAGAACATGAAGGCGCGGGTGATCGCGTGCGCCTCCTCCGCCGAGAAGCTGCGGCGGCTCCGGGAGCTGGGAGCCGACCACCTCATCGACTACACCAAGGACGACTTCTCGAAGCGCGCGTGGGAGATCTCCGGCAAGCGGGGCGTCGACGTCCTCGTGAACTACACCGGCGGCGACACCTGGGTGCCGAGCCTGCGCGCGCTCGCCCGCTACGGGCGGCTCCTCACGTGCGGGGCCACCGCGGGCTTCGATCCCAAGACGGATATCCGCTACATCTGGCGGCGCGAGGTCAACATCATCGGCGCCAACGGCTGGACGCGGGAGGATCTCGAGATCCTGCTCCGTGACGTCGAGCGCGGAGGGATCAAGCCGGTCATCGACCGGGTGCTCCCGCTGGCCGAGTCGGCGGAGGCGATGCGGCTCCTGCTCGACCGCGAGGTGTTCGGGAAGGTGATCGTCACCCCGTGAGCACCAACGTAGGCTCCCTGGTTCACACCCTCTCCCCTCGGGGAAGCGGGCAGGATGACGGGTGGTCCTCGCGCGTCGCCATCATCGACCTCTCGAGAGCCGGGGTCACCCGCGAGATCACGTATGCCGAGCTGGACGCGCAGGGCGACGCCGTCGCCGCCGGCCTCGCCGCGCGCGGCGTCGGCCGCGGCGCCCGCGTCGGCATTCTCGCCCTCAATCGTCCGGAATACATCGCCGCCCTCTACGGCGTCATGCGGGCGGGCGCCATCCCGGTGCCGCTGAACGTCAAGCTGCCCGCGGAGTCTCTGGCCTTCATCGCGAAAGACGCCGGGGTGTCCTTGCTCTTCGTGGACACCGCGCATCGGCCAGTCGCCCCCGCGGTGGCCATGGTCGACTTCGACGCCGACTACGCCGAGTTCCTGAAGCCCGGCCCGGTCGAGGCCGTGCCGCCCGACGCCGGCGACGTGTGCCTCCAGCCCTACACCTCGGGCTCCACCGGCCGGCCCAAGGGCGTGCTCCTCACCCACGGGGGTCAGGCGTGGCAGATCGAGGCCCTTGTCCGCGCGCGGCGCATGACGCCCGAGGACCGCGTGCTGGTGGCGGCGCCCCTCTACCACAAGAACGCGCTGGTGTGGACCAAGGTGTGCCTGGCCGCCGGCGCCTCCATCGTCCTGCTCGCGCGCTTCGACCAGCGTCTCTATGTGGAGTCGATTGGCCGGCATCGGGTGACGCGGCTCTCGGGTGTGCCGACCATGTTCCACCTGATCCTGGGCGATCCCGCCCTCGCCGCCGTCGACAAGTCGAGCGTGCGCGCGATCGGCGTGGGGTCCGCCCCCGCCTCGCCCGCGTTGTTCGAGGCGCTGCATCGGACGTTTCCCAATGCCGTCGCCACCAACGGCTATGGCGTGACGGAGGCCGGGCCGGTGATGTTCGCCAATCACCCCCAGGGCACGCCACGTCCGGCGGCGTCCATCGGCTACCCGCTGGAGGGCTGCGAGGTCCGCCTCGACCCCGGCCCCGACGAGGGCGTGCTGCTGACGCGCAATCCGGGGGTGATGGCGGGGTATCACAACCTGCCCGAGGAGACGGCGCGGCGGCTCAAGGACGGCTGGTTCGATACCGGCGACGTCTGCCGGCGCGACGCCGACGGCTTCTACTACTTCGTGGGCCGCACCGACGACATGTTCGTGTGCGGCGGCGAGAACGTCTATCCCGGCGAGGTGGAGGGCACGCTGGAGCGCCATCCCGATATCCTCCAGGCCGCGGTGCTGCCGGTGGACCACGCGCTCAAGGGTCAGGTCCCGGTGGCGTTCGTGGTGGCGCGGCCCGACGCCGCGCTCACCGAGCAGGCGGTGAAGGCGTGGGCGCTGGCCCATGGGCCCGCCTACCAGCATCCGCGGCGGGTGTTCCTCGTCTCCGCGCTGCCCCTGGCCGGCACCAACAAGATCGATCGCGCGGCGCTCAAGGCGCGCGCGCTGGCTGTCCCAGACCCCACGCGAGGAGGATGACATGGCACTGGATCGCCGGAGTTTCGTGAAGGGCGCCGCCGTCGCGGGCGCGGCCGCGGTAGCCCCGCAGGTGCTGGTGCGGACGGCGCGCGGGCAGAACAAGGGGAAGGTGGTCTTCGTCTCCGAGGAGTCGAACCCCAAGGCCATCGCCGTCTACGACAAGATCAACGCCGACTTCAAGAAGGAGACGGGCATCGAGGTGGTGATGGAGTACCCGGGCTTCGCGAACATCGCCAAGCGCGTGGCGACCCTCATCGCCGCCGGCACCCCGCCCGAGATCGTGTGGTACGGCGCCGGCCAGGCCATGAACCTGGCATTGGAGAATCAACTCGCCGACGTGGGGGACGTGCTGAAGGCCACCGGCGGCGCGGCGGACAACCAGCGCCTCATCTACAAGGGCGCCGACCGCTCCATCCCCACCAGTCAGCAGTTCACGTACGGCTGGTACCGCAAGGATCTCTTCCAGGCCAAGGGCCTGGACGCCCCCAAGAGCTGGGAGGACTACGTCAAGGCCGCGAAGGCGCTGAACAACCCGCCCGCGATGTACGGCTGCATCGTCCCCTCGGCGGAGACGGGGGCGTCCACCCTCCTCCTCGAGACCATGTTCATGAAGAACAACGTGCACTGGTTCGGCTGGAACGCGACCAAGAAGGACTACGACGTGGTGCTGGACCAGGGGGAGCAGAAGAAGCGGGCCATCGAGACCCTCGAGTACCTGAACGAGCTGCACAAGTACTCGCCCGAGGCCAGCACGTACAACTGGGGCGAGCTGATGTCCACCTACTTCACCGAGAAGGCGGCGTCGTCGTGGTACGTGGGCTCGCGCCTGCTCGACCAGACCATCGCCAACAATCCCAAGATCGCCGACGCCACCATGCCCTTCGAGCTGCCCCGCAAGCTCACCGACGCCTACTACCTCTCGGTCCAGGGCTTCCACATCCTCGAAAAGTCCAACGTGGACGGGGCCAAGAAGTACGTGACCTTCTTCCTCAAGCATCCGGAGCTCATCTCCTGGTACCACGCGGTGCCGCTCCACATCATCCCGGCGAGCCGCCAGATGCTGAACTCGGCCAAGTACCAGGACAATCCGGTGATCCAGAAGCGCATGGACGTGCTGAAGTTCCTGGATTCCATCTGGACCAAGGGCGTGCCCCTCTACTACTGGGACGGTAAGGAGCTGAATCCCTACATCGGCCTCTTCCACAACGAGAACCTCGCGGGCTGGATGCTCGCCGCCCGCAATATCAAGGGCATGAAGTCCGAGCAGGTGGTGGACGAGGCGGCCGCGCAGGTGCGGAAGAAGATGCGGCGGGTCGGCTAGCCGCGCGGGATCGGTGAGGGGGGCGGGCCGGTGGTGAATCCGCGCGCCGAGCGCCGAGCGTGGGTGCTCGGCACCACCGGGCCCGCCCTGCTCTTTCTCGCGGTGGTGGCGTACCTGCCCATCGCGTACGCGGTCGCGCTCAGCTTCTTCAAGAAGACCGCCTTCAATCCGGCCATGCAGTGGGTCGGGGCGAATAACTACCGGTTCATCCTTGAAGAGCCGGAGCTCTGGAATGCCTTCGGCCGCTCGGTCCTGTTCACCGTGGGCTCGGTGGCGTTACAGCTCGCGCTCGGCCTGGTGGCCGCCCTCCTGCTGAACCGCGCATTCCGGGGTCGCACCGTCGTCCGCAGCCTCTTCGTCCTCCCCTACCTCCTGCCCTCCATCGTCGTGGCCCTGGTCTTCCAGTGGCTGCTTTCACCCGAGTACGGCGTGGTGAACCAGGTGCTGATGCAGACCGGCCTGGTGGCGCGGCCGATCAACTTCTTCGGGGGGCTGGGCACCGCGATGTGGTCGGTCATCGGCATGGCGGGCTGGCAGTACGGCTCGTTCGCCACCCTCCTGATCCTGGCGCGCCTTCAGGCCATCAACCCCAAGCTCTACGAGGCCGCCGCCGTCTCCGGGGCGGGGCCGCTGCGGGCCTTCTGGGACGTGACGCTGCCCGCCCTCCGCACCACGCTCCTCGTCATCGCGCTCCTGCGCGGCATCTGGATGTTCAACAAGTTCGACTCCATCTGGCTGGTCACCCACGGGGGCCCCCTCAAGCACACCGAGACCCTGCCGCTCTACGCCTACCGCCTGGCTTTCGAGGAGTTCGACTTCGGCCTCGCCGCCGCCGTCTGCTCGGTGATGTTCGTGGTGCTGCTGGTGGGGGCGGTGCTCTACTTCAAGCTCTTTGATCCCACACGGGAGATCGAGGTGGGCCGGTGAGGCAGATCCAGGCCTACGCGACGCTGGCCCTGCTCTTCGTGGTGCTGGTGATCGTGGCCTTCCCGTTCTACTGGATGGTCCTCTCGTCGGTCACACCGCGCGAGGCGCTCTTCCAGCCCCCCTACAAGTTCGTCCGGCTCGACTTCTCCCTCGGCAACTACCGGGAGCTGCTCTTCGCCACCGAGTTCGTGCGCTACTTCGTGAACAGTCTGATCGCGGCGGTGGGGGCCATCGTGCTGAACGTGGTGGCGGCCACCCTGGCCGGCTACGGCCTGACGCGCTTCGCCTTCGCGGGGAAGAAGCCCTTCGCCTTCGGCACGCTGTTCTCCTACATGTTCCCACCCATGCTGATGGCCATCCCGCTCTACATCCTCTTCTCGGCGCTCCGGATGCGGAACACCTACACCGGCCTTGTCCTCGCCCACATGGCCATCAGCCTGCCGCTCAACATCTGGCTCATGTGGCAGTACTTCCAGATCGTGCCGCAGTCCCTCGAGGAGGCGGCCTGGGTGTCCGGCGCGAGCCGCCTGCGCGCCCTGCGCCAGGTCTGCCTGCCGTCGGCCCGACCCGGCATCCTGTCCGTGGCCATCTTCTCGTTCGCGCTGTCCTGGAACGACTTCACGTTCGCCTTCATCCTGCAGACCGACCGCACGATGTTCACGCTGCCGGTGGGTCTCGCCAGCTTCGTGGAGCAGACGGGAGTCCACTGGGGCATGGTGATGGCCGCGGCGGTGCTCGTCTCGGTGCCCACGTTCCTCCTCGTCTTCTTCCTGCAGCGCTATCTCCTGTCCGGCCTGCGGGCCACGGGGTAGGGCCGCTCGCATGGCCTTCTCGGTCCGGCTGGAGCGGCTCGACAAGCGGTTCGGCCGCGGCGCGCGCGCGGTGCACGCGGTGCGCGAGCTCTCGCTCGAGATCGGCGAGCGCGAGTTCTTCACCTTCGTGGGGCCGTCCGGCTGCGGCAAGACCACCACGCTTCGCATGATCGCCGGGCTCGAGACGCCCACCGCGGGCCGCATCTGGTTCGGCGACACCGACGTGACCGCGCTGCCCCCGCAGCGGCGCGACATCGCCATGGTGTTCCAGGACGTCGCGCTCTTCCCCTACATGACGGTGCGGGACAACGTCGCCTACCCGCTGCGCATCGCCGGCCTCTCCCGCGCCCAGGTGGACGACAAGGTCGAGCGAGTGGCGGCCACCCTCGGGCTCGCCGACAAGCTCGGCCAGAAGCCGGGCCAGCTCTCCGGCGGGCAGCAGCAGCGGGTCGCCATCGGCCGGGCCATCATCAAGGAGCCGAAGGTGCTGCTGATGGACGAGCCCCTGTCGGCGCTGGACGCCCGCCTTCGCGTCGACATGCGGACCGAGATCCTGCGGCTGCATCGCGAGATCTCGGCCACCATCGTCTACGTCACCCACGATCAGATCGAGGCCATGACCATGTCCACCCGCGTGGCGGTGATGGACGGGGGGCGGGCCCTTCAGGTCGATGCGCCCCGCACGCTCTTCCGCCGGCCCGCCGACCAGACCGTGGCCACCTTCATCGGGACCCCGGCCATGAATGTCCTGCCCGCCTCGCTGGTGACCACGCCGTCCGGGCCGGCCGTCGAGCTGCTGGGCCAGCGGCTGGCCGTCGGGCCTCGGCATCACGCGGCCGTGCAGGGCCTCAAGCAGGTCGAGGTGGGCGTGCGCCCGCAGGCGGTTCGGTTGGTCGCGCCGGCGTCGGATCGGGTGCGCGGGCGCGTGTTCCTGCGGGAGCCGCTGGGGCTCGAGGACGAGGTGCTGGTGGAGACGGAGAGCGGGACGCGGGTGAAGGTGGTGACGGCGGCCGGGGAGGAGTTCCCCGAGGGCGCGGCGGTGGGCCTCGAGCTGGCGCCCCGCGACCTCTACCTCTTCCACCCGGACTCGAAGACCACCGTCTGCGCCGGGCTCGACTGATCCGCGGGCGCCGCGGGAGGGGGCTGGGCGCGCCTCACTGCCCCGGAATCTTGATGCTGAGCTCTTGAACCTTGCCGTCGCGGAGCACGGTGACGCGCAGCTCGTCGCCGGGCTTGATCGTCTCGAGCGTCTTCAAGACCTGGTTCAACTCCTCGTTGCTGGCGGTCTGGATCCCTTGAGCCGAGAGCAAGATGTCGCCCCCGACCACCACGGATTGGCCTTCGATGATGCCCACCCGGTCGCCGCCCCGGAGTCCCAGCCGCGCCCCGATGGAGTCCAGGGCCACCTGCTTGATGAGGAACCCACCCGGCTGGGGGAGGTTGAAGGCCTGCGCCATGTCGCCCGTGAGGAGCATGATGTCGAGACCGTAGTAGCGGCGACCCCGCTGGCCGAGAAGCTGGCGCACCGTGTTGGAGGTGACGACGAAGCCAAGGCCCTCGCTCCCGCCGGACTTGGAGATGTTGTGGCTGACGATCCCGATGAGATCGCCGGACCGGCTGAACATCGGACCGCCGGAGTTCCCGGTGTTGATCACCGCGTCGGTCTGGAAGAACTCGGCGAGCGGGAAGTCCTTGGTGACGGTGTTCGGCGCCCAGCGCGCGCTGATCACGCCTTGGCTCAGCGAGTGACTCAGGCCGTAGGGGGCGCCGACGATGAAGACGGAATCGCCGACCAGATACGCGTCGGAGTCGGCGAGCTTGGCGACCACCGCGTCGCGGGGCACCGTCTCCACCTGGATGATCGAGAGGTCGGCGCGCGGCTCGGAGCTGATCACGCGGGCCGGCACCGGATCCTCGCCGAGGAACTCCACGACGATCTCATTCATGGTGTGGACGACGTGCGCGGCCGTCGCGACCTTGCCGTCGGCGGAGACGAGCACACCCGAGCCGATTTCACGGAAGTGGGCCATGCCCTCCGCGGTCACTTCTGACCCCCGCGCCCGGATCACCACGACCGACGGGTTGACGCGGCGGTACACCTCGCCGAGGGTCTCGGGGGAGGCGGGCGCCGGCCCGAGGGCGAGCAGAGTGAGCCCCAGGGACCAGACCCTCCACGAGGCGCGAGCCGTCACGGCGGGCCGTCGCCTCAGTCCGGCCAGCTATGAAGCTGGTAGAGGGCCTTCACCAGCGGGCTCGCCGTCGCGAACGAGCCGAACCAGCGCTCGTAGATCTGCGTGAGCCCGCCCGAGCGGTAGAGATGGGAGAGGGCGCGGTTCACGCTGGCCTGGAACGAGTTGTCGCCCCGGCGCAGCATGAGGCCATACGGCTCGTAGGAGAAGAACTCCCCGCTCAGCCGAAGCCTGGCCGGATCGCGCGCCGTCCGTTGCAGGCCGGCCAGCAGGACCCGATCCCACGCGTAGGCGTCGATCCGTCCCTCCTCGAGGCCGCGCAACCCGTCGGGGGGATCGGCGACGGTGACCACGGTGGCGGTGACCGACGCGGCGGCCAGCGCTCCCGCGAGCGCCTTCTCCGTCGTCGTGTGGGGAATCACCCCGACCCGCTTGCCCCCCAGATCCTTGACGGTGTCGATGCCGGACGCGGCGGTCGCGAGGAGGCTGCCGCCATCGACGAAGATCATGTGGCTGAATGCGACCTGCTCCATGCGACTGAAGGTGATGGTCGTCGACCCACACTCCAGGTCGATGGCCCCCTTGACGAGCTTCGGAATGCGGTCGCCCGGGGTCACCGCGACCCAGGCGACCTTCAGCTCCGGAAGCTTCAGCGACTGCCGGAGGGCGCTCACGACCTGCAGGCAGAGATCGATCGAGTAGCCGGCGGGCTGACCGTCACCGCCCGTGAAGGAAAACGGCCGCGAGGTCTCGCGGTGTCCCAGGCTGATGACCCTCGTTTCCTTCAGCTTGTCGAGGGTGGGGCGAATCTCCTGGGCCGAGGTCCAGGCCGCCGAGGCCAGGAGCACGAGGATGGCGAGGGCAGGGCGGAGCGCCATCATGCTCCTTCTGATATCACGCCTACCCCCGCGACCGGTACATTGGACTTTGGTCCGATAGGTGCCGCCGGCGCCCGGCCCGGCCTCGGCCTCTTGACATGGCATCCAGGATACTGGACATTATATCCAGTATGAAGGACCAGGGGCCGGCCTCCGACATCAACGGACGAATCGCCGCGCGAGTGCGCACGCTGCGCGCCGCGCGAGCGCTGTCGCTCGCGGATCTGGCGCAGCGGAGCGGGGTCAGCCGCTCGATGATCTCCCTGATCGAGCGCGGGGAGGCCAGCGCCACCGCCGTGGTGCTGGAGAAGCTGGCCGCCAGCCTCGGGGTGTCGCTGGCGGCGCTGTTCGAGGACAGCCGGGCGCCCGATGGGCCGGTCGCCCGGCGCAAGACCCAGCCGCAGTGGCGCGATCCCGCGTCCGGATACCTGCGCCGCAATCTCTCGCCGGCCGGCCAGGCCTCGCGCCTCCAGCTCGTGGAGATCGAGTTTCCCGCGGGCGCCCGGGTCGCCTACGAGTCCGGCGCGCGCGAGGCCCCGCTGCACCAGCAGGTCTGGGTGCTCGAGGGCTCGATCGAGGCGACGGTGGAGGGCGTGACGCATCGCCTCGAGGCGGGCGACTGCCTCGCCTTCGAGCTCGACGGCCCCACCGCATATCGCAACCCGGGGCGCACGCGCGCCCGCTATCTCGTGGCGATCGCGAATGACGGGATCGCCCGCCGGAGAGGCCCATGAGCTCGACCGTCCGGATTCGCCGCTCGCTGCCGGCCGACACCGCCACGCACGTCCCGGCGCTGGCGGAGCTCCTGATCGCGTGCGTGGAAGGCGGGGCCTCGGTGAGCTTCATGCTGCCGCTGAGCCAGGAGCGAGCCGAGACGTTCTGGCGCGGCGTCGCCGAGGGCGCGGGGCGCGGTGAGCGCATCGTCCTGGTCGCCGAGGACGAGAAAGGCGCCGTGGTCGGCACGGTGCAGCTGGTGCTGGCGGTCCCGGAAAACCAGCCGCATCGCGGGGACATCGCGAAGCTCCTCGTGCATCCGCGTGCACGCCGCCAGGGGATCGCCGCCGCGCTCATGGCCGCCGCCGACGCGGCCGCGCGGGAGGCCGGGAAGAGCCTGCTCGTGCTCGACACCGTCACCGGCGGCGCCGCCGAGCGACTCTACGAGCGGCTCGGCTGGGAGCGCTGCGGGGTCATCCCGGACTACGCGCTCTGGCCCACCGGCGGCTTCTGCAGCACCACGGTGTTCTACCGGCGGGTGCCCGCCTAGCGGGAAACCGCGCGCCCTGGCAGACTCCTCCTCATGGCCTGGACGCCGAACAAGGAGGCGCTGCGCGGTCGCATCGCCGTCGTGGCGGGGGCGACCCGCGGCGCGGGGCGCGGCATCGCGGCCGGGCTGGGCGAGGCCGGCGCCACCGTGATCTGCACCGGGCGCAGCGCGCGGGTGGGCGGGCTTCCCTCGGACTACGACCGGCCCGAGACCATCGACGAGACCGCGGAGATGGTCACGCGGCTGGGCGGCGTGGGGATCGCGATCCCCGTGGATCATCTCGATCCGGGTCAGGTGAAGGCGCTGGCCGCGCGCATCCGCCGGGAGCACGCCCGCATCGACGTGCTCGTCAACGACATCTGGGGCGCGGAGGCCCTGAAGGGCGGGCCCGCGGAGTGGAACACGCCGATCTGGCGTCACGATCTCGACAAGGGCCTGCGCATCCTCCGCCTCGCCGTGGAAACGCATCTCATCACCTCGCACCACCTCCTTCCCCTCCTGATCGAGCGGCCGGGCGGCCTGCTCGTGGAGGTGACGGACGGCACCGCGGACTACAACGCCACGCGCTACCGCATCTCCGTGTTCTACGACCTCGCCAAGGTGGCGGTGACGCGCCTGGCCTTTTCCCAGGGGCATGAGCTCCGGGCGCACGGGGGCACCGCCGTCGCCATCACCCCCGGCTGGCTGCGCTCGGAGATGATGCTGGAGAACTTCGGCGTGACGGAGGCCACGTGGCGCGAGGCCGTCGGCCGCTCGGCGCCGCCCGCCTTCGCGCACTCGGAGACCCCGCGCTACGTGGGGCGCGCGGTGGCCGCGCTGGCCGCCGATCCCGCGCGCGCCCGGTGGAATCAGCACTCGGTCAGCTCCGGGCAGCTCGCCGCCGACTACGGGTTCACCGACCTCGACGGCTCGCAGCCCGACATCTGGAGGGGGATGAGCTAGGCGACGCCGCGCGAGGTGCGGCGCAGCACCCGCCCCGGCAGGGCGCCGGTGTGCTCGCCATCGTCGATGACGACGGCGCCATTCACCACGACGGTCTTGATGCCCGTCGCATACCGATGGGGATCGGTGTAGGTGCCGCGCTCGCCGACGGTGGCGGGATCGAAGACGGTGAGGTCCGCCGCATACCCGCTCTTGACGAGCCCGCGGTCGACGAGGCCCAGCGCGGCCGCGCTCCCGCCCGTCATCTTCCACACCGCGTCCTCGAGCGACAGCGCGCGCCGCTCGCGCACGTAGTGGCCCAGCACTCGGGCGAAGGTGCCGTAGTAGCGCGGGTGGGGCTTGCCCACGCCGGTGGGGCCATAGGGCGCCATCGCCACGCCGTCCGAGCCCACCACCACCCACGGGGTCGTGAGAATGGTCTGGACGTCGGCCTCGGCCATGGATTCGAACACGACGCGGGTGGCGCCCCGGTCGGCCAGCAGCACGTCGCAGAGCACCTCGAAGCCGTCGGCGCCGAGGCCCCGTGCGATCTCGCCGAGGGTGCGGCCGGCGTCGTCGGGATGGGCCGGCGTGAGCGCGAGGCGCACGGCGTCCCAGGAGGGCAGCTTGCCGAAGCTGGCGCAGCCCCGTGCCGCCACCTCGGCCGCGACGCGGGCCCGCACGGTTCGGTCGCCGAGCCGCGCCAGCATCGCGTCGAGGCCGCCTTCCTGCAGCCACGTGGGGAGCAGGTTGCGCAGCGGGTTGGTGGCGGTGGTGTAGGGGTACTGGTCGCAGTCGACGGGGACCCCACGGCGCCGCGCGGCCTCGACGCGCTCCACCAGGCGCGCCGCCGCGCCCCAGTTCTCGGTCCCCGAGACCTTGAGATGACCGATCTGCACGTGGATACCGCTCTGCGCGCCCAGCGCGACCGCCTCGTCCACGGCATCGAACACCCCGCCCGCCTCGTTGCGGATGTGCGAGGCATAGGCGGCGCCGTGCCGCGCCAGCACGGCGCCGAGCGCGCGCATCTCGTCGGCCGATGCGAAGGCGCCGGGCGGGGTGAAGAGCCCGGACGAGAGCCCGATGGCGCCGGCGTCCAGGCCCTCCTCGAGGAGGCGCGTCATCCGCGCGAGCTCGTCGGGGCGGAGGGGGCGCGGCTCCAGACCCGCCACGATCAAGCGCAGGCTGTTGTGGCCGACCTGGAGCGCCACGTTGACGGAGGTCGCGGGGAACTCCTCGGCGTAGCGGGCGAACGTGGTCTCGCGGAAAGGGTACCAAGGGCCGCTCGGCGACAGATAGTCCTTCAGAGCGGCCACGCGATCCGCCGGCACGGGCGCCACCGAGTAGCCGCAATTGCCCACCACCTCGGTGGTGACGCCCTGACGAATCTTGCTCTCCGCCCGGGGATTGGCGGGCAGGGAATAGTCCGAATGCGTGTGAATGTCGATGAAGCCGGGCGACACGACATGGCCGGCGACGTCGAGCACACGGCGGGCTTCGCCGAGGTTCTGGCCGAGCGCGGCGATGCGTCCCCCCGCCACCGCGACGTCCAGGCGCTGGGCCGGCGCGCCGGTGCCGTCGACGACGTCGCCGCCACGGAGAATCAGATCGTGCATCGGCGGGCCGGCATGTGGCGACGGGCGCCCGGGAGACCCGACCGGTCAGCGTCCGAGCTGCACGAACCGGAGCTCGCCCTGCACGAGATCGGGCACGACGACGAGCAGCCCGTTCGGCCGGGGGACCACGCAGAAGTCGGCCGGCCCCTTGAAGTTCTTCGCGAGCGTCTGCGTTCCCCCCGCGCCCCACCGCAGCAGCGAGCCCGACGTCCAGTCGGTGTAGAGGATCGAGCCGTCGTCCATCTGGTAGAGCCCGTCCAGGCGGCCGAGATTGGGAGCGATGGTCTTGATCGCGCCGCTCGAGTCGACCGACGAGATCCCACGGGGCTGATCAGGAGCGGAGAAGCCGGCCATCAGGAGGGAGCCGTCGCGGGCCGGATAGAGCCCGTTCGGATTGATGCCCTTGCCCTGGAAGACGCTCGAGATTCGGGGCGCGGCGCTGCTCGACAGGAAGTCGGCCGGCTCCACGCGGAAGACCTGGTCGGTTCGATTGTCGCTGACGTAGAGCGCTCCCCGGATGACCGTGGGGTCGTTCGCGAACTGAGCCCCGGGAATCGGCAGCCTCTTGCCCTGCCGGCTCGTGAGATCGAACAGCCAGACGCTGTCGATGTCGGTGACCCAGAGCCGTCCGTCGGCGATCCAGATGCCCTTGGGCTTGTTGAGCGCCTCCCCGCGCGGGACCGGGAAGACCTGCCGATCGAGCACTTCGCCGGTGAGCGACACGCGGCTGATACGACCCTTGCCGTCCTTTTCGAGCGGCTTGAGCTCCGAGCCGAACTCACTGACGTAGAGGACCCGCGCCTTTCCGTCATAGCCCACCGATTCCGGGAAGGCGAAGCCCTTCACGGTCTTCTCCGAGAGAACCTGCAACGGCTTCGCCTGGGCCGCGGGGTCGGTGGTGGCGCCCGCGCAGCCGGAGACGAGGAGCGCCGAGACGAGCGCGATGGCCGGTGTCTTCATGGACCCGCCTTTCCCTTACCTGTGTGGGTGTGGAACGCAGGCCATTCTAACTCACGGGCCGTCGGTCGGCCCCGGGGCCTCGAAGACAGCGCCTCGTCCCACCCGGATGCCGGGGGCCGATCTGCTAGGATCGAGCCGTGACCGCCTCCTACGACGCCATCGTGATCGGCGCCGGCATCTCCGGCATGTACCAGCTCCACCGGCTGCGCGAGCTGGGCCTGCGCGCGCGGGTGTTCGAGGCGGGCGACGGGGTGGGCGGTACGTGGTACTGGAACCGCTATCCGGGCGCGCGGTTCGATTCGGAGAGCTGGACGTACGGTTACTCCTTCTCGGACGAGATCCTCCGCGAGTGGGAGTGGAGCGAGCACTTCGCCCCCCAGCCGGAGACGCTCCGCTACTGCAACTTCGTCGCCGACAAGCTGGATCTGCGCCGGGACATCGAGTTCAAGAGCCGGATCCGCGCCGCCCGGTACGACGACGCCGCGAATCACTGGGAGGTGGAGATCGAGGGTGGCGAGCGCGCTCGGGCGCGCTTCCTGATCACCGCCATCGGCCCCCTGTCGGCGCCCACCATGCCGACCATTCCCGGCGTGGGGACGTTCCGCGGCGAGGCCTACCACACCGCCACGTGGCCGCATGAGCCGGTGACGTTCGCGGGCAAGCGCGTGGGCATCATCGGCACCGGCGCCACCGCGGTGCAGGCCATCACCGAGATCGCCAAGACGGTGGGGCGTCTCACGGTGTTCCAGCGCACGCCGAACTGGTGCGCGCCGCTGCATAACCGCCCCATCACCCCCGAGGAGCAGGCCAGCATCAAGGCGCGCTACGCGGAGATCTTCGCCCAGTGCCGGGACTCCTTCGGCTGCTTCATCCATCAGGCCGATTCCCGCCACGCCCTCGAGGTCACGCCGGAGATCCGCGAGGCCTTCTACGAGAAGCTCTATGCGGAACCGGGCTTCGGCATCTGGATGGGGAACTTCCGCGACGTCCTCATCAATGCCGAGGCCAACGCGACGATCACGGAGTTCATGCGCCGCAAGATCCGGTCGCGAGTGAAGGACCCGGCGCTCGCCGAGAAGCTCATCCCCACCAACCACGGGTTCGGCACGCGGCGGGTCCCGCTCGAGAGCGGCTATTACGAGGTCTTCAATCAGCCCAACGTGCGGCTCGTGGATCTCCGCGAGACCCCCATCGAGCGGATCACCGCCGTCGGGATCAAGACCAGCGCCGAAGAGCATGAGCTCGACATGATCATCTACGCCACCGGCTTCGACGCCATCACCGGCGCCTTCGACCGCATCGACATCCGTGGGCGGGGCGGGCGGCGGCTCAGGGACAAGTGGGCGGCGGGGCCCCGCACCTACCTGGGGCTTCAGGTCGAGGGCTTCCCGAATCTCTTCACGCTGGTGGGACCGCACAACGCGGCCACGTTCTGCAACATTCCCCGCTGCATCGAGCAGAACGTGGACTGGGTGACCGCCCTGCTGCGCCACATGGGCGAGCGGCGCCTCACCCGCGCGGAGCCCACGGCGGCGGCCGAGGGCGAGTGGACGGAGCACGTGCTGGAGACGGGGCGCCGCATGCTCTTCACGAAGGTCGACTCGTGGATGATGGGCATCAATTCCAACGTGGCCGGCAAGGACAAGCGCACCTTCATGGTCTATGCGGGCGGGGCGCCCAAGTATCGCGAGCGCTGCGAGCAGGTGGCGGCGGCCGGCTATGCCGGCTTCACCCTCCGCTGAACGGCTAGGCTTGGCGGGTCGCCCCCGCGGCCAGCATCGCCCGGATCTCCTCGGCGGAGAGCCCCGCCTCCCTCAGGATCTCCACGCTGTGCTCGCCCAGACGGGGTTGATGCCGGCGAATCTCGCCCGGCGTCCGGCTGTAGGTCGCCGGGATATCGGGCGTGCGGAGCGGCCCCTCGCTCGGGTGCTCGATGGTCTTCCAGAAGCCGGTGGCCTCGAGCTGCGGGTCGGTGAGAATGGTGTCGAGCGTGTTCACCACCGTGGCCGGCACGTTGGCGGCGTCGAGGAGGGCCAGCCATTCGGCATTGGTGCGCGTGGCGGCGATCTTCCCCAGCTCCTCGTAGAGCAGCTCGATGTGGGCGAGCCGCGAGGCCAGGGTGCGGAAGCGGGAATCGGCGAGGAGATCCTCGCGACCCGCCACCCGGAAGAACGTCTGCCAGTGGGTGTCGGTGTAGGGGATGATGGCGAGGTAGCCGTCCTTGGTGGGGAAGGGCCGCCGCCAGCGGTTCAGCACTCGCTTGTAGCCCGCGGTGTCGAGCGCCGGCTGAAAGGTCTCGCCGTAGAGGTGCTCCACCATCATCCACGCCACGACCGTCTCGAACATCGGGACCTCGACGGCCTGCCCCTCCCCGGTGCGCGCCTTGTGATAGAGCGCGGCGAGGAGCGCGTGGGCGACCGCCATCGAGCTGGTCTTGTCGGCGACGATGGTCGGCAGGTACCGCGGATCGCCGACGAGCGGGGCCTGTAGCGAAGCCAGCCCCGACGCCGCCTGGATGATGTCGTCGTAGACGGGCTTGTTGCCATACGGCCCGGCCGCGCGAAAGCCATAGGTCGCGCAGTAGACGATGCCCGGATTCACCGCGCGCACCCGCTCGTATTCGAGCTGCAGCCGGGCCGCCGCCTGCGGCCGGAAGTTGTGGACGAGGACGTCCGCGCCCTTCACCAGCCGCATGAGCGCGGCATGGCCCGCCGGCTGCTTGAGATCGAGCACCACGCTGCGCTTGTTGCGATTGCACCCCAGGTAGAAGGCCGCCATGTCGGGGTTGCGCGTGGGGCCGAGCTTGCGGGTGGTGTCGCCCTCCGGCGGCTCCACCTTCACGACGTCGGCGCCCAGGTCGCCCAGCATCTGGGTCGCGAGGGGGCCGAGCACGACGGTGGTGGCGTCGACGATGCGAACGCCGTGGAGCGGGCCGGGCATGGCCCCGACGCTACGTCGCCGGCGCGCACGCTGTCAACCGGGTCCGGACGAGTTGTTGCCCCGAGGTGGACCTTGGTCTCATGGCGACCACGGCCTCGGCTGGGCCACCATCCTTCCCGTGGGAGACGCGCTCACGCTCCACCGGCTGCAGTTCGCCTTCACCATCGTCTATCACTACCTCTTCCCCCAGCTCACCATGGGGCTCGCCCTCCTCATCGTCCTCCTGAAGGCGCGCGGGCTGAGGGGCGACGGCGAGCGCTGGAACGACGCCGCGCGCTTCTGGATCCGGATCTTTGGCATCAACTTCGCGGTCGGCGTCGTCACCGGCATCCCCATGGAGTTCCAGTTCGGCACCAACTGGGCCCAGTTCAGCCGTTACGCGGGCAATGTGATCGGGCAGACGCTCGCCATGGAGGGCCTCTTCGCCTTCTTTCTCGAGTCGAGCTTCCTCTCGCTCCTCATCTGGGGCGAGCGGCGCCTGTCCCGCCTCGGGCACTTCTTCGCCGCGGTGGCGCTGTTCCTGGGGAGCTGGCTCTCCGGTTACTTCATCATCGCGACAAACGCGTTCATGCAGTACCCCGTCGGGCACGCGGTGGCCCCCGACGGGACGCTCCGGCTCGTGGACTTCTGGGCCTTCGTCCTGAGCCCGTGGGCCATCGCCCAGTACGCCCACAACATGCTCGCCGCCGTGGTCACCGGCGCCTTCGTGATGGCGGCCGTCGGCGCCTACTACACGCTGGCCGGGCGTCACGAGGCGACGGCGCGGATCTTCCTGCGGCTGGGCGTGGCCGCGGGCCTGGTCGCGAGCCTCCTCGTCGCCGCCACCGGGGATCAGCAGGCCAAGCTGGTGGCGCGCCATCAGCCGGCGGCCCTCGCCGCCATGGAGGGCCGCTTCGAGAGCGGCGAGCGCGCCGGGCTGGTCATCATCGGCCAGCCCAATGTCGCGGAGCGCCGCCTCGACAATCCCGTGGTGATCCCGTGGATGCTGTCCTTCCTCGCCTTCGGGACCTTCCACGCCAACGTGCCGGGCCTCGACGCGTTTCCTCCCGAGGACTGGCCCGACAACATCGAGCTCCTCTACTACTCCTTCCACATCATGGCCGGCCTCGGCACCATCCTCACCGCCATCGCCGCCCTCTCCGTGCTGCTCTGGTGGCGGGGGCGGCTCGAGCGGAGCCGGCCCATGCTCTGGGTGCTGATGCTCGCGTTCCCGCTTCCGTACATCGCGAACACGGTCGGGTGGATGACGGCCGAGCTCGGGCGGCAGCCCTGGCTCGTCTACGGGCTCTTCCGTACCGCGCAGGGAGCCAGTCCCACCGTGCACTCGGGGACCGTGCTCTTCACCCTCATGGGATTCTGCGGGCTCTATCTGGCCCTCGGCATCCTGTTTCTCTTCCTGATCGCGCGCGAGATCGCCCACGGCCCGGGGCCGGTCGCGCACGCCGAGCCGCGCGCCGGCGGGCAGGCCGCTCATGTTTGAGCTGTGGTACGGCATCGTCGTCGTGCTGCTGGGCATGTACGTCATCCTGGACGGCTTCGACCTGGGGGCGGGGATCCTCTCGCCCTTCGTGGCGCGGACCGACACCGAACGGCGGCAGGTGCTGGCCGCCATCGGCCCCTTCTGGGACGGCAACGAGGTATGGCTGCTCGCCGCCGGCGGCGCCCTCTTCGTGGCGTTCCCGCGCGTGCTGGGCTCGGGCCTCTCCGGGTTCTACTTCGCCATCATCCTCGTGCTGTGGTGCCTGCTGGGCCGGGGCATCGCCATCGAGCTGCGAAGTCACGTGGGCGATTCCCTCTGGCGGAGCGCGTGGGACTTCGTGTTCGCGGCGGCGAGCGTGCTGCTCGCGGTGTTCCTGGGCGCCGCCTTCGGCAACCTGATGCGCGGCGTCCCGCTCGACGCCGACGGGTGGTTCTCCCTCGCGCTCTTCACCGACTTCTCCGCGCGCCCCCCGGTGGGCATCCTCGACTGGTACACGATCCTGACCGGGGTCTTCGCGCTGGTGGCGCTGGCCGCTCACGGAGCCCTGTTCCTCGCCTGGAAGACCGACGGCTCCGTGCACGAGCGGAGCCGTGTGATGGCCTACCGGCTGTGGATCGCGGTCGCCCTGCTGTGGCCGGTGGTCACCGCGGCCAGCCAGCTCGTGAATCCCGCGCTGTTCCCCGGCATGGGCCGCCGGTGGCTCGCCGTGCTCGCGGGGGTCGTCGCGGTGGCGGGTATCGCGGTGGTCCTGGTCCAGCTCTGGCGCGACGCCTTCCTCCGCGCCTTCCTGGGCTCGTGCGCGTTTCTTCTCGGGACCATCGGGGCCAGTGCCGCCTCGTACTTCCCCGTGATGCTGCGGGCCGCCGGGGACGAGGCCCGCTCGCTCACCGCCTATACCGGAGGCGGGGACGAGGCGGGACTCCGGATCGCGATCCGGTGGTTCCTCCTGGGTCTGCCCCTCGCCTTGATCTACCTGGCGGTCGTGTTCCGTCTCCACCGCGGCAAGGCCGTCGCGGCAAGGGACGGAGAGGGGTACTGAGACTCCCCGTTCAGACCGTCTGGGGGATCTGGGAGCCGGCGGGCAGGGCCGCGTCGCGCCAGTCGGCGTCGCGCGGAAGAACGGCTTCTCCCGCGACGAGGGCGCCGTAGGTGGGCCTGAGGCCGCGCGGGAGGCCGCCGTCGGCCACCGTCTTCACCGCCTCCAGCAAGAGCCGGCGGGCCTGTATCACCGCCCGGTCGGCGGGGCCGAGATGTTCGCGGCTTCGATCCACGATCGGGCCCATGCTCTCCTGGATGGCGCGGTCCTGCGTGTTGATGCCGTCGATGCCGGTGAAGCTCTCGGTCTTCTGCGCCTGTCGGTCGAGGAGATAGTTGTTCTGCCGGTTGCGCTTGGAGCGGAACGTCGTCTGATCGACGTCGAGCGGGCCATTGCCGAGCCGCCGCTCCAGCCGGTCCTCCGCGGTGAGGGGCGCGTCGGTGGTGCTGAACTCCCAGTTGAACACCATGGTGGTCTCGTCGTCGATCGGCACCCAGCTGTGCCCGGCCATGAGCGGCACGCCGCTCTCGGAGCGCGAGGGCCGGATCTGATGGAAGGGCAGGATGAAGTGATAGGTGCGGACGTGGATGTTCGTCTCGCCCAGGGGGCGGATGCCCGCGTAGCGATACCCGTAGTCGGTCACGTCGAGGGCCAGCGTCGGCGCCTTGCCGCGGACGAACGGATTGTCGGGCTTGAAGCCGGGGCGCGTGGTCTCGGTGGTGAGCAGCCGGTGCAGGATCGGCGCATGCGAGGTGTCGATACCGCCCTCCAGGCCCTGCAGCCAGCTCGTCTCCTGGATCACCTTGGACACCGTGATGTGGGTGGGAGGGATGCGCGTCCACGCGAAGGCGGGCGGCTCGGGCTGGCGCTCCGCCGGGCCCATGTAGGTCCACACGAGCCCGCCCAGCTCGAGCGTGGGATACGACGTGATGAAGATCTTCTGCTGGAAGGACTCGCTGTCCGGCTCGTTCATCATGTCCACGCAGCGGCCGTCGGTGTCGAACTTCCAGCCGTGGTACACGCAGCGGAGCCCGCACTCCTCGTTGCGGCCGAAGAAGAGCGAGGCCCGGCGGTGGGGGCAGAACTCGTCGAGCAGCCCCACGCGGCCCCGCGTGTCGCGGAACGCGATGAGGCTCTCGCCGAGCATGCGCACCCGCACCGGGGGGCAGTCGGGCTCGGGCAGCTCACGGGCGAGCAGCGCGGGAAGCCAGTAGCGCCGCATGGTGGTGCCCATCGGGGTGCCGGGGCCGACCCGGGTGAGGAGCTCGTTGTCCTCGCGTGAGAGCATCGCGCAGCCCTCCTATGGACGGGGTGGGCGGTGAGGATGTCCGCTGAGCGAGTCTACCCCAGAAGCCGCTCGTACTCCTCCTGCACTTTGCGGTAGCACTCGCACGACGCGAGCTCGAGCTTCCGGCGGTCCTTGATGGTGATCTGGCCTCGATGATAGTCGATGATCCCTTCCGACTGGAGGCTGCGGGCGGCGGCGGTGACCCCGGCGCGGCGGACGCCCAGCATCTGGGCCAGGAAATCCTGCGTCAGGGCGAAGGAGTCGGACTCCACCCGGTCGGCGGTCATGAGCAACCACCGCGCGCAGCGCTGCTGGATCACGTGACGGGCATTGCAGGCCACGGCCTGCGCGACCTGATGCATCAAGGCCTGCGTGTAGCGCTGCACGAGATTGCGAAGAGGGCCGCCGCTGTCGATCTCGCGGCGGAACGCCGTCGCCTTGAGGCAGGCGGCGTGGCCCGCGATCTGCGCGAACGAGCGCATGGGAATGCTGGAGGCTCCCAGGAACACGGGAACGCCGATCAGCCCCTCGTTTCCCACCGTGGCGACCTCGACCGGCGTGGTCCCCGTCAGGTCGATGACGATCGACATCACGCCGCTGAGCGGAAAGAACACCGTGGAGATCGGCTCGTCCGGCTCGTACAGGACGTCCCGCAGGGCGAGGGGGCGGATCTCAATCTCCTTGGCGAGCCGCGCGCGGTCCCGGGGCGGCAGCTTGGCGAGGAGGCGGTTCCGGGTCAGCTCGGCAGAATCGGCGTTCGCCACCGCGGCCATGCTCGCATCCGACTAGACAGCCAGCGGATCGAGCACGCACCACGCGGGTGGCGCCACGCGGAACAGCTCCGCGCCGCCCGGGGCCATCACCAGCGCGGTGAGGGCGGTGCCCAGCATGCCGAGCGGGAGGACGAAGTCCACGGAACCCCGGGCCAGGGTCGCGCGCGGCATGTCCGGCGCGGCGGCGGTGGCGGGGTCCTGGACGAGCACGCGCCCGCCGTGGTGCTTGATGGCGCGGCAGCCGAGCGCGCCGTCGGAGAGCCGGCCCGTGAGCACGACGCCGATGGCCCGCGTCCCGGCCCAGCGCGCCACCGACTCGAACAGCGAGTCGGCGCGACAGCGGGTCCCGGCTCGACCCGGCGACGCCACGCGTAGCCGCCCCGCGTCGTCGATCGTGGTCTGGCCGACGGGCGACGCGACGAAGACCGTCGCCGGCCGCAGCGGCTCACCGTCACGGACCGAGACGACCGGGAGAGCGGAGCGGCGCCCGAGGATGCTCGGCGTCAGATCCGTGCTCAGGTGCGAGCGGTGCATGACCACGATCACCGCGGCGGGAAAGTCGGCGGGAAGGTGAGACAGCACGTGACCGCATGCCCCGATGCCCCCCGCGGACGTTGCGAGCGCGACCACGTCGAAGGCGGTGTAGCGTCTGCCGTGCACGGGGGACATCACGCGCGGCGCTGCACTATTGGTCCGGCGGGCCATGCACGTCACCGTACCACGCGCGTACGCTTTCGTACAGACGCGGCCGGACCCGGCCGCGCGCGCGGAGGCGCCACCGACTTTGAGTGCGCGAGATCTACTGCGGGGTGACTTCCCGGCCCAGGTAGTCCACGGCGCGCTGCACCCCGCCCGCGCCGTACGGAATCCCGAGGGCGGCCAGCCCCATCTCCACGGCGGCCAGGGTGCCGATCACCATCGGCGCGTTGGTATGGCCCATGTGCGCGATGCGGAACGCCCGCCCGGAAAGGGGACCGATGCCTACGCCGAGCACCACCCCGCACTTGTTGCGGCAGTAGTCGAGCAGCGGCTGGGGGTCACGGTCGGGCAGGAGCACGCACGTGATCGAGTCGGCGCGCTCCCGAGGCTCGGTGGCATTGATGGCCAGCGCCCGCTTTTCGCCCCACCGCGACACCGCGAGGCGAGTGGCCTCGGCGAGCAGGGCATGGCGTCGCGCCGCGTGGTCGAGCCCCTCGGCGAAGAGCAGATCGAGCGCCTTGCGCAGCGCGAACAGGAGGTGCTGCGGCGGCGTGCCGCCGTACTTCTGGTAGTGCGCCTGGCCCTGGCGGAAGGTCCAGTCCCAGTAGCGGGTGCGGAGATCCGCCTTCTGATGCGCGGCATGCGCGCGCTCGTTCCCCGCGACGAACGCCAATCCCGGCGGCGTCATGAGGCCCTTCTGCGAGCCCGCCATCGCCACGTCCACTCCCCAGGCGTCCATCTCGAACGGCATGCAGCCCAGCGACGCCACCGCATCCACCATCAAGAGCGCCGGATGGTGCGCCGCATCGATGGCCCGCCGGATGGCCAGGATGTCGTTCACCACCCCGGAGGCGGTGTCGATCTGAACCACCAGGATGGCCTTGATCTCGTGGCCGGCGTCGGCCTCGAGCCGCTGCGTCACCGCCGCGGGATTCACCGCCCGGCGAAGGTCTCCCTTCAGCACCTCCACCTTGACGCCCATCATCTGCGCCATATCGCCCCAGCCCAGCGCGAAGAGGCCGCTCTCCAGCACCAGCACCGAGTCGCCGCGCGACAGCACATTGCTCAGTGCGGCCTCCCAGCCCCCGTGCCCGTTGGCGGCGTAGATGTACGTTCTGCCGGCGGTGCGGAAGATCTTGGGGAGGTCCTCGTGCAGCGAATGGGTCAGGCCGAGCATGTCCCCCGAGTAGATGTCGATGGCCGGCCGCTGCATGGCGGCCACCACGGCGTCGGGGATGTTGGTGGGACCCGGGATGCTGAGGAACTCGCGGCCGTTCGCGACGCTCATATGGGGGCTCTCTCCTCGTCGAGTAGGTCGGGACGTACCACTGTCGCACGGAGCGGCGACCTTTTGCCAGTCGCGCGGGAGGGTCGTTTCGACCCGGCGAGTCGACCCCGGCGGCTGGCACAGGTGATGCGTGGCTCGACGGAATCGATGATCGGGACGCACGGGCTGGCCGAGCGGCTCGCGACCCTCACGGTCCCAGGAGCGCTGGCGCGTACCGCGCCGGATGACCGGATCGAGTGCATCGCGTGCGCCCATCGCTGCCGCCTCGTGGACGGCGCCACCGGGCGCTGCGGAGCTCGATTCCGGCGCGGGGTGACGCTGAGGGTTCCGTTCGGCTATGTGGGGGCGTGGCGCGTCATGCCGGTGGAGCGCAACACCATCTACCACCTGCGCCCCGGCCGCCTCGGCCTCACGTTCGGCATGTTCGGCTGCGATCTGCGGTGCCCATGGTGCAGCAATGCGCAGCTCTCGCAAGCCCTGCGCGATGCGAGCGTGGAGGCGCCCGCGCCGGAGGTGATCTCGGCTCGAGCGCTCGTGGCGCGGGCGCTGGCGGCCGGGTGCGCTTCGGTCGTCAGCGCCTTCAACGAGCCGATGATCACCGCCGAGTGGGCGTACGCCGTATTCGCCGAGGCCCGGAGGCGCGGGCTCGCGACGGCCGTCGTCTCGGACGGGAATACCACTGCCGAGGCGCTCGAGTACCTCCGTCCCGTCACGGACGTATTCCGCGTGGACCTCAAAGGGACCAGGCCCCATCACTACCGGGAGGTCGGCGGCGTGGCCGACGCGCCGCTCGCCGCGCTTCGCCGGGCGCGCCGGCTCGGCTACTGGGTGGAGGCCGTCACCATGCTGGTGCCCGGCGCCAATGACGATCTGGACGGTCTGCGTGCCCTCGCGGGGGAGCTCGCCGCCATCGATCCGGAGCTGCCGTGGCATCTCAACGGGTTCGTACCGCGCTACCGGCGGCAGGAGCTTCCCCCGCAGTCGGCCGGGCGGTTGCTCACCGCGGCGGGCATCGCCTATGCCGCGGGCCTTCGCCACGTTTACGTGGGCAACGTCGCCGATCGCGTCACGGGCCTGTCGCATACGCGCTGCCCGCGCTGCCACGAGATCGTGGTGCGTCGCGCGAACTACGCGACACAGGCGGTAACCCTTCGGGGTGAACGATGTCCGCGCTGCGAGCGCCGCATCGCTGGGTGCTGGGGTCCGCGCTGATGTCCCGGCACGAGTGCAAAGGGGGGAGATCCGCCCGCCGAGGGAATCTCCTACCCGGTAGGCGGCGCGCGCTCGCTGCGGGCCTGCAACGCACACGGGTCGCGCAACCCGAACCCCGGCAATTCGAGGACGCGGCACAGGTCTTGCTGCCTTCGAGGCAAACAGCCGGTGAATACCTCGAAGGAGACCTTGTGATGTGGAAGACACCACGTTCCCTTTTGACGGTCGGCATTCGGGTCGCCGATCCGACGATGGCCTTGGCGCAGAGCGGCGCTGGCGGCGCCTCTGGCGGCGCATCAGGCGGAGCCTCTGGCGCCGGAGCGAGTCGGAGCGGCGCAAGTGGCACGGGCGCCAGCGCTACGGGCGGAGTGAGTGGCTCGGGTAGGACGCCGAGCACGGGTAATGTGAGCGCGCCCATCGGCACGGTGAACCCGGGGGCGGCGTGCCCCGCCGGTACGTCGCGCAAGGCCGCCAGCGCGCTCTGCACGCCACTTTCCCTGGGCAGATAAGACACGGCGGCTTGTCGATGCTTCTCGGACACCAGGTTTCGGAGGCCCGGCCCCGACGGCAGTCGGGGCACCGAGGCATGCGCCGAGACGAGGAGCCCTTAACACTGATCCGCCAGCGACTTGCTGAAGGAGATTCCCAGCGATGTGGAAGAAACACCTTGCCCTGCTGACAGTCTGCCTTCTCGTCCTCGGGCCCTCCATGGCGTTCGCGAAGGGCGGCGGCGGGGGAGGAG